>NZ_JACHDY010000002.1:0-300000 GCF_014201315.1 Edaphobacter lichenicola
TGTTGTTCTTCGTCGGCCTTTTCGACACTGTCAAGGTGGCGTTGCAGTGCAAGTCGCTCGCGAGTGCTATCCACGCTAGCAACAGCACGAAACTTAGAGCCATCGATAGCGATCCACTCACCTCGGATTAGTCCACAACCGCGTGCAAAGCGGATCAGTTCTACCCCCGCTGCCGTTACTGCATCGCGGTGCATCCGACGGAACTCAGCGATGCTCTTATGGTCTGGATACAGGCGCCCCAGGAGCCACATCAACTCGACGTTCCGACGGCACTCAGCTTCCAAGCGCCGCGACGAGCGGATCTGATTCAGATATCCGTACAGATACAGTTTCAAGAAGTCGCGCGGATCGTAGCCAGGTCGTCCCGTATCGGCGGCCTTTGCGCGCTCGAAGCCGAGGTCTGACATCTCGAGTTTCTCGACGAATGCGTCGATCACACGGCACACGTGATCTGCGGGTACGAAGTCGTCCAATACCACAGGAAACAGTGTTCCCTGACTCCGTCCCTCGCCTTGGATGTAACTCATAAGGAGATCTGCCTCCGCTTCCGCACCAGCATCTTCTCATCTGCCCCTGTTTAAAAACGAAAGCCTTTCTCATCACCACGAAATTCGTTTACAACAGGTACAACGAGTACACGATGACGTAAAGGCAGAGCCACCAGGGGGAGAGGCCCTTTTGGGGGCATTACGGCATCATGAAGTGAACGCCCGGTGCCGTCAGGAAGATAATCACGATAAACAAGGCTGCAAAGAAAAGAGCGGTAGGACTGATGGGAACGACTTCTTCCGGTGCTGATTCTTTGCGAAGCCTGCGAGCGACCGGTGCGACAAAGAGCAGGATGGCCTGCCCCATCAGGCTTGCGGGCAGCACGGAAATGAGCATGAGATATCTTCCGTTTGGGATCCGAAGGCCCGCAAGACAGAAGATGAACGTCGCCGCAGCATATGGGACCAGAGCGAGTCGGGTGAGGCTCTCAGGGAACGTGCTAAAGAGCGCAGCAAAGAAGCGCACAACACCAGTGCAGATCAGTGTGCCGAAGACGATCTCAAGAACACGTAGCAATGTCTGATGTGGCCAGAATGCGATCACTTCTTTCCAGTCGCCCACACCCGCGAGCCCCGAATAGATGATGTAGCAGAAACCATGGAAGATGCCCACCGCGACTACCAGCCAAAGAAAAATGCGGAGTGTAATATTTGCCCGCTTACGCATCGCAAGAATAAGCAATGGATATAGCAAGATGCCGAGGAGAATAGTGGAGAGGGACCCGGCTGCATTGATAAAACGATAACCCAACCTTCCCGGAGCGAAGGCAGCGAGCATGTCAGATGAATCTATCGACGTTGAGGTCAAGACGAAATGGTGCGCGCCGAGCATACGAAACGCTACACCATGCCCAAGGACCTCGTGACACATCACCACCACGTAGTAGGCCAGAAACCCAATCGCTGCAAGTGTTGGGACGCTATGTCTATACGGATGCGCGTGATTGCCAGCTGCAGGAGTGGAGGTAGTCATTTGAGCAGGAGTGAGGGGAGTCATTTAAGGTGTCCTTAGAAAAATAAATTGGCCAGTTGTTAGAAAACCGCACATCGAGAGTTATTCCCAAACCGTGCTCCTGAAGTTCCTCGAAGGCGGTGTTGAGGATGAGATCTCTAATTTCTTCAGGACGAAGGCGTTTCCAGACTTTGTCGAGATACAGAAATCAATTGCCGTAATCTTAGATGCTACGATACGGTGCGTAGCTCCAGAAAAAAGTGCTGATTTTTTATCAGTAGACGATGCAATGGAGCACGGGGCAGAAATTGATTCGTCCCGACAAACGCGGACAATGTCACTCCTGCTCCTTTGGGCTCTGCGTTACAGTGATTAATCGGCATTTCTTTTCATAGATATATCGCACTCTCGAGAGACGCAGCGGTTTGAATCTGCTGGCGAGGTCAAGTTTGGGAATTGGGTTAGATCGCGCATGCTTTGCGGAGTACCTCTACCACACCCGCTAGCAGGCCGCGGATTGGCGTGGGGCTCGTGTGCGTGAGGTGCAGCGAACCGTTGACCGTGACCGCTCCAAGGGTCTGCTCTCCTTCGATGCCGCGGAGTGCACACGGTGCCCAGAGGGTCTCGAGTTTTAGGGGGCCGAATGTGCCGTCGAATGGGAGACGGCCGAGATTTGAGAGCATGACCTGCGCGTTGAACGCGTTTCGTTTGAGTTGAAACGCCTGTTCGACGGTGAGGTTGGACGAGACAGCTGCGGATTGGAGATCGATCATCCTGGATATATTTTCTGTGCTCTTGACGGCAGAGAGGCCATCTTTCGCGAACCGTGCGAGGTCCCAGATCGTCATCGAGCCGTTTGGCGCGATCGAGATCTCACCGCCGCCGAAGGAGACCATGCATTGATCTTTAAGGCCAAGAATATCGCGGATCTCAGCAGGCGACATGATGCGAAGCGGGTTATTGCGCCAGTTTTCATCGATGGCTCTCCCCGCGATAGCGAGCGCGGCGGAAATGGCGGCGTGGATGGTGACGCCTTCCTCGCGAGCGCGGCGCTGGAGTGCGGTGGTCAGTTCTTGCGTGAGTGCAATTCCTTCCACATGCGGTGGGAGAGGGCGCGGAGCAGCGAAGGATGGTAGGCCGGGCTCGGTGGAGGTGCGCTGTTGCGCGCCGAAGAGAATTTCGCGAGAAGACGTCAGTGGCAGAGCCTCGAGGGCATGTCCGGTGAGAGCGAGGAGGATGTCACGCAAAAGAAAGATGCGGGAGGAGCCGTCGCAGACAGCGTGATGTGAGGAGAGGATGAAGATGCAGTGCTTCTCCTGATGGAGCAGTACAGCTCGAAAGAGAGGGGCCTGATCAGGAGTGAAAGGTTCGTTTACTTCTTCGGCAATCTCCCGCTGCCATCGGGCATTGGGCGAACTAACCACGCGGAGCGGGATGCGCTGGCCGGTGACGCGGCGAAAGTGAGGGACGCGGTTGAAGGTGGTGTCAATGCAGGCAGAGAGCAGCGGGTGGCGCTGCTGTACTGCGTCGAGCGCGTCGCGCCACTGTTGGACGGTTGTGTGGCCGGCGATTTGGGCCGCGAGTGCTCCATTAGTGGGAAAGTACTGGTCGAAGAGGCAGAAGAGCTCTTCAAAAGCGCCGAGGGGGCGGAGTAGATTGCCGGGCAGGAGTTCGAGAGGCTGAAGTTCAAGGAAGGTCGAAGACATGATGCTCTCCTTTTCTAGGTTTGAGGCGAGAGGTCCAGACTCGCCGTTGCGTTGAAGAGGTGTACAGCGACGAGGCACGTCTGACGTGGAATCGTGATGGTCGAGAACTGTTTCGTTCCTGGTCGGTTGTACAGCATGATGTCAATTGGTGGCGGCCCCTCTGCACGTAGGTTCAAGAGCAAACGCTGTTCAGAGCCGCGCCCAGGCACAAACCTGCGCAGGTCCATAGATCTGGCTGCGCGCTTTGATGACTGCATCTCTGAGTCGGCTTTCAAGGCCGTCCATTGCAATTGTCTCCGCCGGCATAATCCTCATTCTTTCCAGTTGAGGCTTAAGGGTTTGCAAAAGTTCAGCGAGTGAACCATAAAGAGGTGAATCCGCGCTGCCCCCGACTAGTTCCTCGCAGAACAGATGGGGATACGGCAGGCCGGCCTCGGAAAAATGCCCGCCGAGCCGATCGGCGCCATCGTAGTTGGGCACCGACGACTGGAGAGCGATTCGAACAAGGTCGGTAGTCAGATCCCATAGCGGGACGTACGGAAAGGATTTAGTAATGCTGCCCATGCGAACTTCATGGAAGGCTAACGCTCCCCCAGGCCGGACCAAATGCGCGGCTTTACGCAATAGGGCGACCGGCTCCGGCTGGTGGACCAGTATGTATCGACCGATTACGAGATCGAAAGGTTCACCGGCGGAAAACTCTTCAACCGAGGCGTGTACAAAACTGATCTGCCGAAGCCTGGCTTCCTGGGTCCGCTTTCTGGCCACGTTGAGAACTTCCTGGCTGCGATCGATACCGACGACGATGCCTGCTGGGCCTACCAGTTCGGCAGCGAGCATAGAGACATCGCCGGCACCACAGCCCAAGTCCAGCACGCGCACGCCTGCATCGATTCCTGCGCTGCGGAGGAGACGCTCCGTGATCGGTCGCAACATGGCCGCCTGATTCTTCAGACGCTCGATCTCAGCCGACGAATGTCCAAGTGCATAGGTTGTCTCGCCCATTTTAGGCTCGTATTCCTCTCATCCAACGATTTGGTATTTCATCTTCACGAATCGCACAGTGTGGACGCTGGCCGTGCGCCTGTATTGGTAGAACACGCGAAGCACTTGTCTATTCCCAAACAAGACAGCAAGTTTTGTTATCCGAAGACTTGAACACCTAGCGCGCTATTTGTTTCGCCCACAAGGAATACAGGGCGATGCAAAGTGTTTTCTCACTACAGGATGTTGAAGACGCTCATCTCCCGCTTATCCATCATGTCGAATCGAACGAGGTTATTGGCTTGATCCCTTATCTAAGTCCTGAGCTTATTGCAGCAATCCTAAAGCTCGAAAGCACTTCCGCTGTTGATTTGCAGGTGGATTCTAAGTCAGTCTTGGAGAATTCTTCTCCAGCACTGCGATCCCAATCGGCTGTCAATGAAAAACTCGTGCGAATTACATTTCGACGGAAGGCGTCCTGGTTGCGATGCTCTCGTCTATTTGCGGTCGTGGGCAGACTGCTAGGCCCCTGGTTTCGATAAAAGATCTGCACCGGCCGTTTGAATCGCAACCGTGGTGTCTGGGCAACACAGGCGCAAAGCTCAAGACTCGGAGAACTCTCACCATCGGGCGATTAGAAGACCGGAGTACCCGTCTGTATCGGTGACGGGTCTCAGGAGAAGATCAATCAAGCACAGCAGACCCACGAAAAAGGCACGTCTCGCCTGAGCAAAGGGCGAATCGATCAGGCTTTCCGGAACCGGCACTGCGGGTCCGCTTTCGAATTCAAAACGAAGGGTGCTTTCCTTATCCAGGTTTGAGGTGAGAGACGCAGCCTCGCTGCTGCACGGGGAGGTGTGCAGCGACGAGGCATGTCTGGCGTGGAGCTACGCGCTGACCGTCTCGCGGACGCACTCCTTGATGAGGCTGATCAGTTCGGCTTCGACGTCGTGGCTGGCGAACTCGAGCGAGAGCTGTTGAGCGCGCTTACGGTAACCAGGCTGCGTGAAGATCTCGTTGACTGCGTGCCTAATGGCCTCAGGGGTCGCCTGGTTGGTGCGCAGATCAATCCCTGCGCCGGACCACTGGACGTGAGCAGAGACCTCTTCCTTATCTTCGGTAAGACCGGCGGAGATGACCGGAATGCCGTGGGAGATCGCCGTGTTCACGGTGCCGTAGCCTCCATTGGTGATGAGCAGGTCGATCTCCGGCATGATCTGCGCGTAGGGCAGGAATGAGGCGATGCGGGCGTTCGAGGGGATGGCAACGGGAATGGACTCGGCTGGTTGCCCGCCTGTGGTGACGATGATCGTGACATCTTCCCTGCCACCGAGTGCGACGAGCGCGGGAGCGATGACCTGGCCTAGGTCGCGATTGGCTATGGTGCCCTGGGTGATTAGGACGAGGCGCTTAGTGCGGTCGAGGCGCTGCCACCACTCGGGCAGCGTGGGCTGGCCAGCTGGCGTGGGCAACGCGCCGATGTATCGTACCTTCGAGTTGGAGTTAGGGTATTCGAAGCTCTCGATGCCAGGGTGCAGGTAGAGGTCGGGTAACTCGGTCATGGCTTCGAGGATGGGACATGGAAGCGCCGGACAACCAAGGCTGGCGAGGGCAGCGTTGACGGCCTGTTGCGCGGGCTGGAGAATGAAGTGCTCGCGGAGTTGCAGTTCTGCTTCGCGCTGCTCCGGAGTCTCGTCGGGGCGCATGGGAATGTTCTTCCCACTGCCGATATTGACAACGGAAACCCCAAGGTGGGCGATGGCGGGGCGCTTGTCGCGAGGGCCGACGAGCATGGGGAGAGTGCCCCAGTAGATGGAGTCAGCGAGAATGAGATCGGCTTGGAAGTCGTAAAGCGCCATCTTGAGGCTGGCGGACTGGGCGGCGATGTTGCGGGCAAAGAAGTGGACGAGAGCGTGGCCGGTCATCTCCATACCGGGCGACATCTGCATACGCTCGGGGTACGTCTCCAAGTAATAGCCTGCTGAGGTTTGGGCGTTGGGAATCTCTGCGAGAAAGCGATGACCGGCGGCTTCGACGGCAGGACGCAGGTCTTCGTTGACCTGCACGGCGACCTCGTGGCCGGACTCCTCTAACAGCGAGGCGACGGACAGAAGTGGATTGAGGTGTCCGGCCGCCGGTATAGAAGCGATAAGAAATTTCATAAAACCTTTCGTTAGTTAGTGGAAGAAATTGAAGCAGGTTTCTACAGACGGAGAGTCAGCAATACAAGCAGCGACAGAGTCTCTTGATGTAGGTCATAGACACGACGCGAAAAGTGGAGAGTCGGCCTCAATGGTCTCCGCGTAAGACTGAACACGGCGCCAATGTTTTTATTCCCGGCGCCAATAATAGCTTCGACGTGTTCTCGAGATCTGATTCAGGATGGAGGCCGCTGCCGTGCCTTGCGCCCTTCCAGCTATGAGCGCCATGTTTTGATCATTGCCCCGCTTCGTAGAAAGAATATGTCGCTGTGTAAGGAACGCTGCGCATTGCGTTCTGGCTGCAACTACCGTCAGGCACATTTCCCCCGTGCGTCCCGGTACGCTGGATAAATCGTACCGTCCCCAATCTTCCGGTACCGCCGACCGACTCAAGCAACAACCAGGGCACTGCGGTCGCATCGGGAGCAACTTGTTTGGCGACAGCCCTTCCTTTTACCCAACTACCATCATTGAGCTGCCACGTCGGACCTGCAAAGTGTCGTCCAATGACAGATCCCTCCTGATTGAGGAGCTTGGCATCCGGGGCCTTCAATGCCCAACGGCCATTGACGCAGCCGTAAACTTGATCTCCCCTTCCAACGGCCCGTAGCAGAAGTCTGGAGTGAGGAGGTACATCCATCGACTCGTTCGCCGTTTGGGCGATAGAGTCTCGAGCCATACACGCAACGGCGAGGACCAATGCAATCATCCCCAATCGCCGGGCATAAGGAGGCGAAGTTTTGTCGGATCTTTTTCGACCATCTCCGATGTCACGAGAGAGGTTGATATTTCCTAGAAGCTGCAAAACTGGAGTTAGAAGTATATCGAGTAATACATCAAGAGACATGGTTATACCGTCCGTAACGACCGGCCAGCAAGCGCTTGAGGAAGAACGCGGCTGGCCTCTTGAAACCAGAACACCGTCACAACTGGTTTATTCCGCGATGGACCGGAATGTTCCTAAATCGTCACACCTCCCTCTTGTGAGCGATCTATTCGATGTTGTCGCGTAAGGCCGCCTCATCCCTGACCAGGCGGTATCTACATATATATTTGCAGATTGTAGCCAGGCACACGTGATGACGCCGAGAGCGTGGCAGTTGGACTTGAGTTTATCGCAGCGAGTGGCCATCGGCGACCCTGAACTCAGCCGGAAGTTTTTTATGTCGTGCCTGGATGTGGGAATAAGTCTTCTTCCGGCGTGTTATTCCGAGTGTTGCAGACGACATCTACCAAGGCCGAAATAAATCGTTGAACTGAGCGTTTCAAATAGTAGGAGGTTATTATCCAGCGTCGTTCTTTCATGTCACTTGCGATCTCGGCAGCCTCTGCTGCTGTCTGTGGTCAATCACTTACACCTAACAGCCCCTCTCTAATTCATCCGGTCCTGTCTGGCGAGGACCGTCTAGATGAAGCTCACAGCCTCGGAATTACATCGATCGCCTTTAAGGTTCTAACTCGAGACACAAATAATGAGTTGTTCATCATCGAGCACACTACCCGTCAGAAGGGCGGCCCTCCTCGTCATATTCATCCGCATCAGGATGAATGGTTCTATGTCATAGAGGGAGAGTTCCTCTTTGAAGTTGGTCACGATCGTGTGACGCTTCGACCTGGAGGTTCCATCCTCGCACCAAGAAACCTGCCGCATGCATGGGCATTTGTCGGGAATAATGGAGGTAGGATGCTGATCTCCTATACCCCAGCAGGAAAGATGGAGGCATTCTTTCGAGAGGTAACCAAGGGCAACTCTATGCCACCTCAAGACGAGGCTCTGTTTGAAAAATTTGATCTGATTCTGACTGGTCCGCCTCTCTTGGTCTAAAACTTCAACACCGCGTCGTTGACGATCACCGTCTCATCGCTTGTGAAGGCTGCTCCACAGGTCCTCTCGGGCGACCGGCATTATCAGCAGCAATACCGAAGGCATTCGGCATCGCAGTTTGCTTTAGGTCGACGACAGTCATCCGTCCCGACACGCCCATCAGTCACTCGGCGCCGAATGAAGAACAAGTGAGAGGAATGTTAGGCGAGAGAATGGGAAATAGCTTTGAATTTGCTGGAAAGGTGGCACTCATCACCGGTGGAAACCGTGGCATTGGCGCTGCGGCTGCAAGGCGTGTCGCTGAGCTAGGTGCTCAGGTAGTCGTCACAGGAAGGCGGCAAAGCGAGGGGCAACTGCTCGTCAAGGACATCAAACGCAACAGCGGATCTGCGGCGTTCATCCAGGCAGACCTCAGCCAACCCGAGCAGGTGAAGCGGATCGTACCATTCACTCTCGAAACCTTCGGACGGCTCGACTACGCATTTAACAATGCCGGGATTTCCGGTGAAAACCGGTTGCTCACAGATCAGACCGAGAAAACATTTGACCGCGTCTTCGCTGTGAACGTAAAAGCCCTGTTTCTTCTGCTTCAGGACGAGGTCAAACAGATGATGACACAAGGGCAGGGGGGCTCAATCGTCAATACTGCCTCAGTCGGCGGCCTGCTAGCATTTCCAACCGCCGGGCCCTATGTGGCCAGCAAACACGCTGTGCTCGGCTTGACCAAGACTGCCGCGATCGAATGCGGACGATATGGTATTCGGGTGAACGCAGTGAGTCCTGGCGCGGTTAGGACTGAGATGTTGCTCGACGTATTTGGCACCCAAGAGGCGCTCGACGAAATGAGTGCGGTGCATCCCATTGGCCGGATCGGACGCCCGGAGGAGATCGCCGATGCAGTTGCATGGCTGTTTTCAAACAGATCATCCTATTACACAGGACAGTCCTTGACCCTTGACGGCGGTCTCACGGCGCAGCGCCCGTACGTGACGCAACCCTCCTTCTAGTCTCGGCACGACGAACCTAAGGAATAAATCAGCCGCTTGTGTGTTTAGAGTATCGGAGTTGAATCGTTAAAAATGCATTTTCACGTTGAGAAATTACCGATCTTGGCCATTGTCGCAATTGGCGGGAGCGCGGCCTACGCGCAGAATACAGTAGATCAGCTTCAACCGCTGGTGGAGACGACGGCGTGCCGACTCATGATTGGAGAACAGGTAGCGCTGGCGAAGTGGGATAGTAGCAAGGCCGTGGAAGATGTGCCGCGAGAGGCACAGGTGCTTCTAGACGCAATGAAGGATGGCGTGGCGAAGGGACTGGATCAAGCGTCGGTATCGAAGTTTTTCAAGGCACAGATCGAAGCCAATAAGTTTGTGCAGTACGCGCTGCTGGCGGACTGGTATCGCGCAGGCAAAGCACCGGAGCATGCGCCGGTCGATTTGTTAAAGGTGATCCGGCCGCAGTTGGATGAGGTGCAGAAGTCTCTGATTGCGGAACTGGTAGATACAGCAGCGGTTCGTACGAGCAAGACGTGCCGCGCGGATCTTGCTAAGGCGGTTGGGAAGTATGTATCCACGCATGCCCATGGTGGCGGACCGATTAATGCGGCGACGCTTGATCGTTCCTTGGCTGGCGCGTGCACATTGTGAATCACTTAGGCGAAAGCGAAGACTACGGGATCTGGAGAATGCCAAGTTTGGCCGTTTAGCGCATCGATCCCGTCAATTATCGCACTGGGTATCCAGGGAGCTGCTTGATCGACGATCTTTAGGTAACAAACATTCCCCTTTCTAAAAAAGCGCCAAACACACGAGGGTACAAAAGGGACATATCTACATCTGAGGCAAAAGAAGTGGTACTGGGCCTTGGGAAGGCCTTGAACGATGAGAACCATGAGGCAGCCAGAAGGTATGTTAGCGACAACATGAAGTAGGTCGGCCCCTTCGGTTCCCGCGCTTTTACGCCCGGTTTAGCTCGAACGGCACGATGATGCGTCCTAAAAGTGGTCGCCATCTACCATATTTTGGTGGCACACCATGCAGGACTGCCGTCCAGAGCCAGGTAAAGACGAGACAAGAGCGTACGTGAGCCCGTGAGTGCTCCAGGTAATGACAGCAAAGCCCACCTGCTTGCTGTAGTGAAAAACTATTCCACCGGAAGGGACTTCTTCTCCCCCGACAGCTGTAGCAGATTTGCTTGAGGAAACCAGAAGGCTGATCGTTTGCTGCTGCATCTGATAAGAAACCAGCGCAGCATATCCGTCTTTGTAGTTGACCAGGCGTCCCCCGGTTAACTGGTAGAGTTGCTCATGTCCGACTTCCTCCGCGGCCTCGGGAAGCCGAAAGTTGAAAGGCACCTTACCCGCAAACCATGCGCTGACTACGCGGGGTGATTCGGACTTGATCTCAAGAGGAAGACTGCCGTTCAAAGAACTGCGGTGGGCCGCAACTGCTGCTTCGATGTAGCTGTTAGCGCTTGCCTGCCGCAGAATGCCTGGTATTGGCAGGAGTCCTGCAGTAACGAGAAGAATTGCAGCTACCAACATCGGCCAATGGCGAACACCACGCCCCGCAGTTTGCACTGGCCGCGCTAAAACCTTCAAGACACGCTCTCGGAGGCGAAGAGGTGAGTAAGGTGCTGAAGTAGGGGACAGCTCCATCGTTTGTGTAACTTGCCTGCGCAGAGCGTCCGGAGCAGCGTACAGCGGCCGAGACCGATGGAGGAGATGGGACAACTCCTCTACTGCTTCAAGCTCCGCCGTGCAGGTTTCGCATTCTTCTAAATGAGCGCGAAATTCTTCAAGCTGCCGGCCGGTCAATTCCTTGTCGAGGAAGAGCTGAATGTTCGCGCCGTAATTATTGCAGCCCGTCATTTTGCGCCTCTCACTGACGGCGAATCAGACCTTTTCAGCGTTTCTGAAAGCAATGTACGAAGCTTTGCGCGCGCTCTCCCTAAACGCGACATCACTGTTCCTACAGGACAGTCCAATACACCCGCAATCTCCAGATAGGAGAGATCTTCATATTCCCGCAATAGGATAATCTCGCGAAATTCTACCGGCAGTTCCTGAATCGCCGCTCGTACTTGCTCGGTCTCCATCTTGCTCACGTAAAGATCATAGGCGTCTTTGGATGGCTCTATGATGCTGTTGGCAACACTATCCCCAACTTCGATCTCGACCATTTGCGGACCATTTCGCCATTTCCTCAACTGGTTGAACCAGACATTTCTCAAGATAGTAAAAAGCCAGCTCTTCATGTTGCTATCCGCTCGTAGTCTCCCCATTGCCTGCATGGCGCGAACGTATGTTTCCTGTACCAGATCCTCTGCTTCTGCGTGATTGCGGGTCAAGACCCGCGCGTAGCTGTACAGCCCGTCGAGATGCTCGATGCCAGTTGTGTCCGCCTGGGCTATACCGTCGTGCTTCCATGACATATTTGTTCACTCTCAACTTAACACCACACCGCCGAATCTATTCCCATGCTGGGATGAGTCCACGCCTGTTCCGGCGGTTTTTCTGCGGTCACGAATGGATCGAATAAGATCAGTCTCTTGTGTTCACGTACCTGCTTACAAATCGGCCCTCTACGGAAGCAGGAGCAGTTTGCCGGTCGTCTTCCGAGCATTCAAATCACGATGAGCCTGTTCGGCATCTGCTAAGGAATAGGAGCGTTCAATCCGCAGCTTGAGTTGGCCGCTGGATACAAGTGCAAATACTGCTGCTGCTCTCTCTACAAGGTCGGAACGAGTTGCTGTGTAGTGCTTCAAAATGGGACGGGTAACATGGAACGAACCGGTTGCAAGCATCTCCAGATCGAACGTCGGAAGCTTTCCACCCGCCGTGCCATAGAGAACAACGGTTCCCCGTTCCTCCAGACATAGGAGCGATTTCAAAAAGGTGGTCTTTCCCACGGAATCGTATACTGCCTTCATCCGCCGGCCAGCAGAGTTGATCCTTTCCGCAAAATCAACTTCCGTGTACTGAAAAACTTCGTCTGCACCTGCTTCAAGTGAGAGCGAAGCCTTTTCCCGCGTAGACACTGTAGCCGTGACACGTGCTCCGAGTGTCTTCGCCATTTGCGTCAACAATAAGCCCACGCCACCCGCCCCCGCGTGAATCAGAATTTCATCCCCTTTCCGGATAGGGTACGCAGAGTGAGACAAATAGTGTGCCGTCATCCCCTGCAGCATCACCGCCGCTGCCTGTTCGAAGCTGATGTCCGCGGGAATGGGTACGACACGGTCGGCAGGAGCCAATGCAAACTCCGCGTACGTTCCGAGGATGCTGCACCATGCGATGCGATCTCCTTCTTTAAGGGATCTCACCCCTTCGCCAACAGCTGCTATCGTACCGGAGGCCTCCTGTCCAGGAATGAATGGGACCGGATTGGCATAACGGCCTTCCCGAACATAGAGGTCGATGAAGTTCACGCCGCTGGCCGCTACCCGAATCAACACCTCGCCGGGACCAGGAACAGGCGTTGGAACTTCACGAATGCTCATCACTTCAGGGCCGCCGGTTTGTGTAATCTGAATTGCTTTCATTCTGAGATAACAGTCCTTTTAGAGATAACTATGGAGAGGATGATCTTGCGGCTCCTAATCCTTCCGAACGCGCAAACCATCCAGTACAGCGGAAAATATTTCTCGCACACAGGCGTCGGAGAGGGGCCCTGATCCGATCATGAGCCGGTAGTAAAGCCATCCATAGAGCGCATCGAGCGTTTCGTCCAGATTGACGTCAGAGCGAAGTTCCTTATTCCGTATGGCAGATTGAATAACCTCTTTCGCAGCCTCTCGTCGGGGAGTGATCCAACGCGTGCGAAAGGCCTCAGCCAATTCCGCATCGAACTGGGCTTCGCCAAGGAGGGCCTTGATCATCGAGCCGAAGGGTCCTCGGAATGCCTTGGCCAAAGCCAGCATCTGGAGGCGAATGCTTTCTACATAACTGGACTTCCTGGGAAATTCGATTCCCGGTCCGATTTTGAAGAGGAAAGCCTCCATGACCATGGCGGCCTTGTTGGGCCAGCGGCGGTAAATGGATGTCTTCGCTATACCCGTTTTGGCAGAGATGGATTCAACGGTGACTGCGCGAAAACCGTGCTCCAGGAGGTCCTCGAAGACGGTGTCGATGATCACAGCTTCAATTTCTTCAGGACGAAGGCGTTTCACAGACCTTCTATCCTTCTCGATACGTTTCGACATCCCCACTCCTGGGCTCCCCGCAAATCGCAGGGATCAATTACTCGTAACTATAGATGCTACGATACGGTGCGTAGCTTCAAAAAAAGTGCTGATTTGTTATGGATCGGGAAATTGAATCGGACCTTCGTCTGCGATATACAGATGGAAGATGTATAGCCCGATTAGAACTTCTGATACCCAGCTCCGGAAGTCAGAAGCCTACATTATGATTACGTCCAGACCGAGGATCGAATTCTATGCCTAGCTCGAACCACATCATTTTCTTCGACACCACCCTGCGTGACGGCGAACAGTCCCCCGGCTGCACCATGCACCACGAGGAAAAACTCCGCCTAGCCCACCAGATCGCGGCCCTTGGCGTCGATGTCCTCGAGGCCGGATTTGCCATCGCCTCCGACGGCGACTTCGCGGCCATCCGAGCGGTCGCCCGTGAAGTCCGCGGCCCCCGCATCGCCTCGCTCTCACGCTGCAAACGCGAAGACATCGAGGCCTCTGCCCGCGCCGTCGAGCCTGCCCCCTCCAACCGCATCCACATCGTCCTCGCCTCTTCCGACCTCCATCTCGAGTGCAAGCTCCGCATCACCCGCGACCAGGCCCTCGACCAAGCCGCCGAGTCGGTCCGCCTCGCCCGCTCCTTCACCGAAGACGTAGAGTTCTCCACCGAGGACGGCACCCGCTCCGACCCCGAGTTCCTCCTCAAGATGATCACCGTCGCCGTCCAGGCCGGCGCCACCACCATCAACATCCCCGACACCGTCGGCTACACCACCCCCGAGGAGTACGCCGCGATCTTCCGCCTGGTCAAAGCCCGCGTCCCGGGAATTGACGACATAGTCCTCTCCGCACACTGCCACAACGACCTCGGTATGGCCGTAGCCAACTCTCTGGCCGGCATCGAAGGCGGCGCCCGCCAGGTCGAGTGCACCATCAATGGCATCGGCGAACGCGCCGGCAACGCCGCTCTTGAAGAGATCGCCGCCGCCCTCATGGTTCGCCGTGACAAGTTCCCCTACACCAACAACATCGTCCTGAGCCAGCTCTACCCCACCAGCCAGATGCTCGCCGAGTGTATCGCCTTTGGCTGCTCACCCAACAAGGCCGTCGTCGGAGACAACGCCTTCGCCCACGAGTCGGGCATCCATCAGCACGGCATGATGGCCAATCCCCTCGCCTACGAGATCATGACTCCCGAATCCGTTGGCGCGGGCCACACCAAGCTCGTCCTCGGCAAACACTCCGGCCGTCGCGCCCTCGCCGACCGTCTCGAAAAACTCGGCCACCCGCTCGACCGCAACCAGGTCGACGAAGTCTACGCCCGTTTCACCGAACTCGCCGACCGCAAGAAATCCATCTACGACCAGGACCTGCTCGGCCTCTTGCAACCCGGCAAATCAATCCCCGTCGCAACAGTCTAGACCGCCTTTGCCGTCGTTCTCTCTAATCACTTTCAAGCGCTTTTGTTGTCGTTGTTCCTCATCCATTGCATCCGATTCGACCTGATCGCTCTTACGGTCGCTGTGAGAGTTGGCTCGCAGTTCGCGGACGTTCGCTACGATGACCTCATCGCCGAGCTCCTGCCGCTGCTCGCTGGTCCAGATCGAAATACGTTCCCGCCTCCATCGCGACGCGTGCCAGAGGCATCCGGAAAACCTGGTCAGCCCATTTCTCGTCACTTGGCTCAAGGGTTTGTCGCCAAATCGGAAGTGGCACAAGGGACAGTCTTCGTCCGATCAAAGAGTTTCGTAACAGTCTCGAACAGGCCCGCTGAGATGGGGAGCGG
Organism: Edaphobacter lichenicola; assembly: GCF_014201315.1. Taxonomy (NCBI): domain Bacteria; kingdom Pseudomonadati; phylum Acidobacteriota; class Terriglobia; order Terriglobales; family Acidobacteriaceae; genus Tunturiibacter; species Tunturiibacter empetritectus. The sequence continues at coordinate 15,202 of NZ_JACHDY010000002.1, forward strand.
AAGACGCGAAGCGGCTAAAGCAAGGGAAGAGACTTCTTCCCTTGACGAGACTTCGCCCCAAAAATCAATCTAACGCTATGGGCGAACAAGAAGCGAATGTGATTGAATGGATGCGAGGAGATTTCACTGAGCCAACGACCTCACAATTCGCCCGGCCCGGGATGGACAGACGATGACCCTCCTGCTTGCTCCGTGGGTATGAATTTGCTTCGTCAACTTAGAGATGCACGTCCGAACGACTATGCCTTCCTTGAAGCACAGGACTTCGCTGATCTCAGTACATCTGCCTTTATCGGCATTCCGGAGTGGGATGCTTTCAGAGAGCATTGCAAGACGTGTGAAGACTGCTTGAAGTGACGTGCAGCAAGATTACAGACCATGACAGCCTCCGATGCCCAACACGCAGTTGACGATGGCACTTCTGCTCCTCTTCGCAAAATCGTTCATGTGGATATGGACGCCTTCTATGCCTCGGTCGAACAGCGAGACAATCCGGAGTTTCGTGGGAAACCGGTCGTGGTTGCTTGGAAGGGCAAACGATCCGTTGTCTGCGCTGCGTCCTATGAAGCCAGATGGTTCGGCGTGCGTTCCGCGATGCCGGCGGTTACGGCGGAGCGAATGTGCCCCAATGCGATCTTCATACCTCCAGATTTCACCCGATACAAAGCTTTCTCGCGGGCGGTCCGTGAAATCTTTCAGCGACACACCGACCTGATTGAACCGCTGTCTCTCGATGAAGCATATCTGGATGTGACCGAGAACAAGATGCAGCTTGCAACGGCAACGCGAGTTGCGAAGATGATCCGTGAACAGATCCGCGAAGAGCTAAATCTCACAGCTTCCGCTGGCGTGGCACCGAACAAGTTTCTGGCAAAGATCGCATCCGACTGGAAGAAACCCAACGGACTCTTTGTGATCCAACCGCACGAAATACAGAGCTTTCTTCTCCCATTGCCGGTGGGTCGCATCCCTGGAGTAGGACAGGTCACAGAAAGCCGTATGAAGGCAGTTGGCATAGCTACGGTCGGCGATCTCTATGCCCTGGAACTGTCTACCCTTGAACATCACTTCGGAAGCTATGGCCTGCGCCTCTATCAACTCGCCCGCGGTATCGACCGCAACCCTGTGGTGCCAAACCGAGTCAGCAAGTCCATCTCTGCCGAGGACACGTTTCCCGAGGACATTCCCCTGGCAGACACAGAGCCAAAGATTCGACTCCTGGCTGAGAAAGTTTGGAAGTCTTCGCACGCCAATGCACGGGCAGCGAAGACGGTAGTTCTGAAGCTCAAAACGAAGGAGTTCAATAGCCTCACGCGAAGCCTCACCCTTCTGGCTCCTCCCTCATCTTGCGACGAACTTACAGGCATCGCCCTCGCGCTACGCGAACGGGTTGAGATGGGGCCGAAGCAGCTCTTCCGTCTGGTGGGGGTTGGCCTCAGTAATTTTCAGACAGCCGAAGACCCCGCTTCGCCCCTCTTTGTTGAAGAACTCGCCGAAAGGGGCTATGAGCAAACAGGATTTCAATGAGACGCCTGATTCGCCTTAATCAATACAATTGAAGCTGCTACACAAAAAAACACCCCAAACGGACTGTTCTATTGCTCGGCAAACGGTTGGAACTCGAAGAGCTGATGAGATGTCCCACCGATTGGGAGGCGGAGACTCATATCGAGAATTGGCAGTGGAGCATCGTTCATCTGGATTGGCTTCATTGCCTGAGCGAACGCATGGCGGAAGCGGCTGACGTTCCCGTCACGCCCGACGACTACAACGAACTCTTCGAAGACGCCAAGGATGCCTACGAACTCGACCAATTGCTTATAAACCTCCGGTTGCGGCGACCGGAAGCGGTGGACCTATATAGAAAGCGAGCGGGACGGCTGGCGGGGTTAAACTTCATGACCCCGGCTGATCACGGCAAGCATTTCCGCGCCACGATCTCGAAGGAAGCGGTCGCCGCCCGGAGTAAATATGGGCCGTCCTTGTTCTGGGTGAACTACCGCAGCGATCTATTGAAGAGTACGTTCTGGGGTTGGTTCCAGATGTTCTTCGATTCCGTGCTGTGGGAGCAGAGCTCCCCTTTCCTCATCGACCCCATGATCGTCTATGGCCGCGTCAACGACGAAGACAACAAGCCCGCCAAGGACCTTTACCACACGCCGATGGGTAAGCTCTGGCAAAGGTTCATTCACGACACAAACTTGCGGATCTGCATGAACACGCTGCTGCCGGTCGGTGCCTGTGAAGGACAATTGACTTCGTTCCTCTGCTATGACCTCCACATCGAAGCCAAGACGGTGCATTGCTACCCGGTATCCGAAGAGGAAGCGGAGCGGGTGATGCAAGGCGGAGAAATCATCGGCAACGATGCACTGAACTGCTAACGAGGAGCATCACGCGACGGTCGCGAAAGACGCAGCGCGTCTGAAGCGAGGAAGGAGACTCCTCCCCCTAGAGTGAAGAAGTCCACCTGTTGTCCAGCAATTCCCGGACAGGGATGTACGCCAATCCGGTCTCGCCAGCGCGTCTTGTCTTGAGATTGATGACTTCCACCAAGTTGAGTTTGTGTACGAGAATATCGCGTAGGTCATCACCGGAAAGACAGATTAATCGCGTGCTGTCCCCAGATCTAAAAGCAGTCAAACCTTCCTCGCTAAAACCAGAGTTGCTTACGTACAAACCTCTGGTCCAAGTCGCCTTCGTTCGCACCTTCCCAGCAAAGGACTGAAGTTCGCTGTTGCCGATCGGGGCTGCCTGCCACTTCGCTTCGACCAGATATGTATTGCCTTGAAGATCGAAGCTGCCATCGATTTGCTCACCTATCAACCGGAAGGACTTGCGCGGGGAAAGTCTGTAGACAGCAAACAACGAGTCGAGAAAGCCTTCAAATGCAAAGCCGCGGGGCTGTGGCGACAGACTCTCAAGTTCCATCAATCGCGTGGCTAGACGCTCGTGTAGGGGCTGCACAACTGCCATGTTCAGTCCTTTGTCTGTCAGCCACCATTGCATGTTCGCGTAGCTTCTGGCGATCACATCGAATGCGTCCCCAGGGCAACCGAAGACGACATATCCACGAGCGATTTCTGGCTCCGCCAGAATCTCCGACAGGGACTCTATTGGGATACCTAGGTTCGAAACTTTGGCGATTCGCTCGACTAACTCCAAGTTGGTCGTAGGGCCTTTCATCGAGAGGGACGCAAAGTTGTCCTCGATTAACTTCGCAAACGTAGCTTCATCAACCGAGTTGTCGTAATCGCTAAAACGTTCCCATAGGTGAAATTTCATCGCGTTCCGCCCCTGATGTTCTGTTCTCGACATATCAGACTGGCGCGCTCGCCGTTGACAACGGAGCTAGTACATCTCGTCTGCTTTCGCGAGGCATTCGCTGAACACAATCCACCCCTAGTCAACATCAATCCAAACTTGCACATTTATGTAGTGCCTTTCAGCAGAAACGGTGGTTACAGCACCGCTTAGTCCGAGTGGCTGCAACTGCAATCGCGACAGAATGTGTGATTGGTTCTGTGGGCGGCGATCATAAACCCGCTGCCAATCAAAGTAACGAGAACCTCAACCCCATGTGACGCCAGATGATCTCCCCAGAAGGCACCACCGAAGATGAAGGCCAAGCCAACAGCCATGAGCGCCAGCACGCGCCAAGAGCGATGCCTACGGTAACCCTTCACCAATGCAATGGCCCCAAGCGCGGCAATGGCGACTGCCAGCGTGCGATGCGTTTTCTCTTCCGACGGGAGGAAATGAGCTGAGACGGCGGAAAGAGAGAGCACCACCGGAGTTAGCAGGCAGTGGACCACGCAGAGCGTCGATGTCCAGACGCCGATTTGGTCCACTGGAAACGCGAGCGTCCGGCTGCGATTGTTCGTCGCGGGGTCCTGTGGGAGTCGGGATTCAGTCATATACCTATCCTATTCGGTGTGGTGATTTCTCTAAACCCAGGTTTCTTCCCGACATACTCCACCACACCACGGTCGCGTACAGGCCGTTCTTGATGGCGCATCACCCGCAGTCCTGGGAGCATCGACAGGATTTCATTCCTCGCCAGTGGCCTGACGCTGGCTGGCGCGACTCCTTCATAGGAATTCCAACTGACGCTGCTCTTGCAAATCAAAATGCCGCCGGCCTTCAGCGTCGATAGCACCTTCGGACAAATGTCCCGATCAAAATGGTAAAACATCACGATCAGGTCGAAATAGGCGGGTTTGAACGGATATTCCTTGGCGTCGAGCGCAAACAAGTCCAACGCCAAATCGAGTTGACGTGCTTTCTGATCGAGTTTTTGGATCGCGACCTCGGAGATGTCCACGACCGTGACCTGCCAGTTTCTCTTTCCCAGCCAGAGCGCATGTCTGCCATTCCCGCCGGCCAGGTCGAGGGCAGTGCCGCCATTTGGAAATGAATCCGCGACAAACTGATCGAACGAGGACAGATAGAAAGGGTCTGGTTTCTCAAGAGAGGGGAGGCCTTGTTCGTATTTGAGGTCCCAATGGGAACGTTGTTCGTCCAAAGGCATATTCAAAATATACTATAGGGGACTATATTATTATCGAGGAATCATGAAATGTCGCATACGACGAAGGACAAGAAGAAGTTGTTGTCGCGCATCCGCAGGATCAAGGGACAATCCGAGGCGATTGAACGCGCCCTAGAGGGCGAAGGGGAATGCGAAGAGATTTTGCAACTGGTCGCTTCCTGCCGTGGTGCGCTCAACGGATTGATGGCGGAGTTGATTGAGGGCCACTTGCGCTTCCATGTGCTCGACCCGAGCCAGAACACGAGTCCATCACAGCTTGAAGCGGCGGATGAGTTAATGGCGGTCGTCAAGAGATATCTCAACTAGAAATCTGGAGGTTCTATGAGTGTGACGAGCGAACGGCACGACAGTCACGGCCTCACCGGCGAGGCTCATCCCCATTCCGCATGCGCATCCTGCGGCGAATCAGCTGCGGAACACGATCATGACCACGAACACGGCTTTGAAATCGTGGAGGTTCTCCGTGTCGTCTTCGTAGCGCTCGCGGCAGCAGCGGTTTGGTTCCACCTGTGGGAGCCGTTTCATCGCGTCAGCGTAATAGGACTGGCGGCCACCCTGATCGGCGGTTATCCGATCTTCAAGGAGGCATTCGAGAATGTCGTCGAACGCCGCATGACGATGGAACTCTCGATGACCATCGCGCTCGCCTCCGCATTGGCTATCGGAGAGTTCTTTACCGCGCTGGTCATCACCGCGTTCGTGCTGGCAGCCGAAATCCTCGAAGGACTGACTGTAGGCCGCGGACGGCGTGCCATCAAGGACATGCTGAATTTTCTTCCGCAGACCGCCAGCGTGCTCCGGGAGGGTCAGACTCTTGAAGTGGCCACGGATACGATCCTCCCTGGAGAGATTGTTCTTATTCGTCCCGGCAGCAGGATTCCCGTAGATGGTCAGGTCGTCAGCGGTCACTCCTTTGTGGAGGAAGCGGCCATTACAGGTGAACCGATGCCCAGCGAAAAGATAGCTGGCGGCGCTGTCTATGCTGGCACCATTAACCAGACCGGCACGCTTCAGGTTCTCGCCGAACACCTGGGTAAGGAAACGACTTTCGGCAAGATCATTGAAGCGGTCGAAAGGGCGGAGCATTCACGCGCACCCATCCAGAAGACAGCGGACCGGCTTGCCGGCTATCTAGTCTACTTCGCGCTGGGCGCTGCGGTGCTCACCTTTCTCATCACGCACAACATCCGGGCGACGATCTCCGTCGTAATCGTGGCTGGAGCCTGTGGTATCGCTGCAGGAACCCCGCTTGCCATCCTCGGTGCGATTGGTCGCGCCGCGCGACAGGGCTCCATTATCAAGGGTGGGATTTATCTGGAAGCGTTGGGGCATCTGGATACCGTCTTCCTCGACAAGACAGGCACCCTGACTTATGGGATGCCTCTGGTCACCGAAATCAACGCCGCACCGGGCATCTCAGAGCAAGCGATTCTCAAAACAGCCGCTAGTGCTGAGAGCGGCTCAGAGCATCCTCTGGGCCGAGCCATTGTTCGCGCTGCAGAACGTCGGGATATTTCGTTCTCGCATCCAGATTATTTTGAGTATCGGATTGGCCGTGGCGTCCTGTCCTTGATCCGTGGAGAACAGACTGTAGTCGGCAACCGGACTCTGCTTACGGAGCTCGGGATCGACTTGCCTCAACGAACGGCTGCCACTCCGGGGACTGAGGTTCTGGTCGCGCAAGGAGGCCGTTATCTTGGCGCTATTCTGGTTACGGATCAGTTGCGCGACAGCTCGGCACCCGCGGTAAAGGCGCTCACAGACATGGGCATTAAAGTTGTCTTGTTGACCGGAGATGCGAAGACGGTCGCGGAGGCCGTCGCCGATCGGCTTGGCATCATTCAAGCCCACTCCGAACTCCTCCCGGAACAGAAGACCGCCTTTATCGCCCAGCAGGTGAGCAAGGGACGCACAGTTGCGATGCTCGGAGACGGCATCAACGACGCTCCAGCGCTCAGTGAAGCGACTGTCGGTGTCGCCATGGGAGCAGGGACCGATGTCGCCCGTGAAAGCGCCGACGTAGTGCTGATTGGCAATGACCTGATGAAGTTCGTCGAAACCGTCCGCATCGCCCGGAACTGCCGCCGAATTATCTTCCAGAATTTCTACGGCACTCTTATCGTGGACACCATCGGCATCGGTCTGGCTGCAGTTGGATTGCTGAATCCGCTGCTTGCAGCGTTTATCCACGTCGCATCCGAGTTGACGTTCATTCTGAATTCGACGCGACTGCTGCCGCCTAGTGAAAAGAGCGAGACTGCCAGCCACGAGCAGGCTCCGGTACAGGTCTGAGGACGGGCGCGATGCGGAACTTTGTCCGTTCAGGTTGGGTGAGCACAATCCTCATTGTTCTGTCGTGGATTCTTCTGTTGCTGATAGCGTTCTTCTACGTCCGTGCTCTGATGAAGGAACCCATGCGGCTTGACTAGGTGCGAATTCGTGGACGGCTGCGTCCGTCACTTGCTTCAGAATGAGATTTGATGGCAGCCCGATCCGCACGATCGCCGTACCTGGCCTCGTTCAACCAACACCTCAGAGAGCGGTTCCCAATACAATGGATTTCGTATAAAGCCCATTTTGAAAGGAGCCGCTGGTGATCTGGCCGGCGGAGATTTATCGTTAGCAACATGGACCGTTCCATCACAACGCGGAGCCACGTTATCGCGTGGCTGTTGTGTGCGGTGTTGGCTTGTCTGGCAGTTCACTCGCCCCACTGTGATCTGTGTGATGGATCGCTCTTGGTCACCTCTTCTTCGCTGCAACAGCCTCTTGCCAACCATCAGCTGCCTGTCACGCCGGACACGTGTAATGGCATCTGCTGGTGCTGTGGCTTTCACGGACTTCCGAAGGTAGGTCCAGTTCTGGCTTCGGTAAATAAAGTGACCGCTGCTATTTGCACTGAACCGCCTTCAGCTGTTATCGCGCCGCGGTCGCCAATATTTCGACCGCCCCGCATTGCCGTCTCCACTTAGCCTGAGCATTCCGCGCCTTGGCACGGACACATATACAACTCACTCTGGAGACTTCATATGCCTATACGCGTGTTCACGCTCGCTGGAGCGTGCCTATTTCTGTTTTTGTGTCTGCCTGCTCAAGGGCAAACTTCCTCTAAGTCGTCCACCGGCCATCGGCAAGAACCTGGCGAAGACAAAGACCCAATAGCCATCCTTGAGCTTGGCGCAGCGACAAGCTGGAATCTCAGCGGAGGCGCGGCGACGCTCGCACCGAATCTTGCAGCGGAGGTGACACCCATAGAGAACTGGCTGGAGCTTGAGGCAGGGGTGTCGCCCTTCTATACACGTAACTCAACGGAGTGGGACACTGACTTGCTCTTCAAGAAGCCGTGGACCATCTCGCGAAAAGCGGAGTTCATGCTAGGCGTGGGTCCCCAGTGGGTTCACCTCAGTCAAAAGGGGACCGTGACCAATTCCATCGCCGGGGAGGTGGCGGGAGACTTTATGTTCTGGCCAACGGGCAAACACCGCTTCGGCTGGTTCCTCGAACCTGCTTACGACTACAGCTTTGCGGGAGGTCACCAGCAATCCATAGGCATGAGCGCCGGTCTGCTGATTGGTATTCGGTAATCGTTACGGGGCATTAGCAATGAAGTGCGGCTCGCGAGGTGCAGCGTTCACCCAACGCCGCCCCTACTGCTTCCTTCCGCTTCTAGAACTCGATCCTTCCCTGAAGCGCGATCATGCGCGGGGAGCTATCACCTCCCAGTCCAACACCCAATAGCCCCGTAGGAGGCGAGATTGTGCTTTGGAGGGTTCCGAACCGTGCCGGGATTGAACCGCCAGGCACACCGGCTTCGACCTGGCTGGGCAGGGCGAAGTTGGGATGATTGAAAGGATTGAACATCTGTGCGTCCAGGCGGAACGTTATGCCCTCTCGAATCGGAAACGTTTTGCTGATGTAGATGTCCGAGCTTGTGTAGTGTGGCCCGCGAACAGAGTTGCGTCCCGAGTCGCCGAACTGACAGTTCACTGGCGAGTCTCCTCCAGTACATGCTCCGGTTGCGGGATCGACTACAGAGACGAACGCATTCGGGTTGAGCCATTGTTTCGTGCCTGCCACAGTCACGCCTGTGACCGCATCTTTGCTGTATACGGGTACGCCGGGCACCCGGTTGGCATAAGCAGGCGCGTTGAACTGGACTGTGCTCGCTCCATTTGCCTGGAAGACGCCGTTACCATTGGCGATGTAAGGCTGACTGAGTACACTGAACGGCAACCCGGAGTGCAGGAAGACAGTCTCGGAGAAGGACCAGCCACCGAAGATCTGCCGCAGAACAGCGTGGCTGGAATGGAACGGTACTTGGTAAAGGCCAAAAGCCGAGACATTGTGTCGCACGTCATAGTCACAACTGGCATACTGCCGTCTCAGTTCTCCAGGCAGAGGGGACAAGAGGCCCTGTGTCGAGAACGCAAGCAAACCGCCATTCGACACCTCATCGAGACAATGGCTGAGCGTGTAGTTGCCGCGTAGCGTCAGTCCGCCCCACTGCTGGGTATAGACGGTCTGCAACCCTGCATAGCTGCTGTTGGCATCCGTGCGGAACTCGTTTACATTGCCGAAGCGCTGGTCGAGCGGTTGCTGATAAGGAAAGGGCGCGAAGCATCCATCGCAGATCGTTTGATAGCCGTTGAGCTGCACCTGGAAAGGCTCATGCAGTCCGCGGGTGCCAACGAAATCGGCGCGCAGATTGCCGCGTGTCCTGATCTGCTGCTCGATGCCAAGGGTGTACTGATAGTAATACGGGGTCTTGAGCGTTCCACTGGGGAAGGTGTTGAGACTCACCGCTAGCGGACAGGTTGCAGCACCCGGCTGAATGCCCACACAGGGAGCGCCGCCGGAGCGGAAGGTTGTCTGAAAAGAGTTGTTGGCATTTACGGCGGCATCAATGGCGCTTCCTGGAACACCTGGCGCAATGGCGATTCCACCGACCTGTCCGCCGATGCCACCCACAAACGTAGGATCGTTGGGAGCGTTCATCGCCGCAAGGTCGGCAATTTGCATGGGAATGATGTCATTGAAGACTCCAAACCCACCATGGACAGCAGTATGGGAGAGAAGCTGATAGGCAAAGGACACCCTTGGCTGGTAAACAAACAGCGGTGTTCCTGGAAACAGGTTGTGAACATTGCCGAGGACAACCTGATTGAGCGGTCGATTGGTTTCATGCGAAGCATCGAGAAAGGACTCGGCTGTTCTGGAGAAGAGATCCTTTGCGCTGGTGACGTTGGTGTTCCAGGTTACGCGCATTCCAGCGGTGAGCGTTACTTTCGGCGAAGGTTTGTACGTGTCCATCGCGTAGTATTCGAGGTTTCCCGACGAAACTCTCTCTTTCAGCGAAACCGGGAAGCTCTCGCTGGCTGTATAGGCAGCGCCATAGGTGAACTGTGCAAGATCGTTGTAGGTCACAGTCGGCACCGTGCCTTCGCCAAGGTCATAGTTGCTCACGTCGAGGCGGCGGGTGTTGATGCCGAACTTCCATGTGTGCTTTCCATGAGTCCAGGTTAGGTTGTCATTGATCTGCCACTGCGTGACCTTACGGCCTTGCGGGTAAGTATTGTTATTGCCGCCGATGGTTGTGAAAGGTACGCTACTGCTCCCGGATGCGAGCACGATGGGAAAGGTCTGCTGGACCCGGGAGTAGTTGTTTGGCTCGAAGATGCTGGCATACCAGCTTGCGCCAGGATTGAACTGGTTCACTAACGTCGGGCTGAACAGATGGGTGTAACCGACAACGAGAGTGCGCTGTGGTTGCGGAGAATAAGAGTTGAAGATAGGGTTGATCGGATCGGTGTACGCCGCCTGAAGTCCAGTGTCCTGCTGGAAGCGATACCAGATGCTGTCCTTCGCGTTGATGGTGTGGTCGATCTTTACAACGATAAGGTTCTCGCCGTCGCTGTTGTTGAGCGATGCCTGGCGCTGGCTGGCGCAGCCGTCACCATTCGTCCCGAGGGGGCATCCAACGATGGGCACCGGTGACCCACCCGGCGCCGGCAACAGTGAAAAGATCTTCTGATAGAACGGAATCTCTGCTGGCTGCGCCGGAAAAGAAGTCCCCGTGACAGGATCGGTTCCACCAACGGCTAGTTGTCTCAGGACATACTGCTGATAGGCGGGAGTTGGCAGAGTGATCTGGGAGACGATCGGCAAGGCGATGCGGATGCCTTCGTAATGTCCGAAGAAGAAGAGCTTGTCCCTGCGAATCGGCCCGCCGACACTGACGCCGAACTCATTTACCGTGGACCGGGGCTTTCTGGCGATGTTGTTTGCCGTGTCGTTGGCGTGAAGGAAGTAGTCTTCAGCATTGAACCGCGACCCGTTCCATATCTCGTACACATCCCCATGAAATGCGTTCGTGCCGGACTTGGTGAAGTAGTTGACCTGGGCCACGGCATAGCGTCCCTGATCGACGGAGAAGGAGTTTGTGCTCACGGTCGCTTCCTGGACCGCATCGAGGCCAATGACAAGATTGGTCGAAAGCCCAATGTTCAGTCCGAGCCAGGGATCATTCGTATCGTAGCCATCGAGAATGTATCCGTTCGATGTGGCGGGCAATCCGTTGAACTCGACATTGCCATAGCCACCAGCCGCCTTGGCATCGTTCGATGAACCTGCTGTATTCATTAGCGCACCCTGTGCAAACTGGGCTAGGTAGGTCAGATCCTGTCCCGGGTTGGGCAGGTTCTTGATTACTTTCGCGTCGATAGTCGTGGTGGTATTTGGATTGTCGAGGCTGAGTAGGCCCTGCTGAGTCGTCACTTCGACGGTCTGACTATTTGATTGAATCCGAAGCGAGAAGTTCAGCGCGACCGTTCGGCCAACACCGACAGCGGTAGGTTCCGATTTCGATGAAGCGAAGCTCCTGGCCTCTACGGTGACCTGATAGGTGCTTGGGTTGATCTGGGAAAAGAGAAAATGGCCACCGGCGTCCGTTGCGCCGGTGCGGGTCGCTTTCGTGTTCACATCCGTGACGGTCACCGTTGCGTTGGGCACAGCAGCTCCGTTCGCGTCCGTTACTTCGCCGGAGAGGGCGCTACTGGTCCCGCTCTGCGCTTGCAGCAAGCCCGAGTTAACTATGGCTAATGCCAACAGGAGGATGAAGTTGTATTTCCATACTCGAAGTGCGCGCATATCAGTCCCCTGCTATCTCGTGCTGGATCTGCCTGGAGCGGGGATTTAGAAAGGCAACGCCGCCAAGGCAATTTAGGCTTACCTAATTTATTTAGGTTCACCTAAAATAGAAGAGATGTCAAATCGGTGAAATGGGGACAGCATGACAACACGCCGCGTCAACTTGAACACGGAATCGGTGGACAACTATCTGAAGGCCATCTTTACTTTGGGCGGACCAGACGAGGAGCGCGTGACGAGCAGCGCGTTGGCAGAGCGGCTTGGAGTCGCTCCGGCGTCGATCACGAACATGCTGCAAAAACTGGCAGCATCCGCATCCCCTCTTGTTGAATACGAACGGCATCGCGGAGTTCGGCTGTCCCTCGCCGGTAGGCGGCGCGCGCTGGAGATCGTGCGCCATCATCGGCTGCTGGAGGCATTTCTGTACGAAGTATTGGACTATCCCATCGAGGAAGTCCATGACGAGGCCGAGCGGCTGGAGCATTTCATCTCGGAGCGCTTCGAGGAGCGTATTGCCACAAAACTCGGTCACCCAAAGTTTGATCCCCACGGTCATTGCATTCCTGAGATGGACGGCAGAATGCCAAAGCAAGTATCTAGACCGTTGACAGACATTGAACAAGATGGGAAGTTTCTTGTGGACAGCGTTTCAGATCAGGACCCACTTCTGTTAAAGCAACTAAAGGCTCACGGCGTCACTCCAGGCGCGCGTTTGCATTTCGCTAGGCCGTCCCAGGAAGAATTTGTTCTACGCGCAGGCAGCAATTCGAAGGCTTTACGCCTCTCTCGTACTCACGCGGGTACCGTCCGAGTCCGTTCCGCGGATTGAAAAAGACAAGCGGGATTCGTACGTTTCAATAGACGCGTGATCCACGAATGAAATGTGAACTGTCGTAGACAGGACAATGCATTCATTAAAGAGGGACGCTGTCGTTGATGTCCGAATTCTGGGCGGATGGTCGACAAATCGGAAGTTGCACCAACGGTGAGTTGGGTCCCAGAATAGAGTTTCGTAACAGTCTCGAACAGGCCCGCTGAGGAGGGTGGCGGAGGACGCAACGCGCCCGCAGACAGGGAGGATGGGTCCTCCCTGCAAGCGATTAGGTCTCTCGGCAGCCTAAACAGCAAAGAACCTTCATGAAAAGATAAAAGCTGTTGAAATGACCGGGACACGCTATTGTTGTGGGAGTCCTGAACCGACGGAGAATCGTGCTCGTGTGCCCAAATGATGCCGTAGACGCCGCGTTGCCATCGCTGCCCGAACGAGTCCTCGCGGCCCTTCAAAAGCGGCCAAATCAGAAGGCAGTCGAACTTGCTCAAGTTCTCGGCGTGGATCGTCGCGAGGTCAATCGCTGCCTTACGTACAACCTAGCTGGCAAAGTCATACAAAATGCCGCATACCGTTGGCAGTTGCGCAATGATACTGCGATTCCGACCATGGCCTTGGCTCGGCCTATGGCACCGCCGACAGAAGTTCAACGTCTCTGTCGCTATTACCTTGAGTGCGTTGGGCCGGATTCTGACGGAGGGGTAAGCGCTTTTGCCGCCTCCCGATATGGAGATCCCGACTATGCTGAACTTCCGGCCCTTCCGATGCCCGGCGGCGATTGGGATTGGTGGAACGCTCCGGGGGTAGGGCGCATACTTGCCAAGGTCCAGGCAGATAATGCAAATCTCGTGGCGTGGATGGGCTATCCAGTTCGCTTGCGTGAACACAGAACCGCAAACTGGCAGGGCTTTTTTGTTGAGCCGGTGATGCTGTGGGCCATTACGTTTCCTGAGGAGCGAGGCGACGCCTATCGTGTGGCCGACGAGCTTCCTACTCCAAATTTCTCTTTGCTGAAGACCTTTGCCATGGGCGATGCATCTGCCGTTGTCGAAGAAGCAGCTCGTCTCGATGAAGAACTCGGACTGAATGTCGCCATCGATGAGCGCCCAGAAGTCGATGAAGTCATGGAACGCCTCGTCAACATTCGACCAGATTGGGATTGGCGCGAAGCCATCAATCCCGAAGCTTGTTCGCAAGGGCCGCCTCTGTCGCTCATCAATCAGGCAGGTATCTACAATCGAGCTGTCATCTTGCCGGGAAAGCGCTCGCCTTTCACAAAAGGGCTGGAAGCCGAGCTGAAAAAGCTGTCGGATGCTGGCGAGGCTGTCGTCAGTCATACGAGCCTTGGACGATGGCTTTCTCGCAGTTTGGATATTGTCAGCCCCGCAGACGACCAGCCTCTCATTGAAGTGCTCCCAATGAATTCGGAGCAACGTGCTGCAGTGCAGTCAGCGCTCGTTGCCAACCATACCGTTGTTACTGGCCCTCCGGGTACGGGCAAATCTCAGGTTGTCACCAACCTTCTTGTAAATGCTGCTTGGCGGGGTATGAAGGTTCTCTTTGCTAGCAAGAACAACAAAGCAGTTGATGTTGTCGAGGCTCGGGTCAATGGTCTTGGAAACCGCCCGGTATTGCTACGGCTTGGCTCCGGTGACTACCAAGCGAAATTGGCGGATTATCTTGTCGCCATGCTGTCCGGCAATGTCACCCAGGATGATCGAGTGAGCTACGACGAGGGGCTTTTGTGCCACAGTCGGCTCGCGGAAAAACTGGCGGATCTCGACCGAATTCAAGAACAAACGCTACGAGCCCGAAATCTGGTTGATCGGCTGGAAACCGATGTAGAGCCTTTCCGCACCGTGTTTGGATTGGAACGATTCAACTCACTTGACGGTGAATTGCTGTCGGCCGGCGAGTCAGCTTTGCGCCAATTCTTAACTACGCTGGATTCCATAGACCCATCAAAGCAGAGTCTCCTTGGCAAATTGGCGTTGATGCTTCGCCGTGCTAATCGGGTAGCTGCTGTTAGAGATTCCGTCAGGGAGTTAACTCCTCTTCTCGCTCACATTGGAGTTCCACCTTTGGAAGTTGTGGCAACGCCCGATGTGGCAGTGTTGAGAAATTGGGGCCTAACCTTGACCGCTCAACTCGATGGCGCAAAGCAGGTTGCCATATATCAGAGCGCCCTAGAAGAGCTTAGGAGTAGCAATTCGTTCGAGGACATTGCGTACAGGCGGCGTGCGCTAACCGAAGAGATCGCCGAGAACTCTACTCGCCTCTGGTCTGACTGGGTGCAGCTTGCGCCGAGTCGTCTGACGCCAGAGGAACGGAAGGATTTGGCAGACTATACAGCATTGCTCCAAGTGATAACTGGACCGGGTGGAGATACTATCAACGCCACCGTTAGGAACAGAGCAAAGGTGTTGCAGTCAAAGGTCAGCAAACTGTTTTCTTGCTGGGCGGTAACTTCGCTTTCGGCCCGAGGCAAATTGCCGTTCGAGCCAGGACACTTCGATCTGGTCGTGATAGACGAGGCGAGCCAATGTGATATTGCCTCAGCTTTACCGTTGCTATTTCGGGCAAAGCGTTCAGTCATCATCGGTGATCCGATGCAGCTACGCCACATCAGCGCATTGCCACGCGCAAGAGACGCCGATTTGCAAAGCAAGTATGGCCTCGTGGAGACACGCGCCGCGTGGATGTACTCGGTCAATTCTCTCTACGATCTAGCTGCAGGACTTGCCGACTCGTCTCAGATCATCAATCTTCGCGATCACCACCGAAGCCATGCGGACATCATTGAGTTTTCGAACCGCAGGTTCTACGGAGGTAAACTTCGGGTGGCAACGCCCTATGATCGGCTGAAGCGGCCTCGGGGGCAAGAAGCCGGTGTGATTTGGCAGAACGTCGCGGGCCAAACCACTCGACCGAATCAGGGCGGCGCTCAGAATGAGATAGAAGCGCGGGCGCTTGTAGATGCGCTTTTTGATCTGCTGGTCACCCGGCACTACGAAGGGTCGGTCGGCGTCGTAACGCCGTTTCGTGCGCAGAAGCAGCTCATCGACACGATGATTGCGCAGATACCCGCAATTGAAGAAATTAGGTTGCGACGAGAATTGCTTGTTGAAACTGTGCACCGCTTCCAAGGCGACGAGAGAGACGTAATGTTTTTTTCGCCCGTTGTTTCCGAAGGAGTGGCGCCCGGTGCGCTGGGCTTCCTACGCAGTAATGGCAATCTCTTTAATGTTGCAATCACCCGTGCTCGTGGTTTGCTGCATGTTGTCGGCGATCGCGCTGCTGCGCTCGCATCGGGAGTTGACTACCTCAAGGACTTCGCCACATATGTTCAGAATATCGAGATGCCTTCAGAAGGACTGACTGAAGCGGAAGCTATCCACCGGTGGCTCATCCCGAGCGGGTTTCTGATTGGGAGCGGTGGCTCTACCCTCACCTTTATGACGCGGGAATAAGGCCGATTCCTCAGTTTTCCGTTGAACAGTACGATCTTGACTTCGCGGTTGTCGTCGGTGAACGCCGCCTTAATATCGAAGTCGATGGAGAGCGTTACCATCGGAGTTGGACGGGAGAGCTTTGCCTGCGTGACCAGTTGCGTAATCTCCGAATGATTGAATTGGGATGGGATGTCAAGCGGTTTTGGGTTTACGAGATTCGTGATCGCCTGCCAGAATGCGTGAGGCAAATCCAAGAGTGGGTCGAGGCAGCTCATGCATCAAAATGAACAATTCTTGGTCCGCAAAGAGGCAAGGGCGATGGCTACTGGCTGTCAAAAAGACCAACCTGTGTATTGGTTATGGGAGTGTTCTCGACCAGCGTAACCTTCATTTCCTCTGCCGGCATAATCCGAAGCAGGTGAGTGGGGAGCCGCTCGGAACCCGCGAGGTATTCTTCGTAGTCAGGCGGTTGCACAAACGTTGTCATGCGGTCGTGAATCGAGGCTACCAACTCGTTCGGGTCGCCGGTCAGAATGGCGAAGGTATGCTCCCTCTCGCCCGTTTTCGGATTCTTCCAGAGCTTCCAGACCGCAGCCATGCCGAACGGTTCTTGCCCCGGAATGGTGATCTCGTACTTCGGCTTCTTCTGGCCTTCTGGCATCTTCTTCCACTCGAAGATGGCGTCGCCGGGAGCTATGCCCCGTCCCGTGAGAAACGCATCCTTCCAGAAGTTGGCCTGGGCAATGCCTTCCGAGCGCGCATTGAAGAGCAGACGGTCGGGGAACTTAAAGCCCCAACGCATCATCTTAATCTGCCGTTCTCCCGCCTCGTTCGTGTAGATGATGGGTTGCATGGACTGCGGGCGCAGGTCATCCCCGGGCGCAAAATCGACCTCTTCCATCCCTGCCGTAACCTCGAAGACCTTCGCGACCTTTTGCTTGTCGGATTTTCGTTTGAAGCGTCCACACATGGGGTGAAACCTCGGCGTGCGCGATTTCCGCGTCCCACTATTTTGCCCTGATTCTTCTTGTACTTACAAGAAAATGCACAACTTATGCGACAAGAGCAGTTGACGAGATGCCCACCCAATAGGCGAAGATAAAGCGAATATGGGTTTGGCTGCTGCAATCCGGGTTCAGGTCGAAGCGACACTGGCTCAGCGCGTGCCCGCTGCCCTAACGCTCAAGATTAAGCAGGCGCCGGAACTGTTCTCCACCGGCATAGCTGAAGTTGATGCGATGCTGGGCGGCGGCATCCCGCGCAGCAGCATTACTGAGGTCAGCGGAGCCTCCTCGACGGGGAAAACCTCGTTTGCTCTATCGGCTGTCGCCTCCATCACGCAGCTGGGTAACGCTTGCGCCTGGGTGGACATAAGTGATGCCCTGTCGCCCGAGGCGACGGCGGCGGCAGGGGTTGAGCTGCGGCGTCTGCTCTGGCTTCGCATGTCCGCCGAACGTGGAAAGAAAGTGAAAGTCACAGATAAGCCATGGTCACGGTTGGAGCAAGGACTGAAAGCGACTGACTTGTTACTCCAGACGGGAGGCTTCGGAGCCATCGTGCTCGATATGAGCGATGTGCTGCCACAACACGCTCGGCGCATTCCGCTAGGGACGTGGTATCGCTTCCGACTGGCCGCAGAACATGCGCGCACTGCGTTGATCTTTCTTACGCAATCGCCTTGCGCGAGCAGTTGTGCCACTTTGGCGCTTCGCTGCGAACCGGCAGCGGCAATTCCCTTCAGCAGCAGCGGTGAAACGCCTCTGTTCGAGCGGCAACAGTACGAGTTTGCGCGGGAGCGCAACCGCAATGAAGGTTCTCCCTTCCTACAGCGGAAGCCGACGCAACGTGTGTGCTGGCCGGCAGAAACTCTCTGGTCAAGGGTGCGGTGATGTATGCCGTTCTCCATCCCTCGAATTTCTTTGCGCAGGCTGCCGTGCATCAGCGCCCGGAACTGCGTAAGAAACCATTTGTGGTACTCGACGGAGAGCCGCCAAGCGAGACGGTCTTCGCGGCGAACAACTCGGCACGCTCTCTAGGCGTGGAGATCGGCATGACTCGACTTCACGTCGAAGCATTCTCCGAAGTGATTGCGCTCCGTCGTGTTATCGAACATGAGCATACGGCCCATGCGTCTCTTCACCATGTCGCGTGCATGTTCTCGCCCCGTATCGAGTTGGTGGAGGAGCGGCCCGGCACGTATGCACTGGACGTTAGCGGAATGGATCTTCTGTACGGAGATGCCGGACAGCTCGCGAACAAGTTGAGGCAAAGCGTAATGACGGCAGGATTTCTTGCCAATGTTGCGGTCGCGGAAAACTTTCACGCGGCGGTGTCTCTTGCAAGTAGCAGAACTGGTGTCTCCGTTGTGCCTCCGGGCGGCGAGGCGCACGCCATCGGCCAGCTTCCTCTCACGGCGCTACACCTTACCCCGGAACATGAGGCGACCTTTGCTACTTGGGGCATCCGCACCTGTGCGGATTTGGCTGCGCTGGCAGAAACAGAGTTGATCTCACGTCTCGGCCAGGTGGGAAAGAAGCTCCATTCCCTTGCATGTGGCACATGGCCCCATCTCATGTTTCCGATGGAGGCCAGCTTTGAGGCTGGTCTGGTGGAGCGCATGGAACTGGACTTCCCGGTCGAGGAGTTGGAACGTCTGCTTTTCCTGATTTCCCGCATGACAACGACACTGCTGGAGCGGGTTCGCGGTAAAGCACGGGCCATTGCTGCCCTTCGCGTCATACTTCGTCTCGATGGCGGCGCACAGCACGAGCGCACTGTCCGTCCTGCGTTGCCGTTGCAGGATACGCCCACGCTACTCAAGCTCATACAACTTGATCTGGAAACGCATCCTCCTTGTGCGGCAATTCTTGGGCTGGAACTGCACGCACAGTCCGCCGTTCCCTATCGAGCCCAGCACGGTCTCTTTCTCCCGCAATCGCCTGAGCCGGGACAGCTCGAAGTGATGCTCGCCCGAATGCGGAAGCTGCTGGGTGAGAAACGTGTCGGTTCCCCGGAGCTGACGGACGATCATCGACCGAACGCCTTTCGTATGGTGCCGTTCGCACCTCCGCAGCCGCGCCGAAATGAGAGACCGTCGCTCTCGACACCCATCGCTCTGCGCGTCTCACGTCCGCCGCAGATGGTCGGCGTTGCACTCACAAACCAAGTACCGGTACGGGTCTTTTGGGACGGAGCCTCCTACGTCGTCCGCGATGCCGCTGGTCCGGTGCGTGTGAGTGGACAGTGGTGGTCCGAGGCCAACTGGTGCCGCGAGGAGTGGGACGTGCGATTGGAGAACGCTAGTGCCGAACGGCTCTGCCGCATCGCGTTCGACCCGCGCTCGCGCTGCTGGTATGTGCAGGGGACGTATGACTGATTACGTGGAGTTGCACGCCCGATCCGCTTTCAGCTTCCTCGAAGGCGCAACCATGCCAGAGTTCCTGATACAGCAAGCGGCGCATCTGGAGATGCCCGCGATGGGATTGCTCGATCGCAACGGACTATATGGTGCGGCGCGGTTTCACATGGAAGGAGCCCGATGCGGAGTGCAAGCGCACATCGGCGCGGAGGTTTCGATAAGTGACCTGGGCCAGTGTCTTCAGGCTGCCGCCTATCTGCCCCATCAATTTCCGGCCGAGCCTGTGCGCTTGCCGCTCTTGGCTGAATCGCGCATCGGTTATCAAAATCTCTCTCGCCTCATCACCCAATTCAAACTGCGCGAGATAACGAAGGCCGAAGGCGCGGCTATCCTGGCCGACGTGGGGGAGTATAGCAACGGACTGGTCTGCCTGACGGGTGGCAACGAAGGTCCGCTGGCTGCGTCATTGGCCCAAGGCGGCTATGACGCTGCACTCAAGACCGTGGAGACGTTGGTACATCTGTTTGGATCTCGTAATGTTTATGTCGAGCTGCAACGCCACTCCGACCGTGAGGAAGAGCATCGCAACCGTGCGGCGGTGCGTATTGCACGTTCCCTGAACCTGCCTCTACTGGCGACGGGAGGCGTGAGCTACGGCACGCCATACGAGCGCGAAGTGCTCGACATTTTTACCTGCATCCGTCATCGTAAATCGCTCGATACGGCAGGCCGCCTTCTGAGCCGCAACGCTGAACGGCATCTGCACACGGCAGCGGAGATGCACCGGCTTTTCTATGACTATCCGGAGGCCATCGCCAATACCCGCGAGCTATCGTGCCGCCTGCAATTTCAGATGACCGGGCTCGGATACGAATTCCCGGCATATCCTGTGCCGGACGGAGAGACGATGGATTCGTTTCTTCGTAAACGGGTGGCCGAAGGAATACGCCGGCGCTACTTGCCCAAGAACGATTCCGCCCTCTACGAAAAAGCCCGACAGCAAGCGGAACGCGAACTGCGGCTCATTAAGACGCTAGGGCTGGCAGGTTACTTCCTGATCGTGTGGGATGTTGTTTGCTTCTGTAAAGACAACGGCATTCTGGTTCAAGGCCGCGGTTCTGCAGCAAATAGCGTCGTTTGCTATGCGCTCGAAATCACCATTGTCGATTCGGTCGGACTTGACCTGCTCTTTGAGCGATTCCTTTCGGAAGAGCGTGGCGAATGGCCGGACATCGACATTGACCTTCCCAGCGATACAGACCGTGAGCGCGCTATCCAATATGTCTATCAGCGATACGGAGAGTTGGGCGCCGCCATGACAGCCAATATCATCACGTTCCGCAGTCGCTCAGCCTCGCGTGAGGTTGGCAAGGCGCTTGGCTTCGATCAAGAGACAGCGGCGAAGCTCGCCGGGCTCATGAGTGCGTGGGAGTGGAAGGCACCAAGCGATACGCTGGAGAACAGCTTCAAGGCTGCCGGCCTCGACATGAAACACCGGCGGATTGCTCACTATCTCCAGAAGTGCGGAGACGTACTGAGGCTACCCCGCAATCTCGGTCAGCACTCCGGAGGCATGGTGATCTGCCAAGGCCATCTTGATTCCGTCGTGCCGATTGAGCGGGCTTCGATGCCGGGCCGGACGGTGGTGCAGTGGGACAAGGACGACTGCTCCGATATGGGTATTATCAAGGTCGATCTCCTCGGCCTCGGGATGCTGGCTGTGCTCAAGGATGCCGCGTACCTCGTGCCGCAGTATTACGGAGAGCCGCTGGATTATGCACAGCTTCCCCAGGACGATGCGGTGTACGCAACCATTGCGGAAGCCGACACGATTGGACTGTTTCAAATTGAGAGCCGCGCGCAGATGTCGGCACTGCCTCGCACCAGGCCAAAGTGTTTTGCCGACTTGTCGATGCAGGTCGCCATTATCCGCCCCGGTCCAGTAACAGGAAAGTTCGTCAATCCTTACATTGCACGCAGGCTCGGGAGAGAGCCCGTCACCTACTTACATCCATCGTTCAAACCCTTTCTGGAACGAACGCTGGGCGTGCCGCTGTTTCAGGAGCAGGTGATGAAGATTGGCATGGTGGCTGCGAACCTCACAGGCGGCGAGGCCGAGGAGTTGCGCAAGGCGATGGGCGGCAAACGCTCAGAGTCCATCATCGCTGGACTCAAGACCCGATTGCATGAGGGCATGACCGCGAACGGTTTTGACGCAGCAGCTCAGGAAGAGGTGATGCGGGTTCTCGCAACTGTAAAAGAGTTTATGTTTCCAGAATCGCACGCACACAGCTTCGCCTCCATCGCCTATTCGAGTGCTTATACCCGGCATCACTATACCGCCGCGTATACCTGTGCTCTCTTTAACAACCAACCGATGGGGTTCTACTCGCCGGCGACGATAGCGAATGACGCGAAGCGGCATGGCGTAAGAATTGTTCCCATCGATGTACAACGGTCGGATTGGTTCTGCACGCTAGAAGAGTTGAGTGGCGATGACCGCACGAAATATACCGGTCGTTTTGCTGTCCGCATGGGTCTCTGCTATGTAAAGGGTCTAAGGAGAGCTGTTGCGGAAGACATCATGGAAGCCCGTCTCACAGATGGCTTGTTCACCTCTGAGTATGATCTGCGTCGCCGTGTGCAATCCATCAAGAAGGGTGAGTTGGTCTTGCTAGCAAAAGCGGGGGCATTCAACTGGACCGGCGAGAAGCATCATCGACGAACTGCTCTCTGGTATGCCGAACGTGCCGGGCAAAACGCTGAGCCGCTCTTCGAGAACATCCCAGACGAACATGAACTGGGAGCTGTCGCTCCCCTGCGGCCGATGACGACTGAAGAACGGCTGGTTGCCGACTTTGACAGCACAGGCGTAACGCTCGGCCCGCATCCAATGGCGTATCACCGGAGGGAAATGAACGCAGCTGGCGTTCTCCCAGCTGCCCATTTGAAAGGAATGCCGGACGGCATGTACGCATGTATCGCGGGGGCGGTCATTGCGAGGCAGCGTCCGGGTACAGCCGAAGGATTCATCTTCCTTAGTCTCGAAGATGAGACGGGCGTCTCCAATGCCATCATCCATCCGCATCTCTACGAGCGGAACCGCGTAACCGTGACGCGAGGCAAGTTCCTCCGTGTCGAAGGCACGCTTCAAAATCAAGACGGCGTTATCAATGTCAGAGCTTCAGCTGTTCATATCCTGGCGCTCAGCGATATTGACGTGCGTTCGCATGATTTCCATTGAAGTTTATCGTGTGGTCGTACAACACAAGGTAGAAGTGAAAGCTACACATGGCGCCATTAGACCGAGGTAAAATAGTTTCAGCCTTGATCGTTTAGGTGGAGGAGCATCATGCTAATTCTCCCTCTTAAGCCGGTCGCCAAGATCATCGCCGTTTTAGGGACGCTGGTGTTCTGCGGCTATTTGGCATCAGTCTGCATCGAGCACAAAAACCCCTTTGGCGAAGATTACTGGAAGGCCAAACAAGCCGAGCATGCGCGAAGCGCCAGTGCCGCACACCACTAGAGCGACAGTTCCAATCCAATGTCAGCTCGCGGTGTGGACGCCGGTCGTTGCGATTGGGCCTCCTCTGGCGATTTCTGCTTTGAATGCTCCGTAGCTGAAGTTTTGGTAACGTCGTGGCTTAGCCGTTCTCCGAGTCGCAAGGCGTCGTTAGTAAAAATCTCTGCTGAGTGAGAAGCCCTCGATACCGAGACATAGGCGAATCGTGTGTTTATCAATTCTGGGTGGGCTTCAGTATCCATGTTAACGAGGACACGTTCTGTAGTCAGACCTTGCGAACTGTGGGAAGTCACTGCATACCCATGATCGAAGTGGCGGAATTCGCTTGGATCGATTGAAACGCGATTGCCGTTATCCATGCGTGCGGAAATCTCTCCATGTGCTATTTGTTCGATGGTTCCGAGAGCGCGGTTCGGTAAGTCAAGATCGCGGCATGGTGCGGTCATTTGGATACGGTCACCAACCGCAAAGCTTCGCTCCAGTTCTCTGTATGCGTCGATTCCGCGCAGGCGCGAAGGATCGTAGGTAACAATATCGCCCGTCTGCTTCTGTACTGATATCAGGTTGACAGCCGGTTCGGTTGCGACAACCTGCGCATAGCTGCCGCGCTCCAAGCTCAGTTCTTTACTTCCGCGCTGGTATCTGAGAACGTCTCCTACTTCGTATTGCGTTGCCCATCCTCGATCTGCTCCTGTCATCTCCGAACGAGGGACGAGGACGCTGTACTTCTGCTCTTCCTTGCCGACAAGACCGTGAGCCTGGAGTTCGCCGCGGACTGCCTGATTGATGTCTCTTCGTGATGCGTTGTCAGGAGAAACAATCATTGCCCCTTCGGGCCGTGATGCGTAGCTTTTCGCGATAGCCTCATACCGCTCCTGCGGCTCGACAATCTCAGAGATACAGCCGTGCTGCTGCAGCACCGCAATCCCCAATGTGGTTTCGTTCTTTGAGAGGTGTTCGACTGCCTTGAGGAGTTCGGGGTCTTTCTGGCGGATGATCTGGTCCAGTTGCGCGGTACTCATTCCTGCTTCCTGTAATTGCTCGAAGGGCTTGCCAGCATCCACTCCAAGATGCTGTCTCGTATCCCCTATAAGCACTACCTTGTCCTGAGTGCCGATGCGTTCGAGAAAGTCGCGCATCTGCTTGGTGGATGCAAGCGATGATTCGTCCAGCATGTAGAGGTGTTTGCGCTCAGGATCACCGGCAAACTGCTCCTGACCACCCCGCGCGAGGAAGCCTTGCAGGGTGTCTGCCGAAATGCCAGAATCTCGGAGTTGTTGGGCCGCGCGAGATGCTGGGGCAAATCCCTCGACGGCATAGCCGTTCGCTTCCGCTCCCTGCCGGATTACATCCAATGCGGTCGTCTTCCCTGAGCCGGCAACCCCTTGTATACCCTGGATCTGATCTTGAGAAACCAACACCTGCTCTACGGCGGAGCGCTGGGCACTATTCAGATTGGGATGCGCTTCGGTCAACCGGACGGCATCCTGAATGGGCATGATTGAGGAACCCTGGCTCTGGCCTCGGGCCATCTGCTGGATCACATCCCTTTCGGCCTCGATTGTCTTACTTGTAGTGAACTGTCGTCCGGTCTCATGTCGCCGATTCGGCACAAGCTGAAACTCGTCTTTGGCAAAACGAGCCTCGAATGCAGCCCGTATTTCTGGATAGGTGGCCTCGCCCATTCTTCGACGCAGAGCATCACGGAAGAGAGCGCGTTCATCGGTCACGGCCTCGCGCTCGAAGCTCCGGTCGCGGGCATAGCTGACAGCTTCATGCGCCCTGACCGTGCGGTCAGCCCTAGCAGTCTGAAACTCGTTGGTTCGAGACCGAGTTTTGGCCTCCGATACCACCTTGTCGGCCTGATTGCCGTACTCCTCGGCGAGCTTCCGATGGGCGGACAACACCTCGTCGGGTGACAAAATCTGCTTTTTGTCGCGGGTGGAATGGGCGGCTATCTGAGCTGCTTCGTGGCCCTCGAATCCGTTCTTTTCCAGATAGTCGCGGATCTGCTGACTGCGCGGACTGCTGGCATCCAAATAGTCCTGCGAGTATCCTTTGATCTCAGGAGCCCCGCTTCTCCCAGGCTCGATTTCGTAACCAAGCTGCGACAGCCGATACGTCAGCGAAGACTGATACACGGCTGTCGCAAATTGCTGGCTTTCAAACAAACTCTTGGGCTGCAGCGCCCTCATGTTGCCGTCTTCGCGTTCGGTCATATTGAAGATGACTGCATGGGCGTGGAGTTGGGGAGCCGCATACCCATCCACGGGACGCGCGGTGTCATGCTCAAACTTGGCGACGGCGAATTTCCCCGTTGTTTCTGCAGGTTGATTCCCACCAATACGGGCCTGGATGTATCGCTCCAGCTCGGTCAAAGCGAAGTTGACCGCTTCCCTGTGTGCCTCTCTTACCCGGTCGTCCCCGCCTACAAGCGCTGTCAGAGAAACAGACTTTGGAGCCGAAAATGTGGCGTCCCAGCCCGCTCGATGTTCTACCGGTGCAACGGTCTTACCCTCTTCGGTCTTGTATTCCTGCACGACACGGTGACTGACGAGCTGTTCGCCAGTCCGGGGATGCTGACCTTGGGCGAGACGCGCAAAGTCTTCTGCATTGACGCCGCCCGCGAGACCAAAGTTCGCAGCCAGCGCGCCGTGCCACTCACCCAAAATTGTGCCGTCCTGCTTCCAATAGTTCTGTTCAGCGGAAGTGAATTCCTTGGCGTGATAGGTCTGCGCCTGGGAAGCGGACAGCGGTTTGGAGATGTTGAGCATTGGCTACATCCCCATCGAATAGCTGCTGCGCTGTGGCTCCGGCGTATCTTCGTCCTCGACGGACTCCTCAACAATCGGGGCCGATTTCGGTGGCTTCTTTTGCAGCGTCTTCGGATCAAACGCAAGGTCGTCGTCTTCAAGTGGTCGCGGCACGAATGCGGGGTGGATCGCAGGAATATCGGTATAGGCGAACGAGAATCGGGCGACGTGATTTCCGAGCTTCAGGAAGGCGTGTTTGTCGGCCAAACCCGATATCTCTGAGTCGAGCACCAATGGCTCAACTTGACGGTCTAGGGCGAAGTTCTTGCCCGACCTCGTACCGTCGAAGTGTGTCTCTCTCATCCGCTCGATCTCGACTTTGCCGATGGCATTCGAGACCCACTCGGCGGCCTTCGGCTCCGTGGTCTTCAGGAAAATCTTCGTGGCCGGTTGGGACAGCATGACCTCGGCCATGTGGCCGTAAATGACCTCAAGCTGCGCCTTGCCCTGAAACCCCAGCACGAGCGGATTCCGGGATTTTCGGTTCTCTGTGATGGCGGTATGGAGTTGCGGGAGCCGCTGCAGGCTGGCGAGTTCGTCAAGGACAAACCAGACAGGCCGCTGGTCCTCTTTGGGCTCGTTCAGCAGGCGCAGGACGAGCAAATCTATCCAGAGGCTATGCAGCGGGCGCAAGGCCTCGCGCTCACTCGGTTTGGAGGTAATGAAGATCCATCCCTGCCGCCTTTCTGCCCATTCCGTCGCGCTCCAAGCCGTTTCCGCCTTCTCCTTCGTGGGGAGCATCCGCAGGCTGTCGGCTATCAGGCCAAGAGATGCCAGAACGCCATTCCGTTGCTGTTGCGCTCCCTTCGCAATCATGCTCGCCATCTCCGTTCCCTGAACACGGCGGTCGATCTCATCGGGGTTAGCCATCCAATGCACAAGCTCCTCGGGAGTCGGGCCGAAGGTCAGCAGATGGGCAAAGATTTTCTGGGGTGTCTCGACGAAAAATTCTCCCTTGCGGTCGGTCGTGGGTTGGTAAAGAGACGCCGCAATCGCCTTCGCCTCGGCTCGACGCCGAAGCTCCTCAGACGGCCCCCAGTAGGGGCATCGCTTGTCGAGAGGATTGAGAATGATGTCTTGCCGGTCCTTGTCGTAGAACCTCTGCACGAACTCACAGGCCGGGTCATAGACGATGGCCGATTGTCCGCGCGCCTGTATCTGGCGGAGGAGCTGCATGATGAGGGTCGTCTTGCCCGCCCCGGTATCTCCCATCAACTCAATATGCTGGCCCTCGCTGCGCTGGGGAATACGCATCATCGGCTCGGCCTCCAGAGTCTTGAAGCCGATGCCATCACCCTGAATCGCCTTATTGAACTCCCTGGGCGAGACGAGCACCGGACCTTTCAGGCGGCGGCCATACTTCATTTGCTTACGCCGTTTGATGTCTTTCCGAATCGAGAATGGGAGCTGTAGCAAGAGCGCGGCGATCCCAAACAGCACGGGCAAACGAAAGATGGCCCAGAGGCTTTCGCCGTCATAGACGGAACGCTCGAAATAGTCATGGAGGGGCTTATTCAGGTACTCCGTCTTCGGCTGACGATAGAGAAAGAGCACGCCGGATTGACGGGCCTGGCCGGATAATTCAAGCGGGATCGGTTTGCCCTCAGAGGAAGGAGTCGAGCCTTCCTGAACGTCAGTCTCCGTGGCTGCCCGCGTGCGCCTCTCAGCGTCTCCGACGCTGAGGAGCTGGTACTTGTCCGTCTTGTGCATCATGCCTGCGACGCCCGTACGCAGGTAATACGGGAGATAGAAACGCTGCAGCGGCGTCATCGCATAGGCAAAGTGCAGGTACACGCAAAGGCCGGTGATGACGAGCGAAAAGAAAATCGCCCCATAGGTGTAGATGGGCGAGTGCGGCGGGAAGATGACGGTCTCTTTGCGGCCCCATTGCGTCTGAGTCATGGCTCCTCCGTGGCTCCCTCGGTATAGCTGGCGAGCATTTCTTTTGCTGCTTTTCTCTTGTTCGTTTTCACATAGCGGAGAAGCTCTTTGAACTGCTCCCCGGTCAAATTTTCACCACGCAGCAGCGGTTCCAGAGTGTTGATGAGCAAGAGCCGGATTGCTTGCACTTCGGCGAACGTGGCGACGCTATGCTGGGACTCCTGGTCTTGGGCGGCGTTCAGGAGAACGTCACGAACCCACTCGCTCAGCCATTGGCCCCTGCCTCCGGCAAGCCGTTCGACCTGCGTAAACTCCGCCTCGGTCAGCTTCGTGCTAACCGTCTTGCTCCGGTTGATTCTGGGCGGGCGGCGAATTGCCCGTTCTGTTGTGCCAGGTGTCGCGACTTCCATCTGTTGCTCCTATTCGAAGGTAGTCATATAGCTACCGCGAAGCTCTAAGCCATGCTTTGTCAGCAAGTCTCTATATGGCTACGAAAGTAGCCATACATCTCCCTATGAGGGGTGGAGTGTCAAAAATCTTCCGGTGCGAAGCACCGCTTACGCACTGCCACGGATTTGTACGGAGGGTCATGCCTTCTGTGCCCTCGACGGCTCTATGGCATCCACCCCTGCAGCCGGCTTCTTGGCAGGCTGCTCCACCGATGCTGCCTCATTGACCGGCGCTTTACGGACGCGCAATGTGCAGCGGACCTGCTTGGCCTGTGGGGTCTTCAAGAAGTCCTGGAAGTCGCGATCTTTTGAGAAGACGTAATTGAGCGCTTTGTCCACCACGTCGTCTGCCGTGGCTTTAATGAAGGCGGCGTATTGATCGACTTGAGTTGCTGTCGCTTCGTCCAATCGGACGGAAGCGCTGAGCTGACGGCTTTGGGTGATTTCAAGTAAGGGCATTTAGGGTCTCCTATCTGGGGTGAAATCGAACGAATTATGGCCTCAATCAACTGGCCTGAAGCATTGGCAAGTTGGCATCGAATACAGGGTCGATCAGGAAACGTTTGGCCTCTCTATCAAAGCCTTTGAGGCCCAACACTTCCCGAATCGCGCGGCGTCCCGGTTGGCGCTCAACATGGACGATGAAATCAACGGCATCTGCAATCTCCGCTTCGGTATCAATAAAGGTCGTCTGCGCATGGTTGCGCATGACGAGATTGGCGAAGCGATGAAGGGCTTTCTCGGCCGAGTTTGCATGGATCGTGGCAAGTGAACCGGCGTGGCCGGTATTGAAGGAATCGAGCAGCGTTCGCGCCTCGATTCCCCGTACTTCTCCCAGGATGATCCGGTCTGGTCTCCAGCGGAGAGCAGACTTCAACAGGTCATCGAAAGAGACAGAAGATTTGAACGTATCGGTCTGGCATTCGACAGAGAGAATGTTTGGCTTCTGGATGTGCAGCTCGGCTGTATCTTCGATAACGACGATCCGCTGCGCCTCGGGAATGGCGTTAGCAAGAATCCGCAGAAGCGTGGTCTTCCCTGTCCCGGTTCCGCCGCTAATGAGCAGTGTCTTTCCTGCTGCGATTTGCTCCGCAAGGAACGCCGCAAGCGGGCGCGTAAGCGTGCCGCGAGTAATCAGGTCTTCGACCGTGTAATGGCGGCTGGAGAACTTACGGATAGTGAGCGCCGGAGCGGGACGCACGACGGGCGGAATGACCGCCGCTAGGCGGCTCCCGTCTGGAAGCTGCGCGTGCAATACAGGGTTATCTTCGTCGAGCTTTTTGCCGAGCTGGTTGGCAATCACTTCGAGGCCGGTGCGCAGCTTGCCGGCGTCAAAGGAAATGGTCTCTTCCTGGCGCATAATTCCGTCGCGCTCATACCACCATGAGGCGTCAGGATTGCCCATGATTTCGCTGATGCTGTCGTCTAGCAGCAGTGGCTCTAATGGGCGAAGGAATGGAAGGATCAACTCGAAGCTCATATTGGGATCTCACAGCGATGGAAGCCCAGCGGGTTAGCCGGGCTTCCGTGGGTGAAGAGGAAGGGCCTATGCGGCCACTTCCTCGGTCGAAACGTCGTCGTTCTCCTGCTCTTCCGGGGCAGCTTTCTCGGCGCGGTCCAGCTTCAGGATCGAATCGACCCGAATCTCCCAGATGCGCTGCTTGCTGTCCGTCTTCTTGCTGTCGTACTCCCGGCTGCGCAGCTCCCCTTCCACCTGGATATGTGTACCCTTCTTAAGTGTGGCGGCGAATTCCGAGAGCTTGCCGAAGACGATGCAGCGATGCCACTCGGTTTGCGAGACGTACTTGCCGTCCTTCTTGTAGGAGCTCTTGGTTGCCAGCGAGAGGGTCGTAAAGCTGCGGTTGTTGTTGGTGTGAACTTCTGCATCACTGCCGAGGAAGCCGATGAGGTTTACTTTGTTCTGATACATGGTCGTGTCTCCGTTTGTTGAATTTCCCGATCTTGCTGGGGTCACACCGGGCGGAGCCTGAGCGAGTGGGCCCGGCTCCCAAGTGCCAAGCTCTGCATTTACGGAGGGTCCGGTACGGAAACCGTAACCCGTAGGGCGGCGTAGCCGAAGCAGAAGAGCGCCGCGCCGCCGGGCGCCGGTTTTGCCCCGAAGCTGTGACCCAGCAAACGGCGGGATACATAACGGCAGACACATAACGAGAGCAAAGTTTTCATCTGCTCTCTGGCTCGGGAAGTTCGCCTCAATCGCTGCTGGTTTCGAGCTGCTCACTGCTCCGCAAAAGGACGGCAATTCGCCACCGATTCTGCAGCCCGTCCGGCACTCGAATGCTGCCGACAACTTGCGCGGGGACAGGTGGGGTGAAGCAGCCGACTTGGCAGCAAGTCTGGACATCTCTAAGCCTCTG
The DNA here is from genome assembly GCF_014201315.1 of Edaphobacter lichenicola. Classification (NCBI taxonomy): domain Bacteria; kingdom Pseudomonadati; phylum Acidobacteriota; class Terriglobia; order Terriglobales; family Acidobacteriaceae; genus Tunturiibacter; species Tunturiibacter empetritectus. The sequence continues at coordinate 45,580 of NZ_JACHDY010000002.1, forward strand.
GAGCGTCGATAAATCCCTAGCTGAACGCCTGGTCTGCCCGGAAGCGGACGATGGTCAATCCGAGAGGGTCTACGGCCAACTCATCATTCTTCACGTTCTCCCGGAAGACGTAGGTCACGCTGGCGACCCATCGCTCCCGCTTGAGTTCGGTATGATCCGCCGGGTTCGTGAATACTTTCTCGAACTCGATCCGTGCCGAATAGGGCGACTGTCGCAGGTCGTCAAGGACGACGTTTTTGACCTCGACATCGACGTAAGGAAGCGTGCTGTCGTTCCTGTACGTCAGGATGGTATTGTCCTTGCGCTCCTGGTCGATCACGGCCCGCTGGACGTCGCCATTCAGGAAGTACAGTGCATTCGTCTGGTCACGCTCTATGGTGAAGCGATTGCGGTTGAAATAGAGCTCCGCCCAACGGGTCAGGTAATACTTGTTCTCCGCCTCCTGCGGGCGGTACTGGAAGTTGCGGTAGTCGATCGCTTCGGCGTGGCCCACATCATTGATACGCACAATCATCGGGTGCATATTGGCGAGTGCCTTCTGGCTTTTGAATGTCAGAGCAGCCAAGGCCAAGCAGACGATAACGAGCGCAAGGATCGTCACCTTCAAATAGGTGTTCATTACCAGCGGATCGCCATACTGCTCCAGATAGCGTTCAGCGGCGCGGGTGATCTCGGGCGATGCCTTCATTGTTGCTGTACTCATGGGTCTACTCCTCAGCCCATCAGGGCGGTCGTTGCAAGGCCGGTGATGATTCCGGTGCCGGCGTCATGCCCGCCGGTATGTCCGGAGAATATGGTGGCAGTCATAGCGGGAATCTTGAGCAAGATAAAGCCGTTGACGACAACCAAGAGGATCAACACGGGCAGCTTTTCGACCATCTGCGCCGGGTCTACAAAGCCGCTCATCATGCTGTAGTAGTGCGCGAGCAGTTGAGACAAGATGCTGAGTGTCGCCGCAGCGACTACCTTGTAGAAGGAAAAACCCAGAAAGGCGCGAAGCCAGCCCCAGAACAAGAACTCCAGCTTGTCGAAGACAAGGAATGGGATAAATATGGGACCGAGCATCCCTACAACGGCACTGGCGACAGCACCGTAGGCGATGATTACGCTGATTAGTGCAGAGAGGAGGGCGATGAGCACCTGAATCAGGGCGAAGATAATTGCGTTATATGGGTTCGTTACCGTTGCCATCATCCCCGGCCCTTCGTTCGTCTCCGCTTGTCTCAAAGTATTCAGGATGTTTGCAGCGCTGTCCGTTCCAATAAGGTCAACGAGATGTTGCGCCCCGCCGTTGATAAACCCCTTAAGCGAATATCCGATGCCAGGAATGCTTGAGTCGTAGAAGTTGACCATTACATAGGCGAACGTGATGAGCATGAAGAAATTCAGAAACTTCGCTACACTGAAGCCCGGCCCTCCCTGCGCCGATGCCAGAGCCTCTTGCACGCCGAACCAGACGAGCATGATGGTTGCGAGAGCGACGCAGATATGGACACCCATTGCATCGACCGACGGTGCAACGGTACTGGTCAGGGTGTTGCAAGCCTGCGTTATCCAAAGAAAGAGATCCATATCTGCCTCGCTCGTTAGAAGAATCAGTACCGCATTGCGGTCGAAGCGCCACTAAATGACGGCGCGGTGGTGGTGTATCCGGGGTGAAATTGGTTGGCTTGTTGAAACGTGGCTTTGAGCGCGTCTTGCTGCTGCTTTTGAGCGACGATCTGCTGCAGTGCGGATGCCTGCGCAATTTGGTTGGCTTCTTGTTGCTGCTGAAGCTGCAAGATCAACGCCTGATTGATGCGCTGCAGGGTCGCTAATTCAGTGTGCTGTGCCGGGTCCGCAGATTGCGTCTGCGATTGCAGCGTGTTGATCGCCGCCTGGCGTTGCTGCGAATTCGCACGAATCGTGCCAAGCGTCTGAAGATTGCTGCTACTGACCGAGTCGTTCAGGTCGGCAGTTGCTCCCTGGGCTGCAATCTGCTGCTGCGCCGATAGGCTTAGATTGCCATAGCCACTGAGTTGACCTGTTCGAGGCACCGATGCCTGCTGATACGAGTAGGCGGCGTTGGAGCCATTATTTGCCGTGCTCATCCAAGGTTGTGAGTTGCCATAAGTGTTCGCGGCCCGATTGAGCATCATCCAATATGACGACGGGGAGAGATAGGGTTGGTAGAGGCTCTGCGGAGCAAGAGACATCTGATGAACCACGTTATACGTTGCGATGGCATTGTCTGCGAGCTTCACGGAGTTGGTGAAGATGTTCTGCCCCTGTTCAATTTGCTGGACAGCGTGAGCGGCCTGAGTCGGGTCGTAGACAATTCCCGATCCGAACTGGGCGTGCGCCGCAATCGGCATCGCCGCCAGAGTGAACACTGCGATTTTGAAAACAAGAGTCCTCATAGTCGTGTCTCCTTCGTACACAACGGGTGAATGGTTTATTGAAACGATTTACTTACTGGCTTGCTGAAGTTCGTTTTGAAGGTCGCCGGCCCGTTTCGCCTCTTGGTCGCACTTCTTTTTCTGAGCATCCTCCTGCTCTTTACTGATGGGCGGCGGTGTCCTACCGCTTAGGGCATCTCCTGCACCGCTTGTCATCGGTGCAACGCAGTCGTTTACGTATTGCTTATGAGCATCGTTGTATTGCTGCTGCAGGTTGGTGATCCTAGCTTGCTTCTCTTGGCCGCTCTGACATCCTGCGAGGATGAGGCAAGCGAGCAGCGCGGCGATGGGCATTAGCGGCTTCATGACACCTCCTTAGGACGATTGGGGTATGGTGTGGTTTTCGTAGGCCGGCAGAAGCATGTCTTGTGTGATGTAGAGCTTCACTCGATGGCCTTCGCGGATTGTGATGGTCGGCGGTATCTGCATAAAGCGATCAAGGATTGTGGTCGCCGACTGCGCGACGGAGGCAGAGGCCCCGGTCGTGAATATTTCCGGCCCCGAAGCCGTCAGTGCAGCCCCGCCCTCTGTAATTTGAGATGCTCCGGCAATAACGCCGAGTGCAATCGAGGTGCCGAAGATTTGCAGGTAATGATTGTTGACCTTATCCTTCAGGCCCTCTTCCCCGATCTGGTCAAGACCGTGGAACTGATCCAGGTCAACACTGTAACCATCGGGCATAATCATCCGGTGGAACACTACGGCCATGCGGCGCTGCTGTCCAAAACCGCTGGGGCCAATCTTCTTCGCCTCTCCCAGCACGATCGTTCCATCAGGAATGAGGACGTGCTGATGGTCATGCGAGTAAACAGGGTTCGATACGAGCACTTTGACTGGGCCAACGGCGTCGCCATCCAGCCGATTCATCAATACCGTATCGACCGTGATTCCCTCATAAAGGACATAAGGCTGGCCGCTGGCAGAGTCGATATTGACCTCGGGGGAACGCTTCGGCGGCGTTGGCTGGTCCCCGGCGGCGCGTGCCGCAACCAGACTTGAGTTTGCGGGGGGCGCGAGCTGCTGGGGAGCATAGCCTGTGGGCATGACAGCGCTCTGTGGAGGTTGCGGCTGCGGGGCGTGCTGGTCCGCCGATTGACTGTAGGCAAGATTCGACGAAAAGCGCGAATCGAACGCTTTCTCTCTCTCCTTAACCGCGAGTTGCTGTGCCGACTGTTGCTCCGGAGAAAGCCCGGCTCCGTTCCCGCCCGGCTGTGCATAGCTGCCAGCCTGGGGATACGGCATCGCCGGGCAGGGTTGTCCGGGCACACAGGCCGCTGGCTGGCCTGTGGGGCCGTACGAGGCCGCCATAGCCCTTTGCGCGGGCGTAGCAAGCGCCAAGGCAGGGTCATTTGCTGCCGCCTGAGCGGCAGCGGCCTGTTGAGCTTCCTTTTGCCGTTCGGCATCAAGCTGGTTCTTGAGGTCTTGAATGTTATTGTCCGTGTTGTCCTGAACCATTGGCTGAGGCGGCCCGCTCTTCTCGGCTGCGACCTGGGCCGGGGTCTTCTTTCCGTGCGAACTGAAGACGGCTGCGAGGATCACGAGCAGCGCAACCCCGAGGTAAAGGAGCGGCTTGAGATTTTTCTGTAGGACGCCCTTCGGATCGATCGCCCGCTTCCTCAGCTCTGGTTCCACGGGTTGTTCGGCGGCGATGACTGGCTCTGTCATGTTGCGTGTCCTTTCGGCTATGGCCCGTTCTAACCCTTGCGGCTGAATTCCATCTTTTTCTTACCCAACTCGACATAGCCCGAATCCATCACTTTCGGGATGATGTATGTCCCATCGCGCAGGTCGTAGGAGATGAGATTCGGCTTCCCGTCCTTCATCTCGTACACAGAGAACTTTTCGGGGGCATTGGTCTTGATGTAGGTGAATTTGTCATCGTGATAAATCGACTCGATATCGAATGGCGCTTCGTTAGCTCTGAAGTGATAGTCGAACTTGAGCTGCGTCTGATAGGCGCTCTTATACTCGTCCACGGCCTGCCCGACATGGGACTGCAATGCTGCGAGCTTTTGTTCAGTCTGCTCCAGTTGGGCAGTGGGAACGTACTGCGGCGGGCCGCTGGACGCGACGATAGAGGAGCGGTCGGCGGGCTCAATCAGAATCTTCAAGTCCGGCGCTTGCGATGTGCTCGACACGTCCTGCAGTGTGAACGAATAGATGTTGCCCTTGTCAGTGATGAGATTGAGATTGGAGCTGATGCCCGCTTTGGCCGGATGGACAAAGCAGAAATTGCCCACTACATCCACCACCCAGAAGTCTTTGTCGCCTGTCGCCGCCTCCATGATCTTTTCGGTGGGCGGAACTTCGATGAGCGTGGTGTACTTCAGCTTCGCGTGGATAGGAACGATGTCCTGCGAGTGATATTGCACCGTCCGCGCTGAAGCGTCCTGGGCAACGGCAACGGTGTACGGGACGGCAAAGGCGATACCGGCGATAAAGAGAAGTAAGCGATTCATGCTGTTGCTCCTTTACGGTTGTCAGTGACGATGCCGGCCAGCGTGCGAGGCCGGAAGGGGTGTTCTTCTGCCAGACGGCGCAAGCCGTCGGCGATGCCGAAACGCTCGAAGTAGTCGCGCTTCTTCAGGTTGTCGCGGGCATTGTTGGTCGCCATCCAGTGCGAAACCGAATCGACGTTCAAATGCACTTTCTTTGAACTTTGCGCCTTACGGATGAGCATCTGGCCCGGTGGAACGAGATCGGCAATCAGATCCAGTTCGGTGTCATTCAGATGGAACGCCTCGCGGTACAAGTCACGGTCCATTTCCGGGTTTGCGAGGAAAATTTTGGTCGGGCAGCTCTCCGAGACAATCTGGAGCATCCCCGACTCTTCAAGCTCCTTGATGGACTGGGTGGCAAGAATCATCGCGGCATTGTGCTTCCGCCATGTCTTCTGCGCTTGGACAATGTAGTTGCGTATCGTCTCGTTCTTGATGAACAGCCATGCTTCGTCAAGCAGGAACATCTTGAACGTCGCCAGTTTCTTCGCATCTGCAATCTCGTTCGACGCTCGGTGTAGAACGTAGAACAGCAGCGGCTCCAGTACGTCCGGCGCATCGCCCCAGCCGGCGAAGTTGAAGGTCTGGAAACGGCTGAAGGATAGCGTGTCTTCGGCATTGTCGAACAAGAAGCCGTACTGCCCGCCGCGGGTCCATCGGTGAAGGCGTTCCTTCAACTCGCCGATGATGTTGCCGAAATTTGAGACGGTACGCTGATCGGGCTCGAGCATGTACGTCCGCTCAATCGCGTCCCACAGGCGACGCTCTTCTTTGAAGTCCAGGCGATAACGCTGCTCGTTGCCCTCAATGAGCACGCGGAAGAAGCTGAAGAGAAATTGCATATTCTCTTTGGTAGGTGAGAGCGAGAACGGGTTGATAGTGAAGTCCCGCGAGTCCTGGCCTACATTCAGATACGATCCGCCGAAGATGGACGTAAGCGACTGGAAGCTGCCGCCAATATCGAAGATGAAGGTGAGCGGGGCATACTTCTGAGCGTTCTGCAGCAGGAAGTTGCAAAGATAGCTTTTGCCCGAACCAGTCATCCCAAGGATGAGCGTGTGCGCAACCTCGCCATTGTGAAGATTGAGGAAGTATGGGGTGCTGTTGTCCGTTTCGAGCGCAGCTAGGTACTCCGTACCAAGATGCACATTCGTCGTCTCACCGGGCAGGATCGTAAACAGAAACGAGAGGTCTGCATAGTTCGTATTGAGCAAGTACAGCCTGCGGAGGTTGAGCGCGTAATTCCCCGGTACAGTGGCGAAGTAGGCATTGAGCTGGTTGTAGGTCTCGCTGAAGAGATTGCCGTCCGCGTTGGTGAAGACTCCTGTGAACTCTCCCACGAGCGGGTCAAGCTCGGATTTAGAGCGGCCATAGAGGACGACGGTCAGGGAGAAGTCACCAAGCTGTTGTCCATCACCAAGCGCACGCAGACAGTCACCAAGATTCTCAATGTCGGACTGTTTCGATTCGTCTACCAGCACGTCGCGCGGGTTCGTTCTATCGCTTCCCATCTGCGAGACAAAGCCTGTCTTCGACATGTTGAAATGGCGGCGGCGCTTGTTCACTTCCTTGCGTGCCCTATCCGTTGGAAGTAACGTCCATTCCGTAACGACATAGAAGTTAGCCGGAATCTTGAGCAATGCGTCCAAGACAAGAGGCCGCGTCTCGGTGATAGCTTCCTTCATCGTCAACACACGTACAACATGGTCACCAACGCGCAGATGATCGCGCTCCGCCTCGATGTCGCTATTCACCACTTGATAGTCGAGAAACTGGGTGTGCTGGGGATCGCCCGCAATCCGCCAGTCGTCGTAGTTGAGCAGGCGGCGGAAGAATCGAAACTGACCATCCTGCTTGAGCACTTCAATTTGTACAAAGTCGGCCAGTTGGCGGATGAAAGCTTGCACCCGTTGATCGAGCCGCGCGAGGTCATATTCGATTTGGGAACGCAGCAGAGACTTCATGCTGTTATTCGTGAACTGTGCGCGCAACTCCTCAACAGCACCCGCAGGGTCTCGGAAGAGGCGAGCGATTGCGGCGCCTACGCCGGTCTTCGACCTGGCTCCTTCCAACAGCACGCAGTAGAAGATTTCAACTTGATAGAGATGGTCGCGTTTGGCCTCAAAGAACTGCCGCCGCTGGTCAATCGCAGCCTCTACGATTGGGTCGTCGTATCGCGTGAAAGGGAGATCGGGACGGTTTGACTTGAAAAGATACTGATAGACGTGGAAGCCTGGCCCGAAGGCTTTGAGGGCCGCTTCAAGCCGTTTGACGGCGTACTCCTGTTCGCTTTGGTCAAGGCTCTCGTAATCGACACCGGGCACGCGCAAGACCATGCCTAGATCCCCGCTCTTGGTGAGAAATGCGGTCTCATTCCAAAAACCGTAGAGATTGATATGGTCCGTAAGGGCCGCAGCTTCCTTCCACTGTTTGATGACTCGATCAAGGCGCAACATTAAGCCACCTCCACGCGAGGGACGCTTTGCTTCGCGGCGTCATACCGGAGTTTGTACCTTTCGGACTTCGCCAGGATGCGCAGAAATGCGGGGTCGCTATTCGTTACCCAATGTCCGAAGACATAGCCGCCGATGAACACGGCAATTCCAGCAAGAATGGAATTGAAGATGTTGAATGCGCCCACAGCCCCTACACAAACGAAGTAGAAGAGAGAGCGTTCGACACCCAGATAGGTGAGGGGCTTATGCAGGCTCTTGAAGACCCTGTTGCGGCGGCGAATTGTCTGCTTCGTGTCCGGCATAGGCCCCCCCGGTGGATTGCGATTGGAAGCAGCGGGCTGAAAAGGCAATTGCGCTACGCGCCCCAAAGCCAGCTCAATACGTTTGCGGCCATAACGGCGATGCCGGTTCCGGCCGCAACGCCGGCGAGGGCCTTTTTTGCGCCGGGCTCGCCATGAGCGAATCCGTACCCGCCGATCACAATTGCAATCAGGGATGCGACCTTCGCAATCGTTCCGGTGAAAAGGTTCTGAAGGTTGGTGAAGCCGCTGTCGAAAGGCGAACCCGACTGTGCATGGGCCGCTAGGGGGAGGAGAAAGAGGACACAAGCGGTCGCTGCGAGTGGACGAAGCCACCCGCTGATCGCTTGGCTCACCTTATGGGGAATGACGACACGGATACGGCGGGACATTGGCACCTCCTGCGACTGGATTCAGTCGGGATATGCCGAGACATTAGGCGCAACACGCCCGGCTCGTCCAATACTTATTTGCGATGGAGAGCGATGCCGAAATGAGATGGAATAAGCAATATCGATGCCACAGCTCTACCCCAATTTCTGTTCATCATCCTCGATGAACAGACTATCTTGTCTTGGCCGAGATTCAACTTCTCTTTGAGGTGCTTTTTTCATTCGCTGAACGCCTGGCATTGAGAAGCGTTTCTCCAACTCCCGAATCAGGAGTGGCAGAGCAATTTGATTGTGGTTGGGCTCGTAAACGATTGCGGAGTCTATTGTCCACTTGACACCCCGAATCGGTCGTGTCGTTAGATCATCGTGCAAGGGCTCCCGCTGACGAACGAGTGCGACGCAAAGCTTCTCTCGGACCATCCATTGGACCTGATCTTGGTTGAACGTCGGCTTACATATTCGTGGTTTGATTCCTTGCTCGGAGAGCATTTCGAGCAATCTCTCGTGTGCTCTGGGATGATGTCGAGGATCGCTGAAGATTCCCAGTCTTCCGCTCAGGTGCTCCGGATCTATTGTTTCTTCTTGCACCAATGGATCATCTTTTCGGAGGCAAACGACCAACGGCTCGTGCATTATCGGTTGCACCTTGTAGCCATCAGGTTCGAGTGGAAGAGTCACCAACGCGGCATCTATCTCGCCGGCCTTTAGACTCTTCACCAACTCGTCAGTATCGCCGCTTTCGGGTTCGATGACAGATTTGGGAAAAAGTTCGCGGTAGGCGCTACACACCTCACCTAAGACATTCTGTTCCACGAACGGGCTGAAGCCGAGTTTGAAAGGCTGAAGCGAGGTTTGTTGGATCGCTTGAACAGCCTTTACGACGTGTATACGTGTTTGCAAAAGCTCTCTTGCAAACGCCAGGAGCGATTCCCCGGCATCTGTCAGACTCACCCCATCTCTTGAACGGTCAAACACCTGAACGCCAAGGGCATCCTCCATCTCGGAAATGCTCCGACTCAAGGCGGATTGGGCAAGAGGAAGCTTGGCAGCCGCAGCCGTGAAAGTTCCGTTATCGGCGATGGAGACAATGTACTTGAGATGCTTGAACTCTAAGTGATCGTAGATACTCATCCGGGCCCCATTGCTCTTTGGTGTGGAGTCTCTTCAGTACACGTCTGCAGGAATGTTGCTGCTGCCAATAACTTAGAACCAAATAAGTAAACAAAAGTTGCCGGAAACGAAGCAACCCCGCACACCAGGGATCTAAAACCCACCTCATTTTGAGATGGAACGCCATCGCGAATGAGCATTGGACAGAATCGAAACTCCGCACGAAGCTATTGTCAGATTCGTTGCATGTTGCTGCACGGCTCATTGGAGATGACGATGCCATTTGATCAATTGCCGGAACGGAAGAAACCAGCGCGAGCCCTGGTCCCCTCAACCGAAAAGCTCCTCGTGGGTCGTCGAGAGGCGGCTGAGATGTTGTCTATCAGTTGCCGAGCTCTCGACTACTTGGTTGCAAATAAGCAACTTAGCTTTCGGAGGATTGCTTCACGCGTGTTGATCCCGGTATCTGAACTTCAACGATTCGCCCGCGCCGATCACCCTCAACGACTGGCCGGATGATCTCGACTGATGCCTCTTCGTGGCTGTAGAATAGGACTTGTTATTGTCGCTAGTCCGCAGCAACAGCCATCGGGGGCATTATGGCAAGAGGCGTATACGAACACCCGGCGGGAAGTGGGATTTGGTGGATTCACTACTATGCCGGCGGCAAGCGTCATCGCGAAAAGGTTGGGCGCAAGTCTGACGCGACCAAGCTGTATCAGACACGGAAGGCCGATGCCATCGCTGGCCGTAAACTTCCCGAGTTGCGCGATAGTAGAGTCTTGCACTTCTCTGAGCTGATCGACGATGCTCTGGAATACGTTGCGGACCACAAGGACCGCCGCAGCTACATCAGCAAGGCGGAGATTGTCCGCAAGGCAATCGGTTCGCGACCCGCAGCAGAGATCACACCACAAGAGCTTGAACGCTGGCTCCGGTCGCACTGTAAAACAGCGGCGACCACGAATCGCTATAAGGCTTTCATCTCGCTCTGCTATCGGGAAGGATTGCATAACGGCAAGGTCACGGTGAACCCTGCCCGGCAGGTCCGCCATCGTCGGGAAAGTGTCGGGCGTTTGCGCTTCCTGAGCAGAGACGAATACGACACGCTTCACGAGGCGATCAAGGCACGGTTCCCAGAACATCTAGCTGAGTTCATTGTGTCGGTGAATACGGGCATGAGGCTATCAGAGCAGTATTCGCTCACCTGGGGCCAAGTGCATCTCGACAGGCGGACTATCGACCTCACGAAGACGAAGAACGGTTCAGCTAGGACAGTCCATTTGAATGCAGATGCGGTCGCGGCTCTCAAGACACGGCACAAGAAAAATACCAAGCCGACGGACATGGTTTTTCCACGTCAAGGGCCCCGGTTCGATACAAGGTCTTGGTTCGTCCCGTCACTCGAAGATGCAAAAGTTTCAGGTTATGTTTGGCACTCCAATCGGCATACCTTCTGCTCTTGGCTTGCGATGGCAGGCGCGTCGATTAAAGAGATTCAAGAGCTTGCTGGGCATAAGACGATTACGATGTCCGCTCGCTATAGCCACCTATCGCCTGAGCACAGACTTTCGGTGATCGATAGAATTGCGTCTTCTGCAGGATCTGGTTGAAAAACGTCCGTTCCCGCGCCGGGCCTCGCTCGAATCGGGAAATAGATCTCGTCGACGAACCCTAAGACCTTGCCGTTTAGATCATGACTGAGGTGACGATGCTGAGTTCGAGTGATGATCTTTGGCTTTGGATAGACAGTAGCTCTGCGTGCAATCTCGCCTGCAAACTTTGCTACACAACTGACATGCAGGGCTCTGACAACATGCGCGAAGACACGCTTGTCGTGATCCTCAAACGGGTAGCGGAGTCCGGTCTGAAACTTCAAGCACTCCACTTGAATTGGAGGGGAGAGCCGACGCTAAATCCCGACCTTCCTTTGTTGCTACAGAGGACGGAAGAGCACCTCCCGTATTTCCCAGTGCAGTGGCATACAAACGGAACAATGTTGACGCCGGAATTTGCTGCGAAACTCGTGGATGCCCATTCTGCGCAGACGATTATTTTCTCTCTTGACGGTGGAACGAAAGAATCCTTTGAACGGAATCGAGGAGCGGGAAACTGGCAACGGGCATTGGATGGGCTCGAGATGGTGATGGAGCGTGCGAGAGAACGCACGGGCGTCAAAGTCGGAGTCTATAGCATCGACCTTGGGGTGTCGCCAGATCGATTTGATACCCGATTTACTCGGTTGGCCTCCCTTGCCGACTTCCATGTAATTATGCCCCCGGTTCGAAAGGATGGTAGCGCAGGGGGTTCCGGGACGCTTGTGTCTCTATCCGAACTCAAAGCTGTCCCGAACGGTCCATGTTTCTGGCTCGGTAACGCCATGGCGATTGATTGCCATGGTATTGCCTTTACATGCCTTCTCAATGGCGGTACTCGCCTCGGAGACCTTCGGAACGAAAGCATACAAAGTTTGAGGGAGAGGTCTCGCGCGTTGAGACGTTCTGTCGAACTTGAGGGCCGACGAAACATATCAGGCTGCTCAAAATGCAGGAAGATCGAAGGTACCGCAGGTAGTCTTCAACTTATTTCGAAGGCGAGCGAGGCTTCGGCTCTGGATCGTTCTGAATGAGTGACCATCCGAGGGACGAATTCCGCACGCAACTTCTCAATCACACGATGAGATTCGCGGCAGCATACGTTCCAGCGTATGGGGAAGTTGCCTACAGATGTCTCTCTGATGTACATGCTTTGGCACAACTTCCTAGCCTTCCCATTCTGAAGAAATCTGACATATTGATGCGACCTGAAGCATTCCGCCATATCTCGATGGAACCGCACCTGATTCAACACACTTCTGGGACATCTGGACAGATCTTGCATGTGCATAGAAGCAAGGAAGAATTAGCGGCAATAGAGTCGTTTTTTTCGAAGTCCGACGAACCAACCGACAAAACCACGCCTGTAATTATCTCTATATTGGGATCGACGACGGATGCCATTCAGACACCCGCACCAGCAGTAGGCCAGGTTTTTCGTCTTAACCTTCGTGATCCCACGTGGCGGAGCCGAATACAAGATGTAGTGCGTGCGCCTTGGGAGTACGTCGAGGGAACACACCATGCTCGTCCTGCGGTGATCGTCGGTCTGGAGTCTGATCTCCGAGTATTAACGGCATTGCTGCGCGAATGCAGCTTTGATTTTTCGAGTGCCTCAATCTCTTCGCTGATCACATCTGGCGATGTGATCACCCGCCGACTCCGTCGATACTACGAGTCGACTTGGAGAGCCCCACTCTTTGACCAATATGGATTGAGCGAAATTTTTGGCTCTTGCAATCAGTGTGGAGTCTGCGGTCATTTGCACCCTGACCCACACGTCATTATGGAGGTTGTTAACCCGATCTCATCTGAGCCGGTAAGCGATGGAGTAGGCATCGCCGTCTTTACAACTCTTGCACCGTTTGTTCAATGTCAACCGTTCATAAGGTACTGGAGCGGAGACCTGGTCGAAATATCCGAAGTGTCGTGTCCCGTTGACCTATTAGGATTTCGCCTCCTTGGCCGTTTATACAAATCGGTGAGCCTTCCCGGACTGACGGGTTCGGGCATTGTGCTTTCCGCGATCGAAGCATATGACGCCTTGGATGATTTCTCCGAGATTGCCAGCAGTGGCATGTTTAAGTGGCTATGGGAGATTAAGGATCATTCCCAACTTGGACACCTGAAGTTCGATTTGCGGATGGACTCCGACCGCGGGAGTCACACCTTAGTGGCAACGATCGAAACACGCTTCACTCCACACCTTTACCCAGAACAATCGGAATCTCTTAAATTCAGAATCCGGGATGCCCTCTGCAAGCGGTCAGGGTCTTTGCGCGAGAGCATTCAGGCCGGTCACATGAGTCTCAGAATCAACTTGAAGCCGCCCGGAAGTATCGATTCATTTATGCCTGACATGGTAGAGTAGCGCACAAAGGAGACTCACGCATGGCCCCTGAGACAGTAGAGATCACGCTCACCACAGAACAGATGGCGCGTCTCACAGCGCTTTATAAGAAAATATCCAAGGTGTCGACAGACGCAGAAGCTCAGAAAGTCGTCGCCGATTCGGCTACTGCAGAAATTTTGTCGGGCCTGCCTCCCGTGTCCGCCCATTTCGCAGCACTTGTGGCAAGAGAAGTGGGCGGTGCTCAATAGGGTTTTCTCTCACCTAGAATTCGAACTATCTGAGCAATCGCTGAATCTAAATCTGTCTCTGCGATTGTGAGAGGCGGCATCAATAGTAGAGAGTTCGTATAACGCGACCGCTCTGCGAAGATGTTTTCATCAGCTAGTTGGGCCATGAGTAATCGTAAGTTTTCATTTCCGGTGGGTCCGGCTGGCAACCGGATCGCCATTTCCAAACCTCGGCCGAAGAGTCCCACGCTTTCTCCGAAATTCCCAGTTGATTGCTCGAACTGGAGCTTGATCTTCTCCCCAAGATCGTGAGCGCGAGCGATCAGGCTCTCGTCTTCAAGGATTTGAATGTTTTCCAGAGCGACAGCGCACGAGGGAGGATTCCAAGCGTAGGACGAATCGAACGCGAGACCTTTGCAAACATCCCCCAGAGGTTTGCGTGCGATCGCCGCCGATATCGGTGCTACTGCCCCTCCCATGGCTTTTCCAAGCGCCACAATATCTGGGTTGATACCAAGGTGTTCGAAAGCGAACATTCTTCCTGTCCGGCCGAAGCCGGTTCCGACTTCGTCGACGATGATGAGCGCATCGACAGACCTCGCAGCCTTTTGCAGAACCTCGAAGAAATGAGGCTGGCCCTCAATCACACCAGGATTGCTAAATAGCGGTTCGATCAAGATAGCAGCGGGATAAGGTTTACGCGTCACACAGTCACTAATTGCTTCGCCCAATTCCTCTTCAGTTATGTGAGGCTCCGGTAGCGGCAAAAATCTGTGTAAATCATTTTGGGGGATGTCCACCCCTCGAAAGCTCGGCACACCGCCAGCCTGGAGCGCCCCAAGGGTGGAGCCGTGATACGTCTCCCGAAAACCCACGATCGTATGGCGACCGGAATATCGCCGCGCGATCTTTAGAGCATTTTCGATTGCTTCAGCGCCGGTACACGCGCCGATTACGTCCACGTCCATCGGAAAGTAGCGCTTGAGCGATATGGCTAGTCGATTTCGAAGTTCATGCCAACACCAAGATGGTGAGAAACTGAGCTGCTGAGCTTGATTGGTGAACGCTTCAAGCAACCGCCGGTTTTGCCAGCCTACGTTCGCGACATTCCATCCCGAGGTTAGATCAAGGAATCTACGCCCCGAGCCGTCGTAAAGATGGGCTCCCTCACCGGATACGAACTCGAACTGATTTACTCCACGATTCTTCCAGAGGGGCATACGTCATAGTGTCCGAAATACCATCCCGTCGCAACCGATCAGATTATGAGTCATCCACTGAGCATGTAAACAGCCATCAAAACAGCCACCAAACAATTTTGGCCTCTCGATGATGAGAGGCCAAATCCGTATAAGTCATTTGTTATCTTTGGTGCCGGGAGGGGGGGTCGAACCCCCACGAGGTTGCCCTCGGCGGATTTTGAGTCCGCTGCGTCTGCCAGTTCCGCCATCCCGGCCTTTTGCCTTGCCCGAACAGAGGCTAATCCAATCGCCGATAATCATCGCAAAAAAGCGCATACTGAATTCAATCTCGGAATCAGTGGCTCTTTCTTAAGTATCGCATAGCATCTGTTGATCCGCATCTTCTCAAATTCGCTTGTTAGGCCAAAGCCATGCCGCGCCGCGGACCCCGCTGGAATCTCCATACTTTGCCTGCACTACGGGCGTCGATGCCTCTCCCCCAAAGACATACTTCGGCAGCAACTTGGGCAATGCATCATAGATATGCTCCAACCTTGATACGCCACCACCAACCACAATGACATCCGGATCCAGTATGTTGATCACATTGGACAACCCGCGCGCCAAACGATCTTCGAACCGCTCCACGGTCTCCGCCGCAGCCTGATCACCTGCAGCGAAGTCAGCAACGATCTCTCGCGTAGTCCGCGCTCTGCCGGTCACGGTCTTGTAATCCAGTGCGATCCCAGTGCCCGAGACCCACATCTCCATGCACCCATTCTTCCCGCAGTAGCATGCAGGCCCAGGAGATTCTTCAGGCTTCGGCCATGGCAGTGGATTGTGCCCCCATTCGCCTGCAACTCCGTTCGGACCGTCGTGGACGCATCCCTCCAGAGCAACTCCGCCTCCGCACCCAGTCCCCAGAATCACGCCATACACAAAGCGCACACCGGCGGCGGCACCGTCCGTCGCCTCTGACACCGCTAGACAATTTGCATCGTTAGCAACCCTTACCTCGCGCCCGAGCGTAGCCATCAGATCTCTATGAAATGGTCGGCCATTCAACCACGTTGAATTGGCGTTCTTAACCAGCCCTGTAACTCTCGAGATGGTACCTGGAATTCCGGCCCCCACCGTGCCTGTCTTTCCAGTCTCCGCTTCCATCTGGTGAACCAGCGCAACCATCGCTTTGATCGTTGCCTCATAGTCATCTCGAGGCGTATCGACACGATGCCTAGCCAGTTCCATCCCGCGTTCATCGATAGCGAGCGCCTCGATTTTTGTCCCACCAAGATCAATCCCGATGCGCATCCCGATCTCTGCCATTTGAGTCTTCCAATCCCTTCACTTGCCATTCAAAAACATGGGCACAACGAACCTACTGCACCTTGCCGCGGGGACGCAACCTGCGCAGCTCCGCACCGCATGCAATCGCATTCAGCGCCGCCAGCTTCAGATTGTCCGCAGCGAGCCAAAGCCAGAAGCGTCTTCCTCGCTCGTTCTCCCCAGAGTCTCCGCTCACTCGTACCATAATGTCCTCCTGCCCCGCCGCACTCAGGTTGCTCGGCGGGTCGGATTCCTCGCTGACAACGTCTATATGTTCTCCGCCTAGCGCAGCCTCTATCTCTTCCTTCGTCACCCCTGCCGAAAACTCCACCAGCATCGAAACGACATATCCGTGAAACACCGGCGCCTGAACGAGCTGCAGTGCCAGCTCAGGCAGCAGCGAATCAGCAAGCCCGGCATAGTGTTTGCGGATACGCTTTTCGGTGGTGCTCAACTTCACCTTTGCAGCATCGCCCAGCGAAGGCAACAGATTGAATGCCACCTGCGCATCATACTGTTCCCGTGGCAGCGTCTGAAACGAAAGCAGCGTGACCGTCTGCTGATGCAACTCATCCATCGCGGCACGACCATACTCTGACGCAGGCTCCATAACGGTTGCAGCTACACTCGTCAGAGCCAGCTTCGCGTGCAGTCTTCCAGCAACCAGGGCAAGCATCACGGCGACCGGATGCGCAGCCACAAGAGCAGGCGTCTTCAAATCCGGCTCCGGGCTCGCAAGCGCGCTTTTGTCTGCAAGCACCTCAGTCACCCACGGCGCTCGAACCAGAACGTCCTTCTCGCCGTCCAATGCATAGGTCAGGTCGACAATACTCGCCCCCGCGCGTCGTGCCGTCTGCCAATGCTTCTTCGTCACTGCTGCATCGCCAGCAAAAAAAACGAAGTCCATCCGTTCGAAAGACGATGCTTCGAGCCTCTGTATAAACGCAACCTCATCGCCAGCGGCAGTCACTTGTCCCGCAGCCTCTTCTTCGTCGAGCAGCACAAAATCCGATGTGCCCAGCGACGACTCGCCCAACTCCTCACTCAGCTCCTTACCGGCGAGCGAAGATGCCCCAACGATTCCGATTCGATACATTTGTTCCGCCATATTGTCCTGAATGTCGTCGCGATCTGAGGTCCTGCAGCGCCAGACTATTATCTTATCCGCCCTTTGCACATCACTGGATTACACCGTGGAGTGCCGTCGCTCTCTACCCCACGAATACGCAAGCCGAGCCACCACACCAGACACCAGGTACGCCATCGCCAGGATGATCAGCATGTACTCCGAATAGAGCACAATCAGCGCTCCTATAAACGCTATCACCGCCACCAGTTGAAAGGGATGACGCTTGCCGAGTGTGATCTCTTTTGCACTCCAGAACCGCCAGTTGCTCACCATCAAAAAGCTGGTGAACAGCAGCAGGCACAGCCATACCAGCGCTATCCACGGGCTGTCGATCGGCGATCCATGCTGAAAGTGAATCACCGAGCTGATTACACCCGCACCTGCTGGAATCGGCATGCCCACAAAATATTTCTTGCCCGGCCGTCCCGGATTGCGAGGCTGCGGATTGATGCTGATGTTAAATCGCGCCAGTCGACTGGCACCGCAGATCAAAAAGATAAAGCAGACAAACACTCCGATATGCACGATCTGTTGTCGCGCCTCCGGATGCGCCATCAGCGGCAGCATTCGGAAACCCCAGATATAAGCCAGCAAACTCGGTGCCACGCCAAACGTAATCACGTCCGCCAGCGAGTCGAGTTCTTTCCCAAAGTCGCTCGTTGTGTTGGTCATTCGTGCGATGATGCCATCGAGACCATCAAACAAAACGGCAATCCCAAGCGCCAGCGCAGCTCGATCAAAGTAACTCTGATCTGCAACCGACCCCTGAATACTCTGCGTAATTGCGTAGTATCCAGCAGCCATATTGCCCGCCGTAAATAGCGAAGGCAGCACATACATCCCGCGACTAGGCTGCCGCCTTATCTTCCCGTCGGTCCCGATCTGCGCGTCCTCCATCAGGCCACCACTGCGGTCGTGTTTCTTAGCGATTGCTCGGGGAGCACGGCCAGCACGGTCGATCCACCCTTCACGCGAGCCCCCGTCTTCACCTTCAGATTCGCCGCTGCCGGCATCAGCACATCTACCCGCGACCCAAATTTGATAAGTCCGATTCTCTGTCCGCGCTCCACCCGGTCGCCCACCTTCAGGTTACAAACGATGCGCCGCGCCAACAGTCCTGCGATCTGCTTGAAGCTGACCTCGTATCCTCCGGCATCGATCGTGATCAGAGTCTGCTCGTTGTTCAACACCGACTCCGGCTTCATCGCATTCATAAATTCGCCCTTGCGAAACTCGCATACCTTCACGACTCCGCCCACCGGCGACCGGTTCACATGCACATCAAAGACATTCAGAAAGATGCTGAGCCGCAACCGGCTCCCGCTAATCGTCTCGATCCACTCCGCTTCTGTCACCACACCGTCGCCAGGAGACACAATCTGTCCCGGCGCCTGCGGAATCGTCCTGTTGGGATCGCGAAAAAACCACAAAAAGAAGGCCGCCAGCACCACCGGTAGCGCCACTAACGCAATCGGCATGTTCAGATACCAGAGCGCCGCCGCCACAACCCCGAGCCCTAAGGCATAGAAAAAACCGTCTCGCACCATAAGTGACTCGATTATAAGGCCACGCACACCTCAGCCCCGAGCGCAGCCCCACTCTAGCCTGTCGCCTCCATACCAACGAACCGTGCGCTAAACCTTAGGATGCTCCCAGACGCCGAAGCCGTTCCATCTCATCCTTCAAACTCAGCTTCAGCTTCTTCAGTCTTACCTCTTCCAACTGCTCCGAGTCGGTGAGAAATAACTTGGACCGCAGCGTATCCAGCCTGCGATCGTAAAGGCTATGTTCTTGCATTAATTGTTGAATGGAAGGAAACGACGCAGGATGGGGCAGCTCGGTGAACTTGCCAGTTTGCACGTGAGAGTACCTCCAGCAACAGACGACATTCGCACTGATGGCCGACAAGCTATCACAGCCGAATCAGCACCCGCAATGTGGATTACTCGTCTCCCGCTAACCTCAACTGCATCAGCAACGCGTCCTCCGTCGGATCTCGATAATAGCCACTGCGCTGTCCAACAACGGCAAATCCCAGCCCCTGATAAAGCGCGACGGCCCCCACGCCTCCAGCCCTCACCTCGAGTTCCATCTCAGTCGCGTCCTGGTCCCTACACCAGGAAATGACAGCCTCGCACAACGCCCTTCCCACACCCACTCGTCGCGCCGACGCACTCACCGCCACGCTCTCCAGCTCCGCCAACCTCAGAGCTCCCGAAACAACAACCTTCCCCACCGCAAACCCCAGCAAATTTCCCTTTGCCTCCGCAACAAACAGACACCGCCTCACTCCAGCCTCAGCAGATCCATCCGAACTCACAATCGCCGCATACTCCGCCTCCGCCCAATGCGGAGCCTCTGGTGTAGCCCTCTCCAGCCGCATCACACCAACAAGATCCCCAGCATTGACTGCTCGAATCCGATAGCTTTCGAAACTCATCGAGCGGCTCGCGGAACGGCAGGCTTGGCAAATATCTCAGCATCGGTTCGTCTCAGATAATTCGCATCGAGCGCAGCCGCATTCTCGAATCGCCCCGACGCCACCCGCTCCACTGCAAACGGCAGAGCATCCCCAGCCAACGGCTCCTCCACCAGCTTCGGACGCAACTCCGCCAAAGCCTCCGCCACCTTTGATTCACAGGCCACCACCAGACCACCCGAAGCCGCCATCATCACATCCTGCGCGCTCATCAAGACCTCCCGCACGCGTCTCCTCCCCACATACTCCCCGTAGTAAAACTCCCCGCGACCAGCATCCAGAACCGCATGCACCCTCTGCTCCCCGCCATCGACAGAAGCAGCAAGCAGCGCCAGCCGCGACACCGCAATCAGAGGTACCGCACCAGCCTCGCTCAGCCCCTTAGCCGCGCTCACCCCCACCCGCACCCCAGTAAAAGATCCCGGCCCATACACCACCACCACCGCCGCCAACCCATCCAGTCGCCAACCACTCTCCGTCATCAAACGCCGCACAGCCGGTATCAATCGCTCCGACGAACTCCTGCCCGGCAACACCTCGGTAGCGACGATCGCCTGAGCCATCTCGGTATCCACCAGCGCAACGCTCCCCTCTCCGCCCGCCGTTTGAATCATCAAAAACCGCATCACGCCCCACCCTCACGCGGCTCAACTGCATCCCCGACAATCTCCAGCAGCACGCCCCCCGTGCTGGCCGGATGCACAAAGAAATACCGATGCCCCCCAGCCCCCACCCTCACCGCATCGCTCGCCAACCTGACACCCTGCTTCATCAGCCGCGCAAACATCGCATCAATCCCATCCACATGTACGGCGATATGGTGCAGCCCTTCACCTCGCTTGGCCAAAAATCTCCCGATCGTGGAGTCTGCCTCGGTCGCCTCCAGCAGCTCAATCCGGCTTTCGCCCAGAGGCAACATCGCCGTCTTCACCCGCTCGTGCTCCACAGTCTCTTCATGACTCACCACCAGCCCAAGCGCCTCATAAAACCCACGCGCCCCCGCAATGCTCTTCACTGCGACACCCAGATGATCCAGCCGCAAACCACCCAACCCACTCTGCGCCATCACATTCTTCCCGGCAGCATCCTCGATCCTTACTCTTCGCGCGCCCTTCTCGACGGCACATCGCCTCACCGTCTCCATCAACTCCCCAACACCCTCTCCTGTCGTCGCCACCGTCCGCACAACTGGAGGCACCCACTCCCCGCGTTCCATCGCCAAGCCCTGCATAGCAACGATCTCCTGCTCCACCAGCTCCGCGCCGCCACGGTCGCTCTTGTTCACAACAAACACATCCGCGACCTCCATCACGCCGGCCTTCAGACTCTGCACCCCATCCCCCATCCCCGGAACAAGCACCAGCACAGTCACATTCGCCAGGCCAATCACATCGACCTCATCCTGCCCCACGCCCACCGTCTCAATCACAATCGTCTTCCGCCCCGCCGCCTCCATCACCGAGCAGACATCGGCAGCCGCACGCGCCACCCCACCCATCGCTCCACGCGAGGCCATACTGCGAATAAACACGCCGTCATCCCCGGCAAAGCCCTGCATCCGAATCCTGTCCCCCAGCAACGCCCCGCCCGTATAAGGGCTCGACGGATCCACCGCGACCACCCCTACACTCTGTCCCTCCCGTCGCAGCCACCTCACCATCTGGTCCACCAGCGTGCTCTTCCCCGCCCCGGGAGGTCCCGTCACGCCCACCCGCAGCGATCCCCCTGAAAACTCGCGGCAGGCCTCCAGCAACTCCGCTCCCCCGCCATCCTCCACGAGAGAGACAGTCCGGGCCAGAGCGCGAAGATCGCCTTCCCGCATCCGCACCATCATCTGCGTAACTTCAACCCCAGCCGTCCTGAAATCCTTAGCCACGTCAGCGATGATATCGTGCTTCGCTCTGCATCCATCCATAAACAAGCCCTATGCCTCAGATCCCATTCACCCAATTCGCGTTCGCTTGCGAGCATGCGTTTCCTTCAACACCGATCAAGGGCTATTTGTAATCAAAAATGATCTTTCCCCTTCGTCAGAATGGCGCTTGACACCTACTGCCCAACACAGACTATCCTCATCCTCGACACCCTTTTCTCCGAATCTGCCTCAGCAGGCGCAAAACCGGGGAACCCGTCAGACGTATAGTTACGCTGGAGTTGCAACTAATGTCGATCAACACTGCCAGCCTGCCTGATTCGGGCTTCACCACCGCCGCCCCGGAGAGATCCAACATCCGCTGGCTCGTCTGCGGTCTTCTCTTCCTCGCCACCACCATCAACTACATGGACCGCTCGGTCTTCTCCCTCATCGAGCCGCTCCTCCACCTCGACTTCATGGGCTGGATTCCCGGCATCGACGCCGCCCATCAGACCGCCTACAACATCAACTACGGCCGCGTCCTCATCTGCTTCCAGATCGCCTATGGCGTCGGCTTCCTCTTCGCCGGCCGCATCATCGACAAGCTCGGCACCAAAACCGGATACGCCCTCGCCATCCTGATCTGGGGATGTGCCTCGATCAGCCACTCCATCGTGGCCAGCGTCGCCGGCTTCTGTATCGCCCGCGTCTTCCTCGGCCTCGGCGAATCCGGCAACTTCCCCGCCGCCATCAAGGCCACCACCGAGTGGTTTCCCTCTGAAGAGCGCGCCCTCGCTACCGGCCTCTTCAACTCTGGCTCCAACGCCTCCGCCTTCATCGCACCAGTCCTCATAGCAGCCGTCGCCGCCCGTTGGGGATGGCATGCAGCCTTTATCTGCACCGGCTCCATGGGACTCATCTGGGCGGTTGTCTGGCTCATCTTCCCCTACAACAAACTCCGCCGCGCCGCGACCCAGACCCAGACCGACCTCGCCCCCGTCACCCAGGGCGGCTCCATCTATCCCATCCTCCTTCGCCACCGCGGCTTCTGGGCCTTCTGCATCGCCAAAGGCATCACGGACCCCATCTGGTGGTTCTATCTCTTCTATCTCCCTAAGTTCCTCAACGACAACTACGGCCTCAACCTAAGCCACGTCAAATATCCGCTCATCGTCATCTACACCGCCGCGAGCATCGGCTCCATCGCCGGGGGCTGGCTCTCCGGCTTCCGCATGAAGCACGGCCACAGCGTCAACTCCGGACGCAAGTTCGCACTTCTCCTCTGCGCCCTGTGCGTCACTCCCATCATGCTCGTCCCACACATGCACACACTCTTCCCCAGCAATGCCTGGCCAGCCATCGGACTCTTTTGTTTGGCCACCGCCGCGCATCAGGGCTGGTCCGCCAACCTCTTTTCCACGCCAACCGACATGTTCCCCTCGACCGGCGTCAGCACCGTCGTCGGCATCGGCGGCGCCGCCGGAGCCCTCGGCGGCGCGTGCTTCACGTGGCTTGTCTCTCACTACTTCTCTCTCCACCCCTTGCTGATCTTCATGATGGCTGGCCTCGCCTACGTCATTGCCCTCCTGATCTTTCAGCTCCTGGTCCCGCGCCTTGGTGGGCGGCAAACTACCTAAACTCAGACTTCTCCATCGCAACCAGCAAGCTGAGTCGGACATAGCCCACCCTGCCTCTCTGCTTCCCTTATCCCGACCCGAACACACGGCCCACCACCGTGTTACCCTTCATCAAATCAGGCGCAAAGGAGTGTTGTTCAGCGTGAAAAAAGAGGTCAAGGAGCAGTTCGAGGAGGTCTCCAGCCACAGCCAGCTCACCATGCAGGTCGTCGAACACATTCGCCTGCTCATCAGTTCGGGCGAGGTGCGTCCCGGCGACCGCCTGCCCCCTGAACGCGACCTCGCTCGCCAGCTCAAGATCAGCCGGTCCAGTCTGCGCTCCGGCATTGGCTTTCTCGCGGCCATGGGGGTCCTCAAAAGCCGCCACGGCGCCGGCACCTTCGTCGCCTCCGGACCGCCCTCGTTCGACTCCAGCTCCTTCTCCGTCCTCGGGACTCTGCATGGCTTCCTTCCTGGACAGATGTTCGAAGCCCGCAGTGTCATTGAGTCCAACCTCGCCTCTCTCGCCGCCGAACGCGCCACCGACGAGCAGATCACAGAGCTCGCAGAAGAGGTTGCTGAGATGTACGCCGCGCTCGACGATCCTCACGAGTACCTCATTCACGATGTTCGCTTTCATCGCGCTATCGCGCGGGCTGCGGCTAACCCAATCCTCGCCGCGGTGATGGAGACCATCATCGCCAATCTCTATGAGCGGCGCAGCAAGACGATCCAGAACGCGGTTGATCTGAAGGAATCCTCCGAGATGCACCGGGAGATCTACCGCGCCATCCGCTCGCACAACCCCGCGCAGGCCCGCCGCGCCATGGAGCAGCACCTCGACCTTGCCCGGATCGCCCAGGAGTCCGAGACCGAGGTTGCCGCGCCGGTCGTTGGGGTCGCAGGGGAGGTTGGAGAGGTTCCTGCGCCTGCCGAGGACAAAGCTCATCTGAGCCGGTAGTTTTTGGCACTTTTTTTATCCGGTGGGGAACGAGAGTGTTTTTGCAGGGGTTTTTGGCGAAAATCGTGTTTTAGACGTGGTTTTTTGATGGTGAAACTGTGGTGGTTTGCGTGGTAAACGTGGTGTTTTAGCAGTCACTTTTTTGGCTGCGAAAAATACGCCAATCTTTCGGGATTTATTTTCGGGCGCAGCCTCCCCGATGCTCCCTCCGGCGGGAAGTGCGCGTCCCCACCCTGCTAAACTGGGCTCTGGCCCATGCCCGAGCAAAAGTTCTATCTCACTACCCCTATCTACTACGTCAACGCACGCCCGCACATCGGCCATGCGTACTCGACCCTCGCGGCCGACGTGATTGCGCGCCGTCACCGCCTGCTCGGCGAGGACACCTTCTTCCTCACCGGCACCGACGAGCACGGCCAGAAGATCGAGCGCTCGGCCGCCGCGGCCGGCATTGCGCCCCAGCAGTTCACCGACCAGGTCTCGGCCGAGTTTCGCACCCTCTGGGACCGCATGGGCCTGACCTACGACGATTACATCCGCACCACCGAGCCTCGGCACCAGCGGGGAGTTCAGCGCTTGTTTGCCGACCTGCACCAGCGCGGGCAGATCTACCTCAGCACCTACACGGGCCAGTACTCCATCGGGGAGGAGATCTTCGTCGACGGACCTCCGGGCGTCCTCGGCCCCGATGGCAAGCCAACCGAGACCGTCACCGAAGAGAACTTCTTCTTCAAGCTGAGCGAGTACCAGCTTCCGCTCATCGACCTCATCGAATCCGACACGTTCCTGATCCAGCCCGAGTCCCGCAAGAACGAGGTTCTCAGCTTCCTCCGCGGCGACGTCAAAGGCTTTGTTTCGGCTGCATACGATCGGGCACTCTTTGAGCAGACCGATGATGTTTCTTCGAGACCAACACCATTCAACCTTCCGGCAGATCCTCTCCGCAACGCTGAGGAAGATGGAAAGATCGGCCGGACCGCTCTAGGCAACCGCTACGTCAAAGGACACCTCCGCGACCTCTCAGTCTCCCGCTCCAGCTTCACGTGGGGGATTCCCGTTCCTGAGCCAGCGGCCTCCGAGACCACGCAAAAACACGTCATCTATGTCTGGCTCGATGCCCTGGCCAACTACATGACCGCGGTCGGCTATGGCAGTGACGCGCCTGAGGACGTTGCAAAGTTTGAAAAGTACTGGCCCGCCAATCTCCACCTCATGGCAAAGGAGATCACGCGCCAGCACTGCATCTACTGGCCTGCCTTCCTTCTCGCCGCCGGCCTGCCTCTACCGAAGGCCGTGACAGCCCACGGCTGGCTGCTCTTCGATGACAGCAAGATGTCGAAGTCCAAGGGCAACATCGTTCGCACCGAGACCATCCTCGACGCCTTCGGCACCCTCTGTCCCCCCATATCGGCCCAACCAGAATCGCCTCGGCCTCCAACCAAGGCCGAGCAGGACCTCTTCGCCACCGACGTCCTCCGCTACTTCCTCCTCCGCGAGATCCCCTTCGGCCAAGACGGCAGCTTCAGCTTCGAAGCCATGATCACCCGCTACAACGCCGACCTCGCCAACGGCTACGGCAACCTAGTCAGCCGAACCTTGAGTATGATCGCTCGGTTTTGTAGTTCGGCCAATGTGATGGGGCGACTTAGCGGTGCTAGCGTACCTCCTCTCAGAACTCTGCACGACGAATCGCATATCCGCTTTTATCCTGAGATCAGTTCACTGTCTGAGACGACGGCAAGAAGTTTTGGACAAACCTTTAACTCTTTCGACCTCGCAAAATCTCTCGAAAGCGTTTGGATCCTGATTGCTAGAACGGATTCATTTATCAGCGAGACATCGCCATGGAAACTGCTTAAAGAGGTAGCGACAGCACAGAATCTAGAAACTCTTGAGACCTTGACACCTGAACACGCAGCGGCCTTAGTGCGAGTTGAAGGGATTCTTTACACAGCTGCAGAATCCATACGCATCATCACGGCTTTGCTCTATCCTGTTCTTCCCTACGCCACGGCCAAAGTCTGGGCGCAACTCGGACTCGGGGACATCGAAGTCGCCACTCGCAATGGCGAACTGAAGAATCTAGAATGGGGCGGCTTGAAGCCCAGCACAAAACTTGGCCCGCTGGCCCCCATTTTTCCTCGAGCAGACAAAGGACTCGCGCAGATCATGATCGACATGGAAAACCCCTCCGCCCCGAAGCCAGAACAGCCCACGCCCTCACGCTTCGTCGACGAGACGACGACGCACACCGCTCCTGTCCCAACCGACCCCACGCATCCCGGCGCGCCCCCTCGCACCTTCGCCCTGGGTGGTGCAGCACCCGGCATGACCGTCGCAGGCAGTCTCGCCATCAGCACCGAGCGCACCGGCACGCCCTCGCACACTGAAGCGCCCGCCTCGGGCATCTTCGCCAACTCGGCGGCGCAGTCGAGCCTCTCCGGCACTGCGCCCGACACGCCGCAGATCGCCATCGACGACTTCGTCAAGATCGACCTTCGCGTCGCGCAGATCGTCGTCGCCGAGCGTATTCCCAAGGCCGACAAGCTGCTCCGCCTCGAGGTTGATCTTGGCTATGAGAAGCGCCAGATCCTCTCCGGAATCGCCGAGTGGTATACGCCGGAGGAACTGATTGGCAAGAAGATCGTCGTCATCGCAAATCTTGCTCCTCGCAAGATGCGTGGCCTGGAGTCGCATGGGATGCTGCTGGCCGCCTCGCATGGCGAAGACGGTAAGCCTGTGCTAGCAACGTTTGGCGAAGAGATTGCCTTGGGCTCTCGACTGAAATAAATCTCTCGCCTGAAATAAATCTCAAGAACCTGTCCTGCCGGACGGGCGCCCTGCGCGGCCAGCGGTCACTTCGTGACGTGTGTACCGCTTCGTTCGGGTGCTCACGTTGGTCGCGAATGAACGGGGAGCCTTCACTCCGCCTCAGGATGATTTTGTAGTCTTTAGGCCTGCGGCAACGGCTGTCGTCGTACTTCGGATCCGATTGCCGATGACCCCAAGACGCTCGCTGCCGTGCGAATCCGCTTGACACCTGCTTCCTGCGGACGCATTCTTGTGGCGTAAATTCAGCCAGATCCACGGAAGGAAGCTCTCACCCATGAGAAAGATTGTCTTCCCACTTGTTCTGCTTGCCTCTGCCTTCGTTCAGCCTTTAACCGCCCACGCCGATGCTATCGATGACTTTGTCCTGACCGGCGTTGGGAATAGCAACCTCATCACTTTTTCTCTTCCCGCCTCGCCGCCGGGCAATACAGCCACCTGCCCGCCCGTTTCTCCGTCTTGCGTTCCGCCCTATCTGCTCTCCTTCATCGCAAGCGCTCCGGTCACTACCAACGGCGTCACAACGGACGAAGATCTCACGTTCCTGACCGGACGGGCTGGAGGAGGCTTCTATATCGACCTGCAGAGGTACTTTGGCCCGACACTTTATGTTCTCAATGGGGAAGATCCAACCTTCGTTCCGGGAACCTATGATCTCTTTTCTTTTGGCGCGGGCCCCCCGCTCACCTATAGCCTGACCATCACGCCAGAGACTACTGCGCCGACGCCTGAGCCCTCGACACTAGCTCTTTTCGGAACAGGTCTTGTCGGCCTGATCGAGTTCGCGCGTACCCGGAAGAGGCGCGTTTGATGAAGAGATTGCGCTGGGCTCTCGACTGAAATAGTCTCAGGGCCTGTCCTGCCGGACGGGCGCCCTGCGCGTGGCCACCCCACAAACGAAGACCTGTTTGCGGGGACCCCGGTTCGCTGCGGTCACTTCGTGACTTGTGTACCGCAACGCTCGGGTGCTCCCGTTGGTCGCTGGATAGGTTTCCCGCCTAGACGATCGCTTTTTGTACGCCGATGGCGACGACGAAGTAGTTTGCCATCACGTCGCCGACGTTCTTTAGCCCGTGCAGCACGCCCGATGCCGTGAAGATGACGCCGCCGGGTTCGACGATGCCGGTCTTGCCGTCGCTGGTCACCTCAAGCCTGCCCTCGCGAATCATCAGGAACTCGGAGTGGGTGTGGCGATGGGGCTGATGCGGCATCTGGCCGGGAGGCAGCGCGGTCTCGTGCACCTCGACAAACTCGCCCGTGGCCAGCCGCCCCTGAATGACGGCACGGCTTGCGCCGCCGTTCGCCGAGGCATGGATGGGCAGCTTGTCGAAGGCGAAGATCTCGGAGTGCGCCAGCACCGGCTCTGCGGCGTGAGTGCTGCTCTGTCCTTCTGGAGACACATTGCTTTGGCCTTCCGCCACGCCGCCCATCGCCGCAAAGGCCGAGAGAGCGACACAAAGATCACGTCGGGTTAGATTGTTCATGCCGACATACTACGCGGTCCGAACTATACCCGTCACGCACTCCCTTGCCGCTCCTCTTCGCCGCTCCTCTTCGCCGCTTCCCTGGCAGGCTCATGCGGCGCGCCGATGGGGTACCCTGAAAGAGATGGCTCTGATCGACTCCCACGCCCACCTTGACTTCTACATCGAGACCCCGACGGAGCGCGATGAGGTGCTGCGCCGCGCCTACGCCGCAGGGGTCCATAGCATTCTCGCGATCGGCATCGGCGATGGCCCGGCGACGATGCAGCAGGCGCTTGAGATTGCTGACTCAACCGCGGGCGCTGGGCTTCCGCAAGGCTATCCCCAGATCTATCCTCAGATTTATGCCAGCGCCGGGATTCATCCGCAGGAGGCGGCTCACGCGACTTCGGAGGCGCTCGAAAAGCTGGCCGCCCTGGGCGCGCAGGAACGATGCATCGCTGTCGGCGAGATCGGGCTCGACTACTACCACTTCGACAACCCCGACATCGCCACGCAGAAACAGGCTTTTATCGCCCAGATGCGAGTGGCTGCGAAGTTGCGCAAGCCGATCCTGATCCACTGCCGGACGAGCGAGCTCGCCACCCCGCAGGCGAAAGAGAAGTTCGGCGGCGCCGACACCTGGGAGGACCTGCTCGCGCTGATCGACGAGCATTGGACGCCGCATGGGCTGGGGGGGATCATGCATTGCTTTTCGGGGACGGTCGACCAGGCGGAACAGTCTCTTGCCGCGGGCTTTCATCTCTCTTTTGCCGGGAACCTGACCTACCCGAGGGCGCAGGGGATTCGCGACGCCGCGGTTGCTGCTCCGGCTGACCGCATCCTGGTCGAGACGGATGCGCCGTTTCTTGCGCCGATCCCGCTGCGTGGCCAGCGCAACGAGCCTGCCCTGGTCGTCCATACGGCGGCAGCCCTGGCGGAGCTTCGCGGCATCTCACCAGAGGAGCTCGCTACCCTGACGACGGAGAACTTCAAAAATCTCTTCCCCACAACGCGCTAAACTGTCGAGCGCTGACATAATAGAGAGCGACCAGTTACAGACAAATAGAGACGGCCAAGTTACAGACAAATAGAGATCGACCAAGATACCGACGAAGGAACACACCATGGCATCCGATAACAGCTTCGACGTAGTGAGCAAGGTAGAGATTCAGGAAGTGAAGAACGCGATCGATCAGGCCTCGAAGGAGGTCCATGCCCGCTTCGACCTCAAAGATTCGAAGTCGAAGATCGAGCTTGAGGGGACCGACACGATTCAGCTCGCCTCGCAGGACGAGTACAAGCTGCAGGCGGTGACCGAGATTCTGTCGCAGAAGCTGGTCAAGCGCGGCGTGTCTTTGAAGAACCTGGAGTTCGAGAAGATCGAGCCGGCGGCAAACTCGAGCGTCAGGCAGAAGATCAAGCTGGTGCAGGGGATTCCGTCGGAGAAGGCGAAGATCATCGTCGCGGCCATCAAGGACTCGAAGAAGAAGGCACAGGCCAGCATTCAGGGCGACACCGTCCGGGTGGTGAGCAAGGACCGCGACGTTCTGCAGGAGGTGATGGCGCTGCTGAAGGGTAAAGATATCGGCGTCGAGCTGCAGTTCACCAACTTCCGCTCCAACTGATCTGCTACCTGAACCCCTGCGACCTGAACCCCTGCGACCTGAAACCCAGGGCGGCAAAAAGACTGTTCCTGGCTGCCACCTCGCCAATCCTTGGTGCGATCAAAATTCTGAGTTACTTTTTCGAGCCTGACCTGAAGCCAAATCCACATCCTGATACTCTGACTAGTAAGTGAGTACGCTCTCCATCGCGACCGCAGCCGAGGTGTTCGACCTCCTCCGTGACGATCTAGCCGCCATCGAGCAGGAGTTCTCCCGGCAATCCGCCTCCGACGTCGAGGTTGTCACCGACATCGCGCGGTACCTTATCGCGGGTGGCGGCAAGCGCATCCGGCCGCTGCTTCTGCTGCTCTCGGCCAAGGCCCTGGGCTGCACCAGCGAGAGCCGCATACGGCTGGGCGCGGTCGTCGAGATGCTCCACACCGCGACCCTCGTTCACGACGACATCATCGACGAGGCCGACACGCGCCGCGGCCGCCCCTCTTCGAACACCACCTGGGGCAACGCCAAATGCGTCCTCGCGGGCGACTGGCTCTACATGCAATCCTTCTCGGCGGCCCTCGAAGAGCGGAACTTTCGCGTCCTCGAGCTGCTGATCTCGCTCACCCAGCAGATGGTCGAGGGCGAGCTGCTCCAGATCGAAAAGCTCGGCCACCTGATCAACGAAGAGGAGTACTTCGACCTCATCTTCCGCAAGACGGCTTGCCTCTTCAAAGTCTCGATGCAGCTTGGCGCGGCGATCACGCCGGCTCACGGCTTCGGCGACCCTGACGAGCTTGAGGCTCAACTGGGCGAGTACGGCCGCAACCTGGGCCTCGCGTTCCAGATCGTCGACGACGTTCTCGACCTGACCGCCGCCGAAGATGTCCTCGGCAAGCCTGTCGCCTCGGACCTGCGCGAAGGCAAAGCCACGCTCGCCGTCATCCACGCGCTTGAGCGCGGCACAGGAGCCGACCGCGAGGCGATTCGCACCGTCCTCGCCGACCGCAGCTTCGCCCGTGTCTCCCACCCGCAGATCCTTGAGATTCTGCAGCGCCACGGCTCGATCGACTACGCCATGGACACCGCCTGCGCCTACGCCGAAGCAGCCCGCCTCACCATCGCCGACCTGCCCGACTCCGAAGCCAAGCGCGCCCTGCTCTGGGTTCCCGGCTTCGTCACCACCCGCGACCGCTAAGATCGTCGATACTTTCGGGACTGCTCCATCTTTCGCTTCTCAGGGCAGGATGTAAACTGCTCGCACAGCCATGCCCTTTCCTGAGTTGACGAACAGGTTGCTTCGCCTCTTCAACATCAAAGACTCGAGCGAAGCCGCGACATCCATCCCCTTGGACCGTCCATTGACGCTTGAAGAACAAAGCCTCATAGAGTGGCTTCTACTGCATGGCGAACCAAGCGCATCAGAATTTCTTCCACAATTGGAAGCAGCACACGTCTACTGTGGATGTAGCTGCGGTTGCCCAACGATCAACATAGAAGTTCCTGTTTCCATCCCCGCTGCTCACGCCCAAAGCAACATCCTTGCCGATTTTGTCGCAGGTACAGATGAAAATCCTGTCGGAGTCATCCTGTTCCAAGCAGGAGGCCGACTGTCCGGACTTGAGGTCTACGCTTTTGGAGACCCTCCCATTCCATTTGGCTTGCCAGATCCGACTACCGTTCGTCTATTCGAGAAAAAGTGAAATCTCTGGAATTAGAGACGCTACTTTCTCTTACTCCCGCACCTAGGCGTATTCAACCGCCAAACGCTACTCCTCGTGCTCACCCTGCTTGGACGTCTTTCACTTCATCCAGGTCCACGACCCGCATTGCATTTCTGCCCTGCTCGACGAGCACCTGGATTCTGCCCTCTGCTGCCTCCAGCTCCTTCTTGCAGGCGTTCGAGAGCTTCAGGCCCTCCTCGAACAGATGCACCGAGTCGTCGAGCGAGAGGTCTCCGCGCTCCAGCTTTTCGACCACACTCTCCAGCGCTGTCAACTGCTCTTCAAAGTTTGCCATTATGCAACCTCAACTTCGGCGAGACCGAGCACATCGGCGGCGACACCGTATCGTCCGAAGGGCGCACTGACCTGAACGCCCTGCACCATGGGCTTGGCCTCGGCCAGCATCTCCTGAGCAATCTTGACGCCCTCAAGCCTGCCTGCCTCGGGCGTCAAGGCCCTGGCCATCCGCGCCATGATCTCATCCGGCATGCTTACGCGCAGATCGTTCTTCATAAACTCCGCGTTGCGCAGGCTGGTCAACGGCCAGATGCCCGCGATCACCGGAATGCGGAAGCCTTCGATCCTGCGCAGAAACTCTTCGAGCACGCGTATGTCGAAGACCGGCTGCGTGATGGCATACTCCGCACCCGCCTCTACCTTGAACGCAAACCGGCGGACCTCCTGATCCATATCCTGCACGCCAGGGTTCGCCGCGACCGCGATGGAGAAGCCTGTGGACCCGCCAATGGAGTTGCTGCCGATGTCGAGCCCGTAGTTCAGATTGTGCACGATATTGACCAGCCCGATCGCGTCGACATCGAAGACCGCGGTCGCATTGGGATAATTGCCCAGCTTCGGCGGATCGCCCGTGAGGCAGAGAATATTCTTCAGCCCGATCGAGGACGCGCCCAGCAGATCGCTCTGAATGCTCAGCACGTTGCGGTCGCGGCAGGTGTAGTGCAGAATCGTCTCGATGCCGACGTGCTGCTGGATCTGCACGCACAGGCTCTGCGCGCTCATCCTCGCGCTGGCCCGCGGCGAGTCCGGTACGTTGATCGCATCCACGCCCAGCCGGTGCAGCTGCGTCGCGCCATCGAGCTCCTTGCTGCAGTCGATGCCCTTCGGCGGCACGATCTCCACCATCGTGACGAACTCGCCCGCCGCTACCATCGAGCCGATCTTCGACCGTTCGGCCAGCGGCGGCGGCGAAACCTTACTCTCCTTGATGATCGTGGCCTTGCCGGTTGGGTCGCGCTGCATCACCTCGACGCCGCTCTCCATCGCGTCGAGCGCACGCAGCGAACTCTTCATCGCGCGCGTGTAGCTTGGCGTGGTTCCGCAGCATCCGCCAACAATGCTCGCGCCGGCCTTCACTAACTTGCGGGTAAAGCTGGCCATGTACTCGGGCGAGGTGAGATAGATCGTGCGCCCTTCGACGGCCCGTGGAATTCCTGCGTTGGGCATCGCAGCCAGCGGCAGCGGGGTCAGTGGCCGCATGCGCTCGATCACGCTCAACACCGTCGCCGGGCCTGCGCTGCAGTTGCATCCCACGGCGTCGGCGCCCCACTCCGTCAGCTTGATGGCGGCGGTCTCTGCCGAAGCTCCGTCCAGGCAGTTGCCCTCTTCATCGACGGTCATCATCACCACGACGCGAACTCCCGGAGCGACGCGCCGCGCTGCCAGAATCGCCTGCTCCGCCTCGGTCAGCGAGGTCATCGTCTCCACGATCAGCAGATCGACGCCCACGCCGGGGCCGCCTTCGACCAGCGCGCGGATCTGCTCGGCGAAGGCATCCTGCGCCTCCTCGAGGCCCACCTTGCCCAGCGGCTCCAGCCTTACGCCCAGCGGCCCGATCGACCCCGCAACAAACGCCTCGCAGGCCTGCTTCTCCTGGATCTGGTTGACGCACTCCCGCGCCAGCTTGACGCCCGCCACGTTGATTGCGTGCACCTGATCCTGCAGCCCGTGCAGACCGAGGCGAAACCTGTTGCCGCCAAAGGTGTTGGTCTCGACCACCTCCGCGCCGGCCTGGAGGTATTCGTTATGGATCTCGCGCACCAACTCCGGTTGCGAGAGGTTCAGCTCGTCGTAACAGCGGTTGATGAAGACGCCGCGCGCGTACAGCATCGTGCCCATGGCTCCGTCGCACAGCACCGTTGCGCCGTCAAACAACCGGCCGGCCGCAGCATAGCCTGCAACAGACGCCAACTCCGCACTACGTACACCATCTGCCATAACCGTCTCCAAGTGTTCTCACCATCTTAAGCCACTCGGCGGACCTGCTCCAAACTAAGAAAATTCAACCCTTTGCCGATTTCTCCCAAACCGCGGACTGGCCGAGTCCTTTGTTATACTCGGCAGATAGCCGTTGGCCGCCAGATTATGCCGCAGCGCTCAGGTTGGAGTTAGTTACCGTTGACGAATCGAAGTCTCTTTACCCAGTCTCTCCGTGCCCAGATCTTCTGCGGCTTCCTGATCGCCGCTGTCACGCTGGGACTTACAGCCTGCGGCCCGTACTACTACAAGTTTCCCCAGTTTCCCTTCGCCAACCGGCCGATTCCGCCCAGCAAGCTTGCCCAACGCGTGATGGTGGGCGTCACGGCGAACGGCGGCACCAGCGGCAGCCTGCAGATCCTCGATGCGAAGCGTGACCTGCGCAACAACGTCGAGAACACCCGGACGTCGTTCTCGATCAGCGGCTACTCCTCCGGCTATCCCAACCTCATCCTCAACTTCCCCTCTGAGATCGCCGGGTACGTCTACTCCAACACTCTGGGCGACGTGCAGATCATCAACTATGGCACCGAGTCCGCCACCGGTTCTGCCGGCACCTTCCCGGCCAGGTCCACCAGCATCGCTGTCCCGCCAACCTTCGGCCACGTCTACTCGGCCGAAGAGGGCGCCGGCCTACTCGGGATCATCGACAAGACCACGGGAGGGACCTACGCGCTCAACCTGCCGAATGTCTTCCAGGTCGTTGTCAACCAGGGCGACACGGTCATCCTGGCGATGGTCCGCAACTCCAACTCGCTCTACCGCGTCATCAAGCTGAACGCCAGCCAGTACACCACCTCAACCGCCGCAATTGCCGCGATTGGCGCGGTCGACTGCCAGCCCTTCAACCTTCCTATCTACTGCGTCATCCCGGTCAACACCGGAAGCAATACGAGCGCCTTCGACCGGCCCGCTGGAGCCTACTTCTCCCTCGACGGCAACACGGTCTACGTTCTCAACTGTGGCGCAGAGTGCGGTGGAACCACCTCCAGCATCACCTACCTGCTGCCGGGCGCGCTCCAGGTCAACAGCTACACCAACAGCACCGTCCCGGCACAGCAGAACCCCAACGCCTTCTCCTCCAATCTCCCGGTCCCAGGCGGGGTTACAACGGCAGTCTCGGATGGAAATAATCTTTACGTAGCCGGTCAGCAGCGGCAGCCCGACGGCCTCTTTGCCGGCAACCTCTCCATCATCAGCCTCGCGACCAACGCTGTCACCAGCACCGTCTCCATCTCCGACGGCACTCACACCAAGATTCTCTTCGCCGACGACAATACGCTGTGGATCGGCTCCCAGCTCTGCGCCACCGGCGAGCGCGCGGCCCGTGCCGCCCAGCAGATCGCAACCGGCCAGGCCACCGACCAGAGCGCCAACTACAACTGCCTCACCCGCGTGGTTCTGCCGTCGGGTTCCACCGGGGCCAGCGCATTCATCGTTCCTGCGGTCACACAGAGCGCAACGTCGCCGGTCGTCGTCCCTTACCCCAACACGAACCAGAACCAGTACTACTATGGCGACCTGACCGGCCTCTGCTGGGTCCAGGGCTTCCACAAGGTCTACACCGCCTACGGTGGACAGGTCCACGTCTTCAACACTACGGACGGCTCCGAGATCAACAACGCCAATGTTACCGTTCAGGGAACAGCGCTCGACGTTGCCTACCTGGACGCTGTCACCGACGCAGCCAACTAAGGGTGTAGGGTGTAGTGCTCAGGGTGTAAAGCCTAGGGCTCGGGCAGGGGAGAGAGGCAGGATCTTCCTTGGACCTAAACCCTGCACCCTAAACCCTGCACCCTAAGCCCTGCACCCTAAGCCCCTATGTCCTCGCCCGCTCAACTCGACATCCTCGCTATTGCAGCCCATCGCGACGACGTCGAGCAGACCTGCGGCGGCACTCTGATGGCCATGCACGCCCGCGGCTGGACCACCGGCATCCTCGATCTCACCCAGGGCGAGTCAGGCACCCGCGGCACCGCCGCCGACCGTGAAGCCGAGGCCAACGCCGCCGCCCGCATCCTCAACGTCGCCCATCGCGAGGCTCTCGACCTTCCCGACGGCAACATAGAGAACACCCTGGCCAACCGCCTCAAACTGGCCGCCGTCCTCCGCCGCCTGCGCCCCCGCGTCGTGATCCTTCCCTACTGGCAGGGCCGTCATCCCGACCACTACACCTCGGCCACGCTGGGCTATGAAGCCTGCTTCGTCAGCGGCCTCGCCAAGGTCGTAACGCCCGGCGCCCCCCACCCGCCGCATCGGCCCTACAAGATCCTCTACGCTAGCCTCTACGCCGACGTGCGCCCCACCTTCGTCGTCGACATCACGCCCTTTGCCGAGCAGCGCCTGCAGTCTCTGCTGGCCTACCGCTCGCAATACGGCGCGCAGCCTGAAGGCACTGGCCTCTTCGTCCCCGAGGAGGAGATTCGCGAGCGAACCTTCGCCACCGCCCGCCACTACGGCCTGCTGGCTGGAGTCCGCTACGCCGAGCCTTTTGTTCAGAAGGAAGTAAGTCTTGTTGATGACATCATGACCCTTCCTGTCCAATCAATCTAGCCACGAATATTATTGTCTCCGCAATCCGTTCCGCCCTGCGCCTCGTCATCACAACGAGGTGCAGCCAGCAACGTGCATTGAGGAGAGGTACATCGTGGAAAAAAAGCTAAATGACTTGATAGACAAAGCCCTGTCCCGCCGAAAGTTTTTGGCCGGAGCAGGGACGGCCGCTGCCGGAGCAATGATTATCGGTTGCAACAACAGCACACCAGCACCCACCACCACACCCACACCGACGCCAACCCCGCTCGACATCCCTGACAACGACATTCTGAACTTCGCCCTCAACCTCGAATATCTTGAGGCCGAGTTCTACCTCTACGCCGCGACCGGAGCCGGTCTCTCCTCCGCCGATGCACTCACCGGGGCAGGTACCACGATCGTTCCTGCGGGCATTAAGGCAGTTCCGTGGACCAGCCCAGTCTTCGCTCAGTACGCCGCCGAGATCGCACAGGATGAGCTGAATCACGTTCGCTTCCTCCAGGCAGCCATCACGGGCAACAAGGGAACTCCAGTTCCCCGTCCTGCTCTCGACCTTACCTTCTTCGGTCCGCTGGCTGTCGCAGCCAAGATCACCACCTCCCCCACCTTCAATCCCTTCGACGGCAACAACGACTTCCTTATCGGAGCCTTTGTCTTCGAAGATGTCGGGGTTACGGCTTACAGCGGCGCCGCTCCTCTGCTTGCCAACAACAACATCCTGACCGCCGCCGCCGGTATCCAGGCGACGGAGGCCTATCACGCTGCCGAGATCCGCACCCTGATCACTGCCGTAGATGGCGCGGCCGGAAATCAGACCTACACCACCATTGCCAACCAGGTGTCTGCTCTCCGCGCCACGCTCGGCGGAGGAAAAGAGACCCCACTCAGCGTCTCCAGCATCGTTGCTGCTGATCCTACTTACGCCATCGCCTTCGGTCGCACAACCGATCAGGTTCTGCACATCGTATACGGCGCGGCGGGCGGAGCAGGCCTCTCCAAAGGCGGCTTCTTCCCCAATGGACTCAACGGCAAAATCACAGCGACAGCTTCCTAAGGACGGAGACATCATGGCAACTTTAGAGACACAGCAACTCGACGAAATTATCGTAAGTACCCGCCGAAAGATGCTCACCAAGGGAGGCGCCGCGCTCGCCGCTCTTGCCTTCGGCGCAACGGCAACCCCTAAAAAAGCAGAGGCCCAGTCGGCTACGATCGGCGACTCGGACATCCTCAACTTCGCCCTCAACCTGGAGTATCTCGAGGCGCAGTTCTACAACCTCGCGGTCTACGGCGTCACCATCGACAAGCTGTCGACGCCGATTCCCGTCAGCGTCAACGGCAACGCCGCTGGAACCGTTACTCTGAGCCCGACCTTCGCCAAAGTGCCTTTCTCGCTTTCCTACGTCCAGGCCTATGCCACGGAAACCGCAACGGAAGAAGGCAAGCACGTCCTCTTCCTCCAGAGCGCTCTCGGCGCCAAGGCAGTCTCGATGCCCAACATCGATCTGTACAACTCCTTCAACGCCCTTGCCGCAGCAGCGCTCATCGGACCCTCCTTCAACCCCTTCGCAAACGACGCTAACTTCCTGATCGGGGCCTATATCTTCGAGGACGTGGGAGTCTCCGCCTATGGTGGAGCCGCCGCCCTGATCTCTGACAAGGTCAATGTCCTCCCGGCTGCAGTAGGTATCCACGCCGTCGAGGCATATCACGCCGGTCTCATCCGCACCACCATCAATGGACTCGATGGCGGCGGTGGCACCGGACCGCTCAGCACGCTGACTCAGATGATCTCGGCAGCGCGTTCTTCGCTGGCGAATCCCGATCCCACCAAACCGATCACGACTCCGTTCGTCACCTTCACAGGCTCAGCGGCAGACGACATCGGAATCACCACAACCCCGGTCGCGCTCAACACCGCCACCGCGAACATCACCGCATCCACCATCGTCGACTGCGACCAGAACTCGCTGGGCTGGTCCCGCAATACCTCCCAGATCCTCGCAATCGTCACCGGCACGAAACCAACAGATACGGTCCATCAGGGAGTCTTCTTCCCCAATGGCCTCAACGGTCTCATCGCTTAGTTCCATTACTCGTATCAACAAGAGCCGCGGCCTACAAAGCTGCGGCTTTTCTTGTTTCTATTGTTCAAAGACCTTCAAACAATCACTCGCGCTCGCAGCCGCCGCCGCACAAACCCCACCACCTCGTCCGTCACATAGATCGGCGGCCGTATCGGCAGCACTGGCGTTCCCTCTACCAGCTTCAGCGAAACACCCTTCCACTCGGGCCTTCCCAGCACGCCCTCTGGCACCAGCACGGCATCGGCGCGATCCAGAAAGTACTTCGCCGAATCTTTGAAGTCCGCCGTCTCGGGATCGAGCACGCTCAGATAAAGATCTGGCCTCAGGAATCGCAGGATGCTGTTCGACTCGATCACCACGTTCTCCGCTCGCTCGATCTCCTTGCGAATGCGCGGCATCGCCTCAGACAGATCGCCCTGCCGCGTCCTCACCCAAAATGACCGCGCCGCACCCGCCGCCAGATAGCGTCCCGAATCCGTCGTTGCATCTCCCCCCGGGCGCTCTTCACTCACCGCAACCGTATGTTCGGCGGTCTCGCAGTCGCAGGGCTCACCATTGGCCGAGCACATCCCATGCCCGAACTGCGTGATCTTGAACGCGGTCCAATGCATCTCCGGCATCGCGGCAACCAGACCTGCCACGACGCTGGTCTTTCCGATGTTTCTTGTATGCCCGCCAGCCACCATAATCGCCATCTAGCACCACGCGTTCCACTAATTTTAGTCCTGCCGGACGGGCCCACTGCGCGTGGGGCGGGCGTTCGCACGCCTTTTTAGAGCTTCGCGTGGTCATCCCGTTGGTCGGAGGGAAGATGATTCCGACCAACGGGAGGACTCATGCTGATGAGTTTGCCACGACCGGTATACGCGTCACGAAGTGACCGCCCCACGCGCAGTGGGCCCGTCCGGCAGGACAGCTTTAACGCCGCTTCAACCGCGCAAGATCCCGCAGATACTCCTTCAAAGGCCGCGCCGGCCGTCCCCAGAACACCTCGCCCGGCCCGCGCATCTTCTTCCCGCTCAGCACTCCCGCTCCGCCGCCAAGAATCACTCCCGCCCCCACCGTTGCATGCTCTCCAATCCCGACCTGCCCACCCAGAATCGCGCCATCCTCCACCACACTCGACCCTGAGATCCCCGTCTGCGCCGCGATAATCACGTTCTTCCCAATCACACAGTTATGCCCGATATGCACCAGGTTATCGATCTTCGTTCCACGCCCGATCCGCGTCTCCCCCAGCGCACCACGATCAATCGTAGTATTCGCGCCAATCTCGACATCGTCCTCCACCACCAGCCGCCCCTGCTGCGGAAAGATCAGATACTCTCCCGTCTCCGCACTCCGCACATACCCAAACCCCGTCGATCCCAGCACGGCTCCAGCCTGCACCACCACGCGGTCCCCCAGCACCGTCCCTGCATAGATCGTCACCCGCGCACCAATCTCGCATCCACTCCCTATCACCACGCCATCACCAAGCACAGCACTCGGCCCAACCGCCGTTCCAACACCAATCGCCACTCTCTGCCCCACCACGGCCGAAGCATGCACTCCCGCCCTAACTCCGCTGACACTAAGTCTTCGCGCCACCAGCGCAAACGCATACCTCGCATCCGCCACCCACAACACCCGCGGGTCCGGCGTCCGATAGGGCTGCATCTCCGCCGACTCCAGCTTCCTGCTCGCCAGAATCACCCCAGCCTTCGACCGCAGCGCCCTGCCCAGCGCCTCCCCTTCGACCGCAAACACAACCGAGTTCTCGCCCGCATCCTCGATACTCGAGACCGAGGTAACCTCCACCTCCAGCAGCGGCGCGCTCACCCCAACCCAGTCCGCGATCTTGCTCATCGTTGTCATCAATAGCTCCCCGCCATCAGTAGATCCCCGCCATCAGTAGATCCCCTCTTCTCCCGGAGGCCGCGTCTTCCACCGCCGATGCATCCACAGCCACTGATCAGGATACTGCCGAATCGTCGCCTCAATCGCCGCCGTAAAGGCCGCCGTATTTGTAACCGCATCGGT
This sequence comes from Edaphobacter lichenicola, assembly GCF_014201315.1. NCBI lineage: Bacteria > Pseudomonadati > Acidobacteriota > Terriglobia > Terriglobales > Acidobacteriaceae > Tunturiibacter > Tunturiibacter empetritectus. Next base: position 86,033 of record NZ_JACHDY010000002.1, read on the forward strand.
TTCAGAATCCCCCGTATGCCTCACTTCAAGCTCTCTGCCGAAGCGCAACACATACTTCTGGTCGCTCTCCTCCCACAGGAGAAACCCCGGCACCACCGCCGCACCCGTCTTGCCTGCAATCCGTGCCATCCCCGAGGCCGTACACGCCGGCACGCCAAAGAACGGCACAAACACGCCCTGCGGCGGAGTCATATTCGTATCCATCAGAATCCCCACCGTCTCCCCCGCGCGCATCGACGCAATCAAACCTCGCGCAAAGTCGTCCTTATGAATGACACGGTTTCCATGCAGGCACCGAATGCGATTCACAAACTCATCCACGAGCGGGTTGTCCAGCCGCCGTATCACCATCCCCATCGGCATGCCCATCAGCGAGTGATAAAAACTCGACAACTCCCACGCCCCCAGGTGCCCCGTCAACACCAGCACACCCTTCCCACGCTCGCGAGCCGCCACATAATTCTCCAGTCCCTCATAGCGAATAAACCGGCTCGCACTCTTCTGCGTGTATCCCGGCATCAGGCAGAACTCCGCCAGCAGCCAGCCAAGACGCCGGTACAACGACCGCAGAATCCTCTCCCGCTCCCCCTCCGGCATCTCTGGAAACGCAAGCTTCAGGTTCCGCACACCCACTCCGCGCAGCCGCCCCAGCGCATGATAGGCAATGGCTGCAATCCCCGCGCCTACCGCCCTGGCCGATCCCCGCGGAAGCAACCGCATCCCGTGAACCGCCAGCCACACCACGGCAAACTCAACCCGTTCGCGGAAGCTCACCTCTGCGTCAATTCCCTCTTTTTGTGGACCTTTGCTCAAGCCTCTAGTCTACCGATTCCAACCCGCGCCGCCGGAAAAACAGAAAGGGCGGCCGAATAAGCCGCCCCTCCGCAATCGAACAACGTTCAAGCAACAGATGCATTACTGGTTCTTGGCAACGACGAAGTACTTCGCCACAGTGCGCACAAAGGGACGAGCCTCAACCGGCGTAACCTGCTTGCCGCCGAGGATCTGATCGAACCCGATGTCCGAACCGTAGAGCGCGCGAGTATCGTCCTGGTTCTGCGACAGCACCGTGCCGTCGAGATTGATACCCGCAAACAGACCCTTGCTACGCGAGTAGCTCAGGAACTCGGCATTCAACTTCCAGTCCGTTCCTGCCTGCGCATTGCGTCCCACAGGACCAGCCGAAGCCGCCGCATCCGCGCCCAGCTTGAACTTGTTCTTCAACATGTCCTGCAGGCCCTGCTGGTTCATTGCGATCAGCACCAGGTCCGTCGCCTGTCCGCCAATCTGGAACCCGAAGCTGCCGCCGGCCAGTTGAACACACACCGGAGCGCTCCACTTTCCGCTTGGCGTACGGCAGGTTGCAACACCCTGGCCATACTGCGCGCCCACAACGAACGCGCCCTTCTTGTAGCTGGGAATCACCACTACGCACGATGCGCCCGACAGAATGCCACCCGGAATCGCCTTGTCCGGGGTTGCCATAATCTCGTGAAGCACCTGGCTGGCGGCATTGAGACGCTCCGCAACCTTCGCCTTATCGCCCTCCGCCTGCGCCGACAGAGAACCGGCGATCATCGCCAAACCACACAAAGCCACTGAAATCTTCTTTAGCATCATCGTTATCCCTTTCACTCTTTAGTTCTGTATTTTGGAGGGGGCCCGGCAAGCTGCCTATTTCCAACAATATATACGATGAGGAGAAACCGTTCTAAGTTGTCCCGCCAACAGAACGGGACCAGAATACGCCGAGATAGCTACACACACGCAAAAAAAATGGGGGTTGTAGAGATAATGTCGGCAGAACTCCGACGCTATCTCTACAACCCCTCTCCCAGGTCTGTGTTGCTTGGTAGTACTTTGCCCCACATTACCTTCGCTCACAACGGTACGAAGGTGGGTACACCTTTGAGCGGTTTTTGTTAACTTAGTAGTTAACAAACTATTGGCGCGAAAATCTTCCCCAACTAACGCCAGACATGGACTTGCAACTCAGAGCCGCAAAACAGCCCATCGCAGCCGGTCAAATTCTGCAACAAAATCTTAGGGTACCTGCCGCAGCAGCTTCTGATTAACGGCCTGAACAGACAGCGCGATGCGATTATCAACCCCCACCTTCCGCATCAGGTTGCCCACGTGCTTCTTCACAGTGCCCACGTCGATTCCGAGCTCCCGGCCAATCGCCGGGTTAGGATGTCCGGCAGCCAGCAAACGCAACACCTGCAGCTCCCGTTTCGTGAACTTCGGTTCCTTGGCCGGCTTGGTCGTCTCCGCTCCAGCTGAAGTCGACTCCAGCAAGCGCGCCAATACCTTGCGCGGAGCCCACACCGACCCATCCTGCACAACATCGATCGCCATCCGAATCTCGCTCTCCTTCGCCGAATGGGCCAGGTAGCCCTTCGCCCCCGCGCCGATAATGCGTTGGATGTGATCGTGATCCTCCTCCAGCCCCAGCACGATCAGCCGAAAGCGCGGACGGGTCCTGCGAAACGTAGCCAGCAGCTCGAAGATGTGATCCGTACACGCCGAATCGATCAGGATCAGCGACACTCCCGAGGCATCGAGCGCGCCCGGAACCGACAGCGGAACCACCTCCACCGGCCCGCCATCGGGAAAGATCGTCTGCAACCCCAGAATCCGCAGCGGATCCGCAGCCACCAGGCCGACGCGCAGAGATCCCCCGGCCTTCTTCCCCTTCTTCTGTTTGGCATCCTTCATCGCCTGCGCAGCCCCTTTACTCAGCGTCGTGCATTTAGTAGGCCGACTTAAGCGCTTCAGAAAAGATCGTGACCCGGAGTTCTACTACAGCTTCGGCAGCACGATTCCCTGCTGATGCTGGTACTTCCCTTTACGGTCCGCGTAGCTGACCTCACACACCTCGTCGGACTGGAAGAACAGGATCTGGCAGAGCCCTTCGTTCGCGTACACCCGCGCCGGCAGCGGCGTTGTGTTCGAGATCTCGAGCGTCACAAACCCCTCCCACTCCGGCTCGAACGGTGTCACGTTCACAATAATTCCGCAGCGCGCGTAGGTTGACTTGCCCACGCAGATCGTCAGCACATCGCGAGGAATCTTGAAGTACTCGATCGACCGCGCCAGCGCAAACGAGTTCGGCGGAACGATCACGCTGTCGGCCTGCACCGTCACAAACGAGCGCTCGTCGAACGCCTTGGGATCGATGATCGCACTGTTGACATTGGTAAAGATCTTGAACTCGTCCGAGACCCGAAGATCGTATCCGTACGAAGAAAGTCCATACGAAATAACACCCTCTCGAACCTGTTTTTCGCTGAACGGAGAGATCATTCGGTGTTCGTTCGCCTGCTGGCGAATCCAACGGTCGCTTTTAATTGCCACTCTGGTGCCCCTTCGGTCCTGCTCTTTTTGAAATTTCTTCAATTCTCGCAGAAGGTGATATCCCTAATTGTCGCAGAAGGGTGTAAATTGGGTGCGGTAGTGTCCCAGGTCCCCTTGCCTCATTAGATTCTTCATCTTACGGTAGCGTTCTTTCGTTGACAATCTAAGTTCGAGTTTCTAACATCACCGTACTACCAGGTCAGCACCAGTTTTCTAAAAATTACAGCCCAAGGACGGCGGCCCAGATGATTAAGCAGGATCTCATACAGAGGGTGGTAGAAAGAACCGGCCTTCCAAGGACAAAAGCAGAGTCGGCTGTCGATGCGATCTTTGAAAGCATGAAAGCGACTCTCATCGCGGGCGACCGCATTGAACTCCGCGGATTTGGTGTCTTTACCGTCAAGCCGCGCAAAACCGGAATCGGCCGCAACCCAAGGACCGGCGCCGAGGTCACCATCGCCCCAGGCAAAGCAGTCCGCTTCAAGCCTGGCAAAGAGCTTCATCTGCTCGACTAACGCATCCGATCTAAGTCTCGGCGCACCAGCAGTCGGGACTCGTTTGCGATAACCTCCCCAACATTTTCTTCAAGAGCGATGCGTCACATCAGGTGCACCGCATCCACGTCGACCACCAGGTTCCGGCGCGCAATCCCCTGCGTCTCCGCGTACGCCAGCATCGCCCGCAGCGTCTCGCCCAGCGTCTGCCGCCGCTCCGCCTTCAGCACAAAGTGGTAGCGATAGATCCGCTTCAGCCGCACAATCGGAGCCGCCGCCGGCCCCAGCACCCGCACCTTATCCAGCCGTGCCTTCTGAAACCATCGCCCCAGCGTGCCCGCCCACCCCGTAGCCTCCTCCAGCTTCTCGCTCTGAATGACCACATTGGCCAGCACAGCATACGGCGGGTAGTGCATCCACCGCCGGTATTGCATCTCCTTCGCCACAAACCCCGGATAGTCATGCTTCGCAGCGAACTGAATCGCATAGTGATCCGGGTGATACGTCTGCACCAGCACCTTGCCGATAAGATCCCCGCGCCCCGCCCGGCCCGACACCTGCGTCAGCAACTGAAACACCCGCTCCGCCGCGCGAAAGTCCGGCAGCCCCAGCTGAAAGTCCGCCCCCACGACTCCCACCAGCGTCACCCCGTGAATGTCATGTCCCTTGGCGATCATCTGCGTCCCCACCAGCAGGTTAATCTCGCCCCCATGCAGCCGCGCCAACAGCCGCTCCATGTCGCTCCTCCCGCGCACGGTATCGCGATCCATCCGACCGATCCGCGCCGTCGGAAACAGCTCCTGCAGCCTCTCCTCTCCCTGCTGCGAGCCCACCCCAAGAAAATAAAGATGTTCACTCTCACACTTCGGACAAGCCTTCGGCACCGACCGCCGCGATCCGCAGTAGTGGCACTCCAGCCTCTGCCCCGGCTGCGCAATCGCATCATTCCCGCTCACCGGCTTGTGGTAGGTCATCGACACCGCGCAGTTCTCGCACTCGATCTTCTCCCCGCAGCTCCGGCACAGCACCGTCGATGAGTACCCACGCCGATTCAACAACAAGATCACCTGCTCTCCGCGATCGAGCGTAGCCTGCGTCTCCTCCATCAACCTCCGCGAAAAGATCTGCTCCTGCCCCGTCTCGCGAAACTCCTCCCGCATATCCACCAGCTCAACCAGCGGCAGCGGCCTATCCGCAACCCGCGCGCGCATCTCCACCAGCGCATAACGCCCCTTCTCTGCATTCGCCCAGCTCTCGAGCGACGGCGTCGCCGACCCGAGCACCACCACTGACTCATTCAGCTTCGCCCGCATCACCGCAACATCGCGCCCGTGATACCGCGGCGTCTCCTCCTGCTTGTAGCTCGAGTCGTGCTCCTCATCTACGATGATCAGCCCCAGATCCACCATCGGCGCAAACACCGCCGACCGCGTCCCCACCACGATCCTCGCCTCGCCCCGCCGAATCCTGTGCCACTGCTCCGCCCGCTCATCCGGCGTCAGTTGAGAGTGCAAAAGCGCCACCTCACCACCAAACGCCGCCACCATCTGCCCCGCCATCGCCGGCGTCAACCCAATCTCCGGCACGAGCAGCAACGCGCTCTTCCCCGCATCCAAAGCCCGCTGCATCGCAGCAAAATAAACCGAAGTCTTCCCGCTCCCCGTAATCCCATACAGCAGATGCGGTTTGAAACCACCCTTCTCCATTGCCGCCGCAATCGTCCCCAGCGCCTCCATCTGCGCTTCATTCAAAGCATGTTCATGCGCATGCTTCTTCCCCTCCGCGCCCACGCCGCCCAGATGAAACTCCTCCGCAACCTCTTCAATCCCCACCAGTCCACGCTTCACCAGCGTCCCCAGTGTAGACTCCGGCACTCCCGCGCGCGTCAGGCTAAGCCGCAGATCCCGTACCCGCATCCGCCCACCCACCGCCGCCAGCTCCGCCATCACCGCCAGCTGGTTCTCATTCAACCGCGGCAGTCGCCCTCCGACAGGCTTTTGCTCGCTACTCCCTACGCCCTCTTCCCTACTCCCTAAGCCCTGCACCAACACCGCCACCTTCTCCAGCCGCCGCGCATCCCGCTCCTCCGCCACCGCCTCGCGCACCAACCACTTCTTCCGGACCATCCCCTCCAGCAGCCCCTTATTCGCCCCCGTAGCCGACCGCAGCGCCGACATCTTCGCCACCTCGCCCCCCTCCAAATAATTCAGCACCGAGTACTCGCGATTCTGCTCCTCCACCGTCAGCTTCGATCGCCGCGAAGACCCCTTCACCGCCCCCTCATACAACACCCTCCGACCAGCCTCAGCGATCCGATAAGAAAAATGCCGCTTCACCTCCGCCGCCAGCGGCAGCATCCCCCGCAGCACCTCGCCAAGCGGAGCGACATAGTACTGCGCAATCCACGCCGCCAGCTTCATCAACTCCTCCGGCAGCAGGGCGGCCTCATCCAACACCTGCTGTACCGGCTTGATCTCAAACTCCTCCGCCGGCGCATCCTCATGCACCCGAACCACCACGCCCATCAGCCTCTGCCCACTGAACGGCACCAGCACCCGCGCCCCCACCACGGGCACAAGCCCATTCACCCCATAGGTAAATGTCTGGTCCAGCGGCACCGGCAAAGCAACATCACAAAACTGCGGCATCCCTCTAGCCTAATGCCTCCCGCTCGCCTCCACCGCAACATACCCTTTGCCCACACGCGCAACTATTCGCGCCGCCCGGCACTCTCCCCGTCCGCTCCCGCAAATCGCACTACCACCTAGGCCGCCCGCCTGGCCTTCTTGATCAGCTTCTCCGCCACGGCAATCTCCTTGTACCCGAGCAGCTTGTAAACCTTGCCCTCAAGCTGGTGATAGTTGACGAAAAAATCCTGCAGCTCCTTCAGAAATTTCTTTGGCAGATCGTTTAGCTTGCGAACATTCGCATACATGTGGTTGGCGTCTGCAATGGCCACCAGGCGATCGTTGCGAATCCTCTTCTTGCCGTCCACCTGCTCGCCTTCAATCACACCAATCAGCCGCGAAGGCACCAGCACCCCCGGAAACGCCGGCTCATCCATCAGCAGCAGCACATCGATGGGATCCCCATCGTCTGCAAGCGTGCGCGGCAGAAACCCAAAGTCATACGGAAAGACCATCCCCGCAGGCAACACCTTCTTCAACGCAAATATCTCCTGTTTCGTATCGAAGGAGAACTTGTTGCGGCTGCCCTTAGGCGTCTCCACAATCACCTGCAGCAACCCGTCTTTCTTCAAAACCGGCTCCAGCCGCGTAGGATCGATCAAACTCTTGGAACTCTTCCCTGCCATAGCGCCCCTTTGGCTGTTTTGTTAACAGATTGTCACAAGCCTTAGAGACACCCCTCAACACATAGGTTGCATAGGTCCCGCCCGGAGCGTTCTGGCAGATCAATAACTCCAATCCCCATCGCACACCAACGCCACAATTACCTCAAGGGTAATTGCGAGCGAATTCCAACCGGTCGATATTGAAACAAGCGACACGTCGCCTCGGAGAATGCTTTGAACACGCTGACCATCATCAAGACCACTCCCCCTCAATGGCTCCTTGATTTTTGGAGTGAAATCGATAACAAAACCTTCGGCAAAGGTTTTGACTGCTTCGCGAAAAATGCAACCTGTCACTTAGGCATCGCAGAGTGGAACGGACGCGAGCAGATTCGCGAAAGCCTTCGCGCCTTTATCGACACAGGCTTCACCGCGCATCACGATGTCACCGAATACTGGGACAGCGGCCCGCTAAAGATCTTCCGCGGCATCGTGACCATGAAGCCTGACGACACCACCAAACCCACCGTCAAGCCAGTCATGACACACTTCTTCTACATGGACGAAGCCGATCCCACCAAGGTCCGCAGCTGGATTGGATCGGTAGGCCCCGTCCAGTTTTAACCGTCCAGTTCTAACCGTCGCGCAAACTCATCCGTCACCTGCCAACCCATCACCGAACATCTCAAACCAAATGACCCAGCAAACCGAACACGAGCTAGGCACCTTCCTTCGCTACTGGCGACAGCAGCGAGGGAAGAGCCAGCTCGATCTCTCCCTCGACGCCGGAGTCTCTCAACGCCACATCAGTTTTGTGGAGAGCGGCCGCAGCACTCCCAGCAGAGACCTGCTCCTCAGTCTGGCCAAAAGACTCGACGTGCCCCTTCGCGAACAGAACGTCCTCCTCCTCGCCTCCGGATACGCCCCCGTCTACCTCGAAAGCGCGCGGGACTCCCCGGAGATGGCCGTCGTCAACCGTGTCATCGATCGCATGTTGCGGCAGAACGAGCCGCACCCCGCCCTCATGATGGATCGCTACTGGAACGTCCTCAGGACCAACGAAGCCGCACCGCGTTTCTTCAATTCGTTCGTCGATCTATCGAAGAGACCCAAGCCGCAAAATCTTCTCCATCTTATGTTCGACCCTGATGGCATGCGGCCATTCCTAGAAGACTGGGAAGACGTCGCCTCGGGGCTTCTACAGCGCGTCCATCGCGAAGCGGTAGGACACGTCACAGATAAAAAGACAAAGGAACTGCTCGACGAATTGAAGAAATACCCGGGAGTGACCGAACTAAGCAGGTCCGTCAAAAATCAAGCCCCGGTCCTGCCGATCACCTTCGTCAAAGGAAACAAGAGGTCTTCGTTTTTTTCGATGATCTCGACCATCGGCCTGCCGCAAGATATCACCGCGCAGGAGTTCCGCATCGAATGCATGTTTCCCGTCGAATGAGTAATGTCAACGCGGTATTCGTGTGCTTAGAATATAGGCGTGAAAATCAAGAGCTATCGCTTTGAACTATCTTGCACGCTATGGCTGGCCTGTGGCGTCGTCGCCGTCGCGCAGGATGCGGCTTCAAAGGCCCCAGTAAGCGCGCCAGGGACCGTAACGCCGATTGCGCTGCCGGCGATGACGACGGCCCAGGCTTCCCAGCGCAAGGGAAGCTACAGCGTCACCGTTCCCGGAAGCGGAGACTGGACCGATGCGGGCTTCGTGGTGGCCGCGGGAGACACCATGAGCTATAGCGCCACCGGACAGCTCACCCTGTGGGATGCACGAGCCTCAGCGCCAGCCGGAGTCGCGCGCGGCTGGAAGGATCTTCTCCGGCAGTTTCCCCTGGACAGCGCAAGCGCAGGTGCGCTCATCGGGCGCATCGGCAGCGCCGACGCAGCGGTGCCGTTTGCCATCGGCGGCCAGTTGGAGCAGACCGTGCCGGCCAGCGGCGAGCTATTCCTTGCCGCCAATGTGCCGAAGGAGGTCGGCGCTCAGGGCAGCTACAAAGTGTCGCTGAAGATCACAGCGGCCAAGCCCGTCTCGCAGACGACCGTCTCGCAGGCGACGGCGCTGTTCACCCCGGCGCTGCTGGACGGCGTACCCCAGCGGGTAGGCGATGAGCAAGGTAATCCGGGCGACATGGTGAACTTCTGCATCGTAGGCACGAAGGACGCAGTCGAAAAGGCGTTCACCGCGGCAGGCTGGGTGCAGGTGGACCAGACAAACAATGCGGCAGTTCTCCATGGCCTCCTCTCGACCCTGTCCAAGAAAGCCTACACCGCGGTGCCGATGAGCACGCTCTACCTCTTCGGCCGCCCGCAGGACATGAGCTATGCGCGCGGCGACGCGATCACCGTCGCCTTCGTCCGCCATCATCTGCGGGTGTGGGACACCGGGCGCACCGCTGGCGGCCTGCCGGTGTGGGTTGGCTCTTCGACGCACGACGAGGGCCTCGAGAAGGATCAGAGGAACAACGGCATAACCCACCACATCGATCCGGAGGTGGACAAGGAGCGGGACTTTATCCAATCGAGCTTTGCAGCCGCGGGAGTGCTGGATGCAGCCGCCTACATCACGCCGAAGGATCCTCTGCACGAGGCGAAGACGGCAACAGGTGGAACATTCCAATCTGATGGAAACGTAGTAGCGATGGTTCTGCGCCACTGAGGTGGAACGACCGGGCAGCTTCTAAGAAGCTGTCCTGCCGGACGGGCCCGCTACCGCGGAGCGGTCACTTCGTGACGCGTATACCTTGTCTTGCAGCGACGATCTGCTGTGGTCCTCCCGTTGGTCGGAATCAACTTTTCCTCCGACCAACGGGAGGACCAAGCGAAGCAGTATGCAAGTCACGAAGTGACCGCTCCGCGCAGGAGGCCCGCCCGGCAGGACAGCGTCTAAGACACAACACGAGACACTGCGTCAGGATATTGCCCTCTTGCTCCACCATCTTGATATGCTTCTCCCACCATGAAGAAGATCACCCTTCCCGCCCTCCTGGCCCTTCTTCTCCCCCTCGCCGCCTGCGAGCCGCACCCCCAGCCCACGCCCGAGCCCGCACCCCGCCCCCGCGCCACCGCGCTCCCAAGCCAATCTCCAGACCAAGCCGCCGCCGGCCAGCAAGCCTTCGACTACTACCTCCTCAATCTCTCCTGGTCGCCCGAGTTCTGCCACTCGCACCCCAACGCAACCGAGTGCGCCCAGCGCCCAGCCTTCGTCCTCCACGGCCTCTGGCCCCAGAACACCAACGGCGGCTACCCTCAGAACTGCTCCACCGACTACGGCCCGCGCGACCCCTCCACTTACAGCGACATCTACCCCGACCCCGGCCTCCTCCGTCACGAGTGGCGCACCCACGGCACCTGCTCCGGCCTCTCTCCCGATGCCTTCTTCACCCTCGCCCGCACCGCATACCAGGCTGTCACCATTCCGCCCACACTCGCCCAGCTCGACCACCAAATCTCGCTCACCCCGGCTCAACTGATCGACCTCTTCCAGACCGCGAACCCGACCATACCCGCCGCCAGCCTCGCCATCAGCTGCGGCAACAACTACCTCACGGCCGTAGAGGTCTGCCTCGACAAAACCGCCCACCCAACCCCATGCGGCCCCATCCGCTCCTGCCGAGCCAACGCAGTCCGCATCACCCCACCCGTAAAACTCACCGCAAACTGACAAGACACCCGTTCCCTCAGGAACACGTCACTGCACCAGAGCGCGCCGCCGCGACTAGAACACCTCACCGTGTCACGCCGCCACTGCAACTAGAACATGCAGTCAGACACACCACTGCAACAAGACACGCCTCGACCAGGTACACCAACTAGATACGTCATCTCGACCGAAGCAACGAACAGCATCATCGTTCGTTGCGGAGTGGATTGCGGCCATAGCTCTCAGTTGCAGCGAATTAATTCATGCTGCGGTATCCGTCAAGATCCCCGTATTTCCTCCATCAACGGAGAAACTCAACACAAGAGCGCAGAAATTCGCTGTCAAGCCCCGAAACAACGAAAACCCGCGTCAATCAAGGAGATTCGCGTGGCGTATCAGTTATCCCAAATCCGGTAAAATAAAGGAAGAGAAGAAAAAGGCCCGGCACACAGCCGGGCTTTCGTCATTAAACTCATAAACCCTTTGTTTGGAGGAATCTGCAGGCAACTCCTTTGTTATGACATTTTTAGAAGCCTAGACCTTCCGTAAGATAATGATTCTAGGAAACTTGCGCCTCTGTAATAGGAGGGGCCCCCCCAGGATAAAGACCAAGGTAGATGGAGATGAAGAAAGGAAACGAGACAGCTCTACGCCTTGGCGGGAGACTTCAACCCCATCTCCCCCATCACCCTCTGCAGATCCTTCCACGCCTCACCCTTCATCGCCGGATCGCGCAGCAGAAACGCCGGGTGATAGGTCACCGCCAGCTTCGCTCCCCTGCAACTATGCCACCTGCCCCGCAGAGCGCTCAGAGACTGCTTCACTCCCAGCAGATACATCGCCGCCGTCGCCCCCAGCGCCACAATCACCTGGGGCTGCACCACATCGATCTGCTGCAATAAAAACTGATCGCAGGTATTCGCCTCCACCGGCTCAGGAACCCGGTTCGCCGGCGGCCTGCACTTCACGATGTTGGCGATGTAAACCTCCTCGCGCTTGAGGCCCATCGCCTGGATCATGTTGTTGAGCAACTGCCCAGCCTTGCCGACGAACGGAATCCCCGAGGTGTCCTCATCCGCCCCCGGCCCCTCGCCGACAAACATCAACCGCGCATTGGCATCGCCATCGCCAAACACAATCGTCCGCCTGCCCGCATACGCCAGCGGACAGCGGGTGCAATCGCCAATCTCAGTCTTAATCTCAGCCAGCGCCTCAGCCTTATGCGCCGCATCCACCCGCGCAGCAGGCAGGGGTAGAAGATCATCGAAACTCACAAGCTTCGCGATGGGAGGCTCCAGAAATTGAGGTCGAACCGGAACAGCAACTGGAACAACCGGCTGCTCCACCACAGTCGTCTTCGCAGGCAGCGGTCGCGCTTCAGCCACCTCGTCGACAACGGAGACCGCAGCAACGGCAGCAGGAGCCGGAACCGGAACAGCCTCGGCGTACACCGGCTCGCCCCGACGATAGAAGTCATGGACGCCCATGTCGCGAAGATATTCCACGTAAGCCCGCAGCTGCTCTGCTTCTCCTGCCATGGCTCTATGGTATCGCGGCCAGCGTCGTCAGGTTCAGTGCGTCAAGCTCAGTGCACAGGAATGTCGAGCACAGGTTCTACCACCTTCTCTGGCAGAACAAACTTGACGTGTCCCTGTTTGATCTCATCCTGCGCCACGCGACAAGCCTTCATCGACTTGGCCACGATCAGAGGAGAGGCGCCAGACTGTAGCTGCCGCGCCCGACGCGCCGCACCTTTTACCAGACTGTACTTATTGTGGAAAGCATTCTCAATCGTCATGCGTTTCACCCCGATGCAGAAGTTATAACTCACCCCGATGAAAAGCCATACACAATTCGTAGTGGATAACACGTCCTTAGTCGTGAAAGGTACTCAACGCGCTCTTCAAACGAGGCGAAGCAACATCGGTCCTGCAGCTCGAAGCCAGCGCCTGCACCCCGTCTCGCTCGCCGCGCTCACACAAAACAATCGCCCTCAGCTCCGCCACAGCCTGGTCAAGCACATCGTTCACCAGCGCATACCTGTAGTCCCACATCTGCTTCAACTCAGTCCGAGCCTCCGCCAGCCGACTCTGAATCACCTTCTCGGAGGTCACATGCTCCGCCTCGCTCCTGTTGCGCAATCGCATCTCCAGCACCTGCGGACTAGGAGGCAAGATGAAGATTGACACCGCCGCCGGCATCTTCTTCATCACCTGCACCGCGCCCTGCACATCGATGTCGAGCAGCAGATCCTTCCCCGCATCCTTCGCATGTCCCAGAGCCGACATCGCCGTCCCGTAGTAGTTGCCGAAGACCTCCGCCCACTCCAGAAAGTCTCCCGCCGCAATCATCCGCTCGAACTCCGCTCGGGTCGTGAAGTGATACTCCCGCCCATCCGTCTCCGACCCCCGTGGCGCCCGCGTCGTATACGAAATCGAAAAGTCCAACCCCTCCACCAACGTCCGCAGCTGACTCACCAGCGTCGACTTCCCCGAACCCGACGGCGCCGAAATGATAAAAAGAATTCCTGCCATGCGCCTCAATCACCTATTCCATTTGTCTCTGCCAGTCTAACAACCGCGCGCACAAGCTACTCGAGATTCTGAACCTGCTCCCGCGCCTTCTCGATCTCAGCCTTCATCTCGAGCCCCAGTTCCGTAATCCGCAAGCTGTTCTCGCCGGCTGCTCCGCTGGTCTTTGACAGCATCGTATTCGCCTCGCGATTCAGCTCCTGCAACAGAAAGTCCAGCCGCTTGCCCAACTCGCCGCCCTCCTCCAGCATCACCACAAAGCGCTCCACATGCGTCCGCAACCGAACGATCTCCTCCTCGATATCGCTCTTCTCCGCCAGCACTGCAGCCTCAGCCAGCAGCCGCTCCTCGCTCACAGGCACGCCCTGCGTCAGCTCCATCAGCCGGCTCCGCAGCCGCTCGAACTGCACCTCGCGCACTCCGTTCCTCAACCCAGCCATCTCTTCCCCGAAAGCCTGCAGCCGCAGCATCGAAGCCTTCAGCTCAGCCGCCAACGAAGCACCCTCCTGAGCTCGCCCCTCGTTCACCTTCCCAACCAACGGAACGACCAGCGAGAGCACCGCCGCGTCAAGCCCCTCAATCTCAGCCGCACCACCAACGCCCTCAGCACTCATCACACCCGGTATGCGCAACATCGCATTCAGGTCCGGCTCACTCGACACGCCATGCGTCTCCGCAGCCTCACGAAACGCCTGCACGTAAGCCTCCAGCAAACCCGCGTTCAACTGGATCTCAACGTTCGCCCTACGCTCGACTTGCAGCGTCACCTCGATATGCCCCCGGCGAAGATTCTCCTTCAACATCCTTCGCAGCTGCACCTCGAGACCGTCGCAGGAAGAAGGCAACCGAAGATGGAGATCAAGAAACCGATGGTTCACGCTCTTCATACTCAAAGTAAAAGCAATGCTATCCCGCACCGCTCCGCGCAGACTCGCGTACCCAGTCATCGAATAAATATCCGTCACGCGATCCCCTCCAACCCGACCGTCAGTGCACTTTCACTGCTACTTGCCGGCACAACATCGTCCTCACTGAACTGCATATTGTAGAGTCGCCGATAGGTCCCGGAGTGTTGCATCAGCTCATCATGCGTACCCATCTCCGTGATCCGTCCCCCTTCAATCACCGCAATACGAGAGGCTCGTCGCACCGTCGACAGACGATGTGCAATCACAAACACCGTCCGCCCCTGCATCAGATTCGCCAACGCCGCCTGCACATACTGTTCGCTCTCCATGTCGAGAGCCGATGTCGCCTCATCCAGAATCAGGATCGGGGCGTTCTTCAAAATTGCCCGCGCAATCGCCAGCCTCTGTCGCTCTCCCCCGCTCAGCCGAGTCCCCTTCTCGCCGACCATCGTGTTATACCCGTCGGGCATGTTGAGAATGAACTCATGCGCCAACGCCATCCGCGCCGCCTCTTCCACCTTGCTCATCGGCACATCCGGCTGACCGTAAGCAATGTTATTCCGCACCGTATCGTTGAACAGCACCGTCTCCTGCGTCACCTTTCCAATCTGCTGCCGCAGCGAAGCAATCGTCACATCGCGCAGATCGTGTCCATCCAACAGAATCCTTCCTTCATTCACATCGAAGAAACGAGGAATCAGATTCACCAGCGAGGACTTGCCCGCTCCACTCGGACCAACAAACGCAATAACCTCACCCGGCCGCACATTCAAATTAATCCCACGCAGCACCTGCTTCACCTCGCCATCGCTCTCATAGGCGAAGCCGACATCTTCAAACCGGATCTCCTCTTTAAACTCCTTCAAAACAAACGCGCGCTTCTTCTCCTGCACATCGTCCTGCGCATCCATAAACTTGAAGATCTCTTCGCTCGCCCCCAGCGCCTGCTGAAAGCTGTTATAAAACAGCGCAAACTTCCGCACCGGATCGTAAAGAGTAAACACCGCTATCAAGAAGGAGATAAACGACCCGATCGTCATCGAGCCGCTCTTGATGCGATCGCGGCCAAGCAGCAACAGCAGTGCAATCGCGACCGAACCGAGCCCATCCATCAAAGGAGAACTGATCGCCTGCACACTCACCGACCGCAGATTGGCGCTGAACAGCCTCCGCGCCGCACGCCGGAAGCGGTTCATCTCCCACAACTCCATGCCGAAGGCCTTCACGATTCGATTACCCGTAATCGTCTCGTGAATAATGTTCTGAATCTCTGCCAGCTTGTCCTGCCCTTTGCGCGTCGTCTGCCGCACCCGCCGCCCGATACGTCGCGCCGAGGAGATCACCACAGGAACGAACAACAACAGTACCCAGGCCAGCTTGCCACCATAGAAGATCGCCACGCCGATCATAAAAATCAGCGTAAATATCTGCTGCAGAAACTCCCCCAGCACGCTCGACATCGCCGTCTGCACGCGCTCAATATCATTGATCAGCGTCGACAGCAAAGTGCCCGTTGTGTGCTTCTGAAAGAACCCCACCGAACGTCGCAGAACTGCGTTGTACAGATCGTTGCGCAGGTCGGTAATCATCCCGAAGCCCGCGTAATTCACCAGGTAAGTCCCCACATAGTCACACACCGACTTCACCAGTGCGGAGACCACCAGCGCATAAGCCACCACCGTCCACGCATTGTGCAGCGGGCTCGGAACCAGAAAGTGCAGGTTCAACGGCCTGCCAAGAAGAGGCACATGAGGAAACACAAGCACATCATGCGTGTACGCATCCGGACTCAACACATTGTCGAAGATTGGCTTTACCAGCAGCACGCGAAACGCCGCCATCGCACCCACCACTGCCATCAATGCCACCGACGCCACCGAATAAAGGGCGTACGGCCGAACATACAGCAGCAATCGCCAGATGCGCCTCAAGCCGTCACTCTCCCGATTGTCGCCATTGCATCGCACATCTCACTATTCTATTGCGCGCCTATTCTACTGCTTGCAGCCGCGCGCAGCAGCTACTTCGGCATATCCCGGTGAGCGGTCTTCACTCGATACCCCTCAGCCGCCAGCCGCTTCTTCATCTCTTCCGCGATAAAGACGGACCGATGCTGTCCTCCGGTGCATCCAAACGCCACCGTCAGGTAACTCTTCCCTTCCTTGATGTAGTGAGGCAGAAGAAACTTCAACATCTCTGCGGTCTTATCCAAAAACTCCTTCGTCTGAGGAAACTGCAGGACGTACTTCGCGACCCTGGGATGCTTCCCAGTCAGCTTGCGAAACTCCGGCACAAAGTGAGGATTCGGCAAAAACCGCACGTCAAACACCAGATCCGCCTCTGCGGGCACGCCATTCTTGAACCCAAAGCTGTTCGACGAGATCATAAGAGCTCGTCCGCTCTCCTCGCGTTCAAACTGTGAGTTGATATGTGCCCGAAGATCATGCACGTTGAACTTCGTCGTATCCAACACGATGTCGGCGACATTGCGAATCGGGTCCAGCCGCTTGCGCTCCGCCCGAATCGACTTCACCACAGTATCGCTGCGTCCCATCGGATGAGGCCGCCGCGTCTCGGAGAATCGCCGAATCAACGCGTCTTCACTAGCCTCCAGAAAGACCACCCGCGTAGGCAGTATTTTTAATACCTTTTTCAGAATCGAGGGAAACTGATCCAGTCGCATTCCCTCGCGCACATCGACCACCAGCGCCGCGCGTTCGATCTCCGCGGACTGTCGCACAAGATCGGCAAAACTCGGCACCAGCTCCAGCGGCAAATTATCGACCGAGTAATATCCCAGGTCTTCAAACGCCTTCAGCGCCGACAGCTTCCCCGACCCCGAAAGCCCTGTCAGAATGACTAACTCGCCCCGGTGTTCCGGAAGCGCGACCTCCACGATTTTCTTCCTGCGTGTTCCAGTGAATGACTTCACAGAACTCTTCGTGACCCGCTTGCTCGTCATGCAGAAATCCTAGCACCCCAGTCTCTAGCACCCCAGCCAAGGAGCCTCGCTCTAAGGAACTTCAATCAGCTCCATCTTCCCGTCACGCTTGCGATAGAGCACCATCGCCTGCCCGCCATGGTCGCGAAACACAAACACCTCGCGGTCTCGAAACGCGGCCTCCTTCACCGCCTCCTCGATCGACATCGGCCGCAGCGCAACCGAATCATTCGAGCGCACCACATGCGGCTCCGCAAGCGGCGAGTGCGACGGAAAAGAGTGCACCAGCATCGGCACTGCCTTACGGCCAACGCTGTTCTTCGTCGCCACCTTCACCGCGGCAGTCTTTCGCGCAGCAGGTGCCGCCACCTCAGCCGCAGCTCCCTTCAAATCTGACTTGGGATGCCGCTTGATCGTCCCGTATCTCTTCTTATGACGAATCGCCTGCTGTTCAATCTTCGCCAGCGCATCATGCAACGCGACGATCATGTCCGTAGCCTCACACCGTGCCACCAGCTTCTGATGCCTGGTCTGCACCGTCACCTCAGCGATCTGCCGATACTTGTCCGTGGACAAAATCACATGCACGCTGCCGGAGTTGCCGACGATCTTCGCAATCGCCTCCACTCCTTCCTCGGTCTGTGACTTCAGCTTTTTTGTAATAGTGGTCTGTCTGCCGGTGTACTCCACGTCCATACGCTTACCTCGTTCCCGCGATCGTTCGGATCTTTTGGATCTTTCGCAGACGATCAGCGTACACGACGCTGGTGCGTACTTGGAATCTGCATATCTTCCCGGTACTTCGCGACCGTCCTTCGGGTCACCTGAATCCCCTGCCGCTGCAACTCAGCCGCCAGTTGATCGTCCGTCAGCGGCTTCCGCTCATCCTCTTCCTCGATCAGCTTCTTCACCTTGCGCTTCAGCAGCACCAGCGGCAGATCTCCACCCTCCGGCCCATTCACTCCCTCGGAGAAGAAAAAGCGCAGCTCGAACACGCCCTGCGAGGTATGCACATATTTATTCGCCACCGCGCGGCTAACCGTCGAAGGATGCACCCCGATCTCCTCCGCAACCTCTTTAATCATCATCGGCTTCAGAGCGTTGACCCCATGCTCGAGAAACTCCTGCTGACGCCTGACGATCACCTCACACGTCCGCACAATCGTATTCTTTCTCTGCTCGATGTTCCGCAGCAGCTGAATCGCCGACTTGTACCGCTCCTTCACGTACTCTTTGACTTCCTTCTCCGTCTGCTTCTGCTGCAGCATCTTGCGATAGCCTTGGTTCAACCGAAGCGTAGGCATATCCTCTTCGTTCATCAGCACAACATAGACATCATCGCGCTTCACAAACGCCACATCCGGCTCAATCAGCCGCGTTTCGCTGTGGTTATACCGCTGTCCCGGCCGCGGATCCAGGGTGCGGATAAACTCCACCGCCGCATTCACCTCATCCGCCGTCCGCCCACAGCTCCGTGTCAGCTCGCGCATATCCTTCTTCTGCAACAGCGGCAGGCAGTTCGTCACAATGTGCGTCGCGATACTGAAGACATCTTCACGCCCCGGACTATCCGAGGCTGAAACCGCCTCGATCGCGCCATAGTCTTCGTCGGCGTCGCCGGCTGCACCATTTCTTGCAGCCTTCTCCGCAGCGTGCATCTGTTGGCGTCGCAGCACGATCGCCGCCTCGCCCTGCTGAGCACATATCTGAATCAGCAGACACTCCCGCAAATCTCTCGACCCTACCCCTACCGGATCAAGGAAATTAACCACCTTCCGTGCCTCGCGAACCGCCGCCAAAAACACACCAGCCGTCTCGTCGGACGCAGCCGCTAAATCCAGCGACTCGCCATGCACGGAGTGGTCGTCCTCGTCCTTCGTCTCCGGAAGATCCCACACATGCGCCGATCTGCTTCGGGCCCCACGGTCAAATGGAATCGGCTCCGAACGTTCCGGCTCCTGCATCTGCATTAGAGCCTCCACCAGCTCCTCATCGCTAGCCGTCAGATAGCCGTTTTCATTCAGATTCCCCACCACCAACTCTGCCGCGGCGCGCACCTCAGGGCTCAAGGTCAGCGAACCAAGCTGCCACGCCAGATGGTCGCTCAGTGTACTCGGCTGCGAAAGAAAGTTCTCGAACGAAGGCTTGTCGTACTCCTCAAAGTTCGACGCCGTTCGAAAGCCAGGATCAAGATAATCCTGAAAGTAGCTGCCAAAGTCGATCTCGTCGAACGGGTCCTTTTCTACCCTCTCGCTCTCCGCGGCCACATCCTCCGCCGAGCGCTCCCGATCCCCCTCAAGCCCTGCTCTCTCATCCAGCGTGGCAACCGACTCTTCCAACTCCTCCAACACCGGATTCTCCACCATCTCGGTATTGATCATCTCTCTCAGCTCGAGCTTGTTCAGCGCCAGTACGCTGACCATCTGCACCAGTCCAGGGGTCAACACCTGTCGTTGTGAGACTTTCAAGTTCAGCTTCGGTTGCAGCAACACGTTATTCCCTCACGACCTGATTACTTTAACTTTGCCCTTGACCTGCCATTTGGCAAGTCTCGTGCTCATTGTGCAATTAATTTCAAACAGAGCGCTATTCCCTGACTTGGCCACAGTCTACACGCCCTGCCTCGATCTCGCTGTAAGTCTAACGCTGTCAAAGGCTGCGCGCCCTGCACCGATAGCATCTCAGCCTTACAACAGAAGTTGTAAAGTTACAGTTCGCTAACTCATCGAGAAGTTTTCGCCCAGATAGATCCGCCGCACCTCAGGATCGCGCCCCAGTTCACCCGGCGTTCCAGTCTTAAAAATCTTTCCCTCAGCGATGATGTAAGCCCTGTCTGTCACGGACAAAGTCTCTCTCACATTGTGGTCCGTAATCAGCACCCCAATCCCACTCTTCTTCAACCCGAAGATAATCTCCTGCAGATCCAGCACCGCAATCGGATCGATCCCCGAAAACGGTTCATCCAGCAGAATGAACGCTGGTTCGATCGCCAGGCACCGCGCAATCTCCACTCGCCTGCGCTCTCCCCCGCTCAACGCATAGCCCCGCGTCTTCCGCACATGGCCTAGATTTAGCTGCTCAATCAGCTTCTCCGTGCGCGTCCGCCGGCTCTCCCAGCTCAACTGCTGCGCCTCCAGCACCGCCAGGATGTTGTCCTGCACCGTCAGCTTGCGAAACACCGAAGGCTCCTGCGGCAAATAGCTAATCCCATAGTTCCGCGCCCGCAGATACATCGGCAGCCGGCTGATGTCGTGCCCATCCGCAAGCACGCGCCCCGAATCCGGACGCACCAGCCCAACGATCATGTAAAAGCTCGTCGTCTTTCCCGCGCCGTTCGGCCCAAGCAGCCCAACCACCTCGCCCTGTTCGATCTCAAGGCTGACCCCCTTCACCACCTGGCGGCCGCCATACGACTTGCCGATCTCCTCCGTTGATAAGGTCTTCATTCCTTGTTCTTCACCCGCGTCTCCGTGCGCACTCGCTGTCCCGCGCCACTCTCTCCTTCATTAGAAACCACGACGTTCTCATCTCCGGTGTGGAATCGCAAAGACGTACCTGTCACGGTCCCCCGCTGATCGTCCACAACCTTCGGTAACGCGGTCGGTGTCCCAGTCAAAACAAACATGCCATCACTCGCGGTATACACTAGCTGCTCCCCGCTCGCACGCCGGCCAGGTTGTTGCATCTCGATATGCCCACTCGCCACGACCCTCTCCACATTGCCGCCCATAAATCCACCCCCCGCCGCACCATCAGCCTTTTTCCCACCAATAGCCGGAGCCGCCTGCAGATACACCACGGCCTGCTGCCCCCGCATACTTCCATCCGCGCTATCCACCTGAACACCACCCGTAAAGTCCGCCCTGCGTGCCTCTTCCGAATAAACCAGCTCCCGGCTGATCACCCGAACCACGCTGGTCTTACCGCCGCCCACCTGCTTACCGGCCTTGTTATCAGTCTTGGCTGAATCTGCTTTGACACCACTCCCGCCACTTACCAACACAGTATGCACTGCGCCAGGAGCACCCTGTCCCTCGCCGTGCGCCAGCAGCCTCTTCTGCTTCTGTTCAAACTCAATCACCGGAGCGTCTACCTGCGAAGCACCCTGCCACAACCGCGCCGGCTTGCCATTCAATCCCCCCCCATAAAACTTCGCCATCTGCGAATCATGCTTCATCTCCGCACGCGATGCCAGCACATGCACCGGCTCCCCTTCACTCCCCACCTGACTGAAACTCGCCTTCACCGAACCATCCGCAGTAGCATCTCCCGTCTGCTGCTCCGTCACCACCCGATCGGCCCACAACACGCTCGTCCCATTGCTCACCTGCACATTGCCCGTCAACGTCGTCCGTTCCAGTTCGCCGTCATACACAGCGCGCTCCGCCGTCACTCGCTCCTCTGCCGGAGCCGCAGAATCCCCCAGCTTCTTCACCGGCAGCTCCGTCATCACCACATGCCCCTGCTCCGTCGCGCTCGTAATCTCATCCGCACTCTGACCTTTACCAGTAGCATTTGCCCCACGCGCTGCACCCGCGCTCACTGGCCGAAAGTGCGCCACCAGCGAATCCCCCGAACTCGTATCGACAACTCCCTTCCCATTCACTCGACGCATCGCTGTATGCCCATCGCCATGCACCTCCGCAAGATGATCCGCACTCCCCACACGCACAAAGTGCGCCGTCAAAACATCTCCAGCCAACCCACTGCTCGTCGGCCCACCGCCCTTGGCAGCCGGGTTCATCACCTTCAACCGCGCGTCACCAGTAGCCTTCGCATCCCGCAACTGTGCCTTCCCAGCGGCCCCTGCAAATAAGGCTAACTCTACCTGCCCCGCGTTCAACTCACGCTCACCCCATGCGTCACTAGACGCATCCGTTCGAACCCGTTCGTTCAGATGCACCGCGCCTGTCATCACCACATGCTCCGGCCGCCCCGTCTTATCGAACCCAGCCCGTGCCTCCGATGCCTCCCCCTTAGCCTGCCGCAGCGATTCATCCGCCGAGTACTTCACCCCGCCCAGCATCACCGCCGACTGCGGCTGACTCTGCGCACTCAACGTCATCTCGCCTCGCGGAGCCGTCACCATGCCGCCCATTCCATTCATGAGCGTCACCTCTCCCTCCGCCTCAATCCGCTCCGCCGTCCCATCCGGCCGCAGATGCACGACAACATTCCTCGCCTGCGCAGTCTGCCCCGCGCCTCCTCTGCCGCCCACCGCCATATACTTCGCCTGCGTCAGCACCGCTCTCTCATTCTGCCGATCCAGCTCCGCCCGCGACGCCGTCAACACCACCGGCCTGTCGCGCTCCAGCCCATTCACCCTCACCGCCGAGTGCAGCACCACCACTCCAGTATCCGAGTTGTAGTCCGCGCCCACCGCATGTCCGGTCAGCCCACCCGACTCGAACTCAATCTCGTTATCCGTCGCCGCCACACCCAGCTTCTGCAAAAACACCAGCCCGCTGGTCGTCACATGGATCAGCCTCACATCTTTCTTCTCAGCCGATCCCGCACCCTTCTCACCCACTCCCGCGCCATGCAGATCCTTCCCTGCCGCATAGTCCATCTTCGCGTTCGCATCCGCTGCCTCCGGGGCCTGCAGATCGATATGCACCTCCCCCTCCGCACGGATCACCTCGTTCTTCTGGTCATACTCAAACTCTTTCCCGTAGATCCTGTCGGCCCGATCCTCCTTCCGCCCATACAGCACGATCCCCACATCATGCAGCGTCACCTTGCCGTCCGCGCGTTCCACCGCCTTCGCCGCATGAACCGTATAGATCGTCCGACCCTGCATCGACTGAGAGTAGGTAAACCCGTTGGTCTCCCGCCGAACATTCACCCCCAGCTTCTTCGGCAGATTGGTCAGAAAGCGGTGCGCCCGGTAGTGGGCATATCCCAGAAAAGAGGCGATCACGATCACCAGCAGGCCAGCACCTGCCAGCAACCAGACACGCAGCCGTTCTACCGAAACGTTCATTCATCTTCTATCTTCTCATCCCGACGTGTCCTGCCGGACGGGCCCACTGCGCGTGGGGCGGGCGTTCGCACGCCTTTTTAGAGCTTCGCCTGGCCCTCCCGTTGGTCGGCACGAGATCTGAACCCGCGACCAACGGGAGCGCCGAGCGAAGGGGTATACACGTCGCGAAGTGACCGCCGCCCGCGCAGGGGGCCCGTCCGGCAGGACAAGTCATCAAATACAACTAAAGGTCTAAACTAAGCCCATGGCCGATCAGCTCTACCTCAGTCTCTGGTTCCCCAACTTCCGCTTCGACACCCTCCCCGCGACCATGGTCTCGGTCATGCGCCAGTTCGCGCTCATCAGCGGAGAAAAGCGCGTAGCAGCAGCCAGCGTCTATCCCATCAGCTTCACCGAAGCCCCCACCTACCAGCGCATCTACGTCAACGATGACCGCGCCGAAGAGAACTCCGACACCTCCGGCTCCATCATCGAAAACGCCGTAGCCGAAGCCACCGAACAGCTCCACGACGACATGGCCTACGAGTTCGAGATGCGCTGGAAACTCTGGTCCCCTGAGATCGATCCCAACTACCCCAACCCAGACATCGATCCCGACTCCGACATCGACCCCGAATACCAGTCCGCCGCTCTCGATCCCCTCTGGAAGCTCCAGCCAGCCACCGTCCGCATCCTCGGCTTCGGCCCCAAGTTCGACGATGCCAGCTTCGACCAGAACGGCCACATCCGCATCGACTTCGGCCTCGACACCCCCTGGCTCGCCGAGACCCTCGAAGACGAGCAGCTCGACGAAGCCGCCACCAAACACATCCAGCAGAACGTAGAGATGCTCTTAGCCTTCACCCTCTCAGTCGAAAAAAACTGCGGCATCAGCAGCCGCCTCCTCTGGACCGAGTCCGGCGAACCCCTCGCGCAGAAGCTCATCGACCGTCTGCAGCGCGTCAACTAGCGCTCTCAGCCACAGCCGCCGCATTCTTCGCCGCCGCCACAGCCCTGGCCTCTCTGCGCAGCCGAGCCTGCCGCATCGCCACCACCATCAGCCCGGCAAAGGTCAGCGACAGCAGCCCATAAGCCCGCGCACCATGCAGCTGCGGAGTATCTTCATACAACAGCGTCAACCCGACGAACACAAAGAACACATGCGCGCAAAACACCTGCAGCGAAGCCTTCCCCAGCGTCAAAAACGGCTCAACCGAGATCAGCTTCACCAGAAACCGCCGCATCGAGTAGCAGACGATTAGAAAAGCCGCCAGATTCACCACCCGCATAGGCCCAATCTGCCACTTATCCAGCCCAATCCCCAGCGACTCCTGCGTCAACACAGGCCCCAGCCAGTGATGCCTCACCCCGAGAAATAAGAGACAAACCGCCCCGCACACCGCCACCACATATCCCGGAACCCGCTTCAGCGGCATCTCGCCCTCAGCGCTCTTGGCCCCCAACCATAGCCCCGCAATCCAAACCGCCTGCCACGCAAACAAGTTGAACGCGCCCGTCTCCTGCAAAGGAATCTGCAGATGAGTCACCCGCACCGTCCAATCATGCACCAGCTCCCGTAGCCCAAACTGCGCCCAAACCCACAGCGCCGCGCTCCCCCCAAGCACCCACCTCCACCCATAACGCACGCCCACCGCCAGCGCAATCGGCGTCAAAAACATGAAGATCACATACATCGGCAGAATATCCAGCAGCGGAGGGCAGTAGATCAGCAGCCCTCCGCCAACTATCGCCTCCTTCGGATGAGCCAGATAAAAGTTGATCAGGTTATAGATCGCCGCCCGGTGCGTCTTAGCCGCAAATACAGCCGCAATCGTAAACGCGAACGCAAGCATCAGCAGGTGATACCCATAGATCTTCAACGTCCGCCGCCACAGCCTCGCAATCACACCAGACACATCCTCCAACGCGTCCCGCAGATAGACCGTGCCCACCAGCATCGCCGAAAGAAACACAAATCCCTCTGCCGACGACACAAAACCAACCGGCTGATTCACAAAGTCGCTGAAGTGTGTCGGCATGTGCGTGAACGTCATCCACACCAGGAACAGCCCGCGCAACGCATCCAGCTCCGGCCTCCTCTGCGTCTTGGCACTAGTTAATGTCAACGCCGCAACCCTCACTCGAAAAAGCGCACCTACAGCATAGGCCACACACCCACCGGCAACCGCGCAGCGATTCGCTCTCTGTCGACTAACACCAAAACCTCTCCCAGCCCCTCACATTGAGACGTCCCGAACAAGAGATCCGCTTCAGCCGCGCCGAAGTTCGAGACCAACTTTCAAAGCCCTGGGAGCATCAGGAAGCAGAAACCCGGAGGTCAATCGTCTTTACGAACTTCATCGAAATCTCTTATGCCTTCTTTACGAACGCAGTGCTGAAATATAGAAAGTCGGCTGAAGCAACAACCGACAGGAGAGTTAGATGAACACCTTTCGCACCCGCAGACCGCTCCTGGTAAACGCCACTCAATGCCTCCACCCCACCCTCATCCTCACCGACTCCGGCCAGCGCAAAGCCTATCCCGGCGACTGGATCATCGAAGGCGAAAACCGCGAGCGTTACATCGTCGACAACGCCTTCTTCCAGCGCACCTTCGCTCCCATCCCGTGGGAGTCCTCGAGCGAAGGCCGCCACTACGGCAGCTAAGCCGTCTCTCCCGTCAGAAGTCCAACCCAAAACCACCAACCGGCCCCGGCCGTCGATCCTAAAAAGAGAAAAGCGCAGTGTCCTATGGCATTGTCCCCTGTACTGGAACCTCCGACCTCCCCGTTCCACTTCACCCCAACCACACCAATCACTCCCACAGCCTCACCCCTCTTCTCAAAGCCGCGCATCGCCCCATCAGCCCACTCCACCACCCTCCGCAGCGAACCAAAAACCATCTTCCTGCGAACCCGCAAAGCGCAGCTGCAGGACGCCCACGCCATCCATCAACTGATCGACAGCTTCTCCCACGACGGCACGCTCCTTCCCCGCTCCTACGCTGAAGTCTGCGCCAACATCAGCACCTTCACCGTCGTCGAAACCCACACCCACCAGTTCCTCGGCTGCGCCGCCCTCCACATCTACGGCCCGCACCTCGCCGAGATCCGTTCCATCGTCGTTCGTCCCAACATCAAAGGCTGCGGAGCCGGCGGCCAGCTCGTCCACGAGCTCCTGCGCCAGGCCAACGCCCGCGGCATCCAGTGCCTCTGCCTCTTCACCCGCATCCCCGCTTTCTTCGAGCACTTCCACTTCGAAGTTGTCGACCGTCAACTCTTCCGCGACAAAGTGCTCAAAGACTGCCAGCACTGCTCCCGCCGCAACGCCTGCGACGAGACCGCCATGGCCATCGGCGAACTTCCCGCCTCGCGAGACAAGCCACAGAACGACCTCTTTCTGCCCCGGCAACATTCAGAGCTGGTGCAACTCCAGCTCTGAGTGCATCCCCAGGAAGTGTCATTCAAGGCACCACCACTTCGCGTTACCCTTGCCGTCAATGGTTTTCGTCATGCATGATGACGAGCACATAGTGGTCTTGCGAAGAATGGCAACTCTAGCTGCCCACTTCGCATCTCGCATTCAGCATCGATTTACAAGCAGAACTAAGCAATCTCTGCCTGTACGTCTTGCCGGATGCCAGCGACACATCGCCCAGGAAAACAAGATGAACTACATCGAATCGAAAGAAATAGCCCCAACCTTCCAATCCAACATTCGCGCCGAAGACGGCCAACTCGACCGCGGTCGCTGGAGCGGCCTCCGCGAAGGTGTCCTCGTCCCGCTGGGCTCCCTCTTCGCAGTCTTTCTCTTCATGCTCGGCGTCATGCTCCTCACGCACTAGCCCGCGATCACGATCTCCGAAAACTCTGCGATCCCGGAGAAATCCCCGAGCACCTTCTCGAGCAGCGCCAACCTGTTCGCCCGCACTGCCTCCTCGGGCGCCATCACCATCACCGCCTCGAAGAACGCATCCACCTGCGGCCGCAGCGTAGCAATCTCCTCCAACGCCGCCTTGTAGCTCTTCTCCCCCCGCAGCCCCTTCACCTTCTCCGCCAACTCCGCCGACTTCTCCGCCAGCGCCTTCTCCGTAGGCTCCTTCAGCAGCGAAGCATTCACACCGCCCGCCGCCGAAATCCCCTTCTCTCTGGCCTGCGTAAGAATATTCTTCATCCGCTTGAACGCCGAAGACACCGCTGCAAAATCATCCGACCCACGAACCGCCGTCACAGCCTCCGCCCGAGCCGAAGCATCGCGAACATCATCTGCCCCCACCGCCAACACAGCCTTCACCACGTCATAGGCCTGTCCCTTCGCCTCACGCAGATAGAACTCCAGCCGCTCCGCGAAAAAGACCTCGATCTTTCGCACGAGCTCTTCGTTTCCACCCACAGCGGCCCGCGAAATCTCACCCAACCCAAGTTCAACCGAACTCTCCCCCAGAATCTTGACAATCCCATTCGCCGCCCGTCGCAGCGCAAACGGATCCTTCGATCCCGTCGGTTCAAGCCCCAACCCAAACATGCCGGCAATCGTGTCTGCTTTATCCGCAATGGCCAGCAACTGTCCCTCTGCCGTTCGCGGAATCCTATCTTCCATCGACACGGGCCTGTACTGGTCATAGATCGCGTCACAAGCCGCCGGACTGATCCCCTGCGCACGCGCATAAAGACCACCAACCTCACCCTGCAGCTCTGTAAACTCCTTGACCAGCTCAGTCGTAAGATCCGTCTTTGCCAAAGAAGCCGCATCCAAAAGCGCGTTCAAATCCACCGCAACCCCACGGCCTTCAACCTTGCTGGCCAGCCTCTTGCAAAGCTCGCGCACCCGCTCCGCCTTCGCCGCATAGCTCCCCAGATCCTTCTGAAACGTCACATTCTCCAGCAGCTTCACCCGCTCCCTCAACGGCACCCGCTGGTCGAACTCCCAGAAGAACCGAGCATCATTGAACCGCGCTCGCAGCACCCGTTCATTGCCGTGCCGAATCACCGCGACCCCAGCCTCATCGGCCTCCGTATTCAGCACCGCCACAAAGTGCGGAGCAAGCTTCCCGTCCCCCGTCTTTGGAGATCCAGTCTCCACCGCAAAGTAGTTCTGGTGATCCCGCATCACCGTCACCAGCACCTCCTCCGGCAGCGCCAGATACTCCTTCTCAAACCCACCCAGCAGCGCCGAAGGCCACTCCGTCAGTTGCGTCAGCTTATCCACCAGCTCATGGTCCTCACGCCACCGCAGCCCAGGCACCGTCCGCGTTACATGATCCAGAGCCTTCCGAATCCTCTGCCGCCGCGCCTCCACATCCGCAACCACAAAGCCGCCCAGCAAAGCATCCTCGTACTTCCCCGGAGCCTTCAACCCAATCGCCGCATCCCCAAACAACACCCGGTGCCCATACGTAACACTGCCTGCTACATATCCACCAAACTCCACCGGCACCGTCTTCTCGCCCAGCATCGCCACCATCCACCGCACCGGTCTCACAAACCGCTCCGGCCGCCCTGCACGCCAGTACATATTCTTCGCCCAATAGATCCCCGCCAGCTCCTTCGGCATCTCGGCCGCGATCACCTCTGCCGCACCCCGCCCCGCCTTCACCGAAGTCGCCGCAAGATACTCCCCCTTAGCGTTCGTAATCGTCTTCAGCGCAGCAACCTCCACCCCCGCCTTCTTCGCAAATGCCACCGCCGCCGGAGTCGCCACCCCGTCCTTATAAGCCACCTTCACCGAAGGCCCCACCAGCTCCTCAGCCACATCCTCCTGCTGCTCCGCAACGTCTTCCACCCAAACCGCCAGCCGTCTCGGCGTAGCAAAGCTCTTAGCTACCGCACCCAGCCGCACCAGCCGCTCGCGCTCCAGCATCTTCACCACGCGCTGCTCCAGCTCCGCCTGCGCTCCCGCAATCATCCGTGCCGGAACTTCCTCCAACCCAATCTCAAACAAAAAATCAGCCATTACCCTCTCACTCAAATCTGATTCGCCTGAACGCGGACCTGCTAACTTGCTAACTCGCTGACTCGTTCACCCTGCGCCGCATAAGCCTTCGCCACTCCCACCACCAGCGTCCGAATCCGCGCCATCACGCCAACGCGCTCGGTCACCGAGATCGCCCCGCGAGCATCCAGCAGATTGAAAAGATGCGAGCACTTCAACGCCAGCTCATAGGCCCCCATCACCGGAAACCGCTTCAGTGTTAGCTCATCCATCTTCGCGAAGTCCTTGAAGTCGTCACGAAATCCAGCCTTCTCCAAAAGAGCCTTGCACTCACTCTCATACAGATTCAAATGCTCCCAAAGCTTCCCCACATCCGCATAGTCGAAGCTGTAAGCCGAAAATTGCTCCTCCTCAGCCAACCGCATCTCCCCATACGTCACTTCGCGCCCCGTATCCGGCTCCACCGCCCACACAATGTCGTAGATCGAATCCACATCCTGCAAAAATCCCGCGATCCGCTCCAGCCCATACGTAATCTCTCCGCAGATCGGATCCAGATCCATCCCGCCGCACTGCTGAAAGTAGGTGAACTGCGTAATCTCCAGCCCATCCAGCATCACCTGCCAGCCCACGCCCCACGCGCCGCCCACCGGCCACTCCCAGTTGTCCTCTTCGAACTTGATGTCATGTTCCTTCAGATCGATCCCGATCGCCACCAGCGACTCGAGGTACATCTCCTGAATCCTTACCGGTGGCGGCTTCAAAATCACCTGCAGCTGCGTATGCCGAAACAGCCGATTCGGATTCTCCCCATAGCGCCCGTCGGCCGGCCTCCGCGAAGGTTGCGCATAAGCGATCCGCACCGGCTTCGGCCCCAGCACCCGCAAAAACGTATCCGGAGACATCGTCCCCGCGCCAACCTCCACATCGTAAGGCTGCTGCAGCACGCAACCCCGATCCGCCCAAAAACGCTGCAGCGTAAACAACAGCTCCTGAAACGTCAGCGCGCGCTTCTTTCCAACTCTCTCAGTCATGCATCTCTCTTCACAAAACGGTAATCCCTCGATTCTAAATGCAATCGCCCAATTCCCCACCGCACCATTCGTGACGCACACATCTTCTCCCAGCAGAAACACAAGGAACTTCCAGCCTCTTCCCTCCTGCATCAACTTTCCCTCTATGTATGATGGCCGAGTGTATTTACAACCCAATTCCAACCATCGGCGACACCATCTGCAAAAAGCCGGGTTGATACAACCTGAGTATCGAGGAACAAATATGAACACCTCGCACGCGCATACCACCATCCGGGGCTTTTATAAAAAGAGCATCCTTGCCACATTTGTCCTAACCCTCCTCACCACCCTCTCCCTCCACGCCCAGAGCTACCCGCAGGACGCAGACCCACCCGAGCGCGTCGCCCGTCTCAGCATCCTTCAAGGCAATGTCTCCCTCCAGCCCGCCGGCGTCGATCAGTTCAGTCAGGCCGAGCCCAACTATCCCCTCACCAACGGCGACCGCGTCTACGTCGACAACTCCAGCTTCGCCGAGCTCCAAAGCGACGCCCTCGCCATCCGCATGGGCCTCGGTGCCGACCTCTCCCTCACCAGCATGACCGACCAGGTCGCCCAACTCGGCCTCGCCCAGGGCTCCATCCATATCCGCAGCTGGAACCTCCAGAATGGCGCCTCCATCGAAATCGACACCCCCAACGGCACCATCACCATCCTCCAGCCCGGCGACGTCCGCATCGACAGCTACCCCCAGGACGACACCACCGTCGTCACCGTCAACTCCGGCGAGGCCGAAGCCACCGGCCCCAATCTCTCCCAGGCCATCAACCCCGGCCAGGCACTCCGCCTCACCGGCTCCAACCCCATCTACGTCGAATACGTAGAGCTCGCACCCGGCGACAACCTCGATCGCTTCGATCAGGATCGCGACCGCCGCCAGATGGCCGGACGCGCCGCTTCGCAGCAGTACGTCAACCCCGACATGATCGGATACAGCGACCTCCAGGAGTACGGCGAGTGGTCGTCCCAATCCGACTACGGTCAGGTCTGGTATCCCCGCAACGTCGACCGCGACTGGACCCCCTACCACAACGGCCACTGGGCCTGGATCGCCCCCTGGGGCTGGACCTGGGTCGAAGCCGAGCCCTGGGGATTCGCTCCCTTCCACTACGGCCGCTGGGCCAGCTTCAACGGACGCTGGGGATGGATCCCCGGACCCACCATCGTCCGCCCCGTCTACTCTCCCGCTCTGGTAGCCTTCGTCGGAGGCCCTAGCTTCTCCATCAGCGCCGGCTTTGGAGCAGGCAACGGAGCTGGCCTTACCGCATGGTTCCCCCTCGGCCCGCGCGAGACCTACGTTCCCTGGTATCACGCCAGCTCCGGCTACGTGAACCGCGTCAACGTAACCAACATCTACAACCGCAACGTCACCGAGGTCCGCAACGTCTACAACAACCGGACCACCAACATCTACGTCAACAACACCACCGTCAACAACATCACCTACGTCAACCGCACCGTCGCCACCACCGTCGTTCCCCAGCGCTCCTTCGCTGCCGGACGCCCCGTAGCCTCAGCAGCCGTTCACGTCGACCAGAAGCAGCTCGCCCAGGCTCAGGTCATGCCTCATCCCATGATCACGCCCACTCGTGCGATCGTAGCCCCGGCACCCGCCCGAGCTGTCCCCGTCAACATCGCACGCCCCGTCCTCCAAACCCGCGTCGGCCTCGCGCAAGCAGTACCCGGAGCGCAGGCCCACCCCGTCCCCGTCCACACACTCACCCCGCAACAGCAGCAGGCAGTCAAAGTCCAGCCTCTGCCCAACGGCCAGCGACCAATCCAACAGCCTGCACCCGCGCCCGTCCAACGACAGCCAATCCAGCAGACCGCAACCCAACCCGTTTCACGGCAGGCACCCGTAGAACGAGCCACCCCCACTCCAAACCCGCCCGCGCACCCCGTTCCAACGCAACAGGCACAACCAACAACCCAGTTCAATCAGCCAAGACCACAACCAACAGCTCCTATCAACCAGCAGAGGCCGCAACAGGAAGCACCCATCAACCAGCAGAGGCCTCAACCAGCAGCTCCCGTCAACCAGCAAAGGCCTCAACCGGAAGCGCCCATCAACCAACAGAGGCCGCAGCAGTCAGCACCCATCAACCAGCAGAGGCCTGAACCTCCCGTACAAGCATCACAACCCAAGCCACAGCCGCGTCCCGTGGATCAACCTCGTCCCCTCATCAACCGAAGCGAGCCCCCACCCGCCCAACCTACCTTCGTCCAGCAGCGGCAAGCCATCCAGAAGACCGATCCCGGTCGTCCTCTTGGCCCGCAGCAGGTCGAAAACCTCCGCAACGGACGCCCAGCCGGCCCACATGAGCAGCCCGAGCCAATCGCCCATCCAGCCGCCCGCGCCCCTCAACCCCCTCAACCCAAAAACGAGTCAAAGCAGTCGCCTCCCAAATAGCCGCTGCCGCCACTCAACCCCAATCCCGCATCCCCAAAAAGGAGTGCGGGATTTTTTCGCGTCTCTTTCTAAAAGGAACATCGCAATCACGCCCCTACTGCGGCGGCGTCAAAATGGGATGCCTCCCCTCCTCCGGAGCCGAGGTACTATCCGGGTGTATTGTGGTCGGATCGGCCAGCACCTTCGCATCCTGAAGCGGAACCGAAATCCCCGTCGAGCGAATAAACGCCTTGCTCTTATCAATGGTCACCACAAGCTCGTGCTGTCCTTTGGTCGAGTTGTACGGCCGTGGAAACTCCACAATATAGCGCCCGCGAACGAGTGCCACAAACCCCTTCAGCCTTGCCCCCACGTCACTTCGATTCGCCGAAAACACCAACCCTCCGCTCAGCTCGCAGATCGAACGAAAGGGATCCAGCACGTTGCTCACCCCTGGTGCGCCCACCGCAAGCCACGGCACATACGTCATGCCAAAGATCGCAACCGCGCTGGCCTGCGCAAAAACCCTCACCTCGTTCCATCTGTACTTACTGCCCCTATCCTTTCCATCAGTCACCGCAAGAATCACCCGCCGGCCAGGGAGCCCGGAAAGTTGATTGGTAACGAAAGCCAGCGCGTCCCAAAGCTTCACCTCCGGTTCGCACCTCGAATCGCCCTTCGCACGCCTCCGGTCAACCCAAGACTGCAATTCCTCATGGACCAGCTTCCTCAAATGCGCCGCATCCGCCGGCACGTCATTCGCATAGCGAGTAAGCTCGCAATCCAGCCCGTAGACCGAGACATGATCCTGCCCGCGCAGAGACAACGGCACAAGCTCCGCAATCGCGTCCTCCAGCTTCGACGACAGCTCCACCTCCTGCCCGCTCATGTCCAGCAGGATCGCAAGCGAGATCGGATCATCGCCCTCCAGGCGAACATGCGAGGCGCGAAACGGCGGCCCTCCATCAAAGCTCACATTGAACCTGTTCGGCGCGATCGGAGCAATCTTCTTCCGATCCTCCCCCAGCACCAGCACCGGAATCTGGATCGTGTTCGCATAAACATGCAACGTCGGAACATCCGCATCCTGCGCCCTCGCCGGCAGGCCACCTACCCACCCCTCCGCACACAAGGCCCAGACAAAAACCCAGACACAAACCCAGCCACGCTCCCAGACACAGCCCTCTGCAAACCCGCCCACCCTACCCCAACCAGACGCGAACCCGCTCATCCTCGCCATCGCAGCAGTATGCCAGAACTTGGTTGGCAGCCGCATCTAGACAGAGTCCCGTCGTCCGGCGGCATCCCTCTCAAACAAGGCCCGCGCCCGCTCGATCTCCTTCCCATGCTTCACCGCCCAGATCCACACCCCACAAAACGCCTCGCCCAGACTCGACCCAAGCGCCGTCAACTCATACTCCACCCGCGGCGGAATCACCGGATGCACCGTCCGCGTCACCAGCCCGTCCCGCTCCATCTGCCGCACCGTCTTGGTCAGCATCTTCTGGCTCACGCCCCCCACCAGCTTCCCCAGCCGCGTAAACCGCACAACCCCATGCTCCTCCAGCACCTCCAACACCAGCATGGTCCACTTATCTGCCACCCGCGCGATAATCTCCCGCACCAGCGCCTCCACCTTCGGATCGTTCTCCACCGCATACTTCGGCCTCCCCTTCGCGGCTGCTTTCTTCGCGACCACCTTCTTCGCCACTTTCTTATCGACACCCCGAGCCAAACCAATCGTTTTTCCCATAGATCCTTCACTCTCTCTCAGGTAAGTATAGATTTTTCAGGTGCCTACTTCCCAATCGATACAAACGATCCTACTATCAACTCAGGAGAAATCACCACCATGAATACCACTGGAAACACCATCCTCATCACCGGCGGCGGCTCCGGCATCGGACGCGGCCTCGCAGAGGCCTTCCACAAACTCGGCAACCACGTCATCATCGCCGGCCGCCGCAAGCAAGCCCTCGACGACACCGTCGCCGCCAACCCCGGCATGTCCTCCGCCATCCTCGACATCGAAAACGCCGCCAGCATCCGCGCCTTCGCCGCCAAACTTCTCGCCGACTTCCCCGCCCTCAACGCCGTCATCCACAACGCCGGCATCATGCGTCCCGAAAAACTCCTCACTCAACCAGAAGCCCTAACCGACGCCGAAGCCATCATCACCACCAACCTCCTCGGCCCCATCCGTCTCACCGCGGCTCTGCTCCCTCACCTTGAAAAGCAGCCCCACGCCACCATCCTCACCGTCTCCTCCGGCCTCGCCTTCATCCCCATGGCGATGACGCCCACCTACAACGCCACCAAGGCTGCCATCCACTCCTACACCCAGGCCCTGCGCTATCAGCTCCAGTCCACCAACATTCAAGTCATCGAGCTAGTCCCACCCTACGTCCAGACCGAACTCATGGGCAGCCAGCAAGCCTCCGACCCACGCGCCATGCCCCTCGCCGACTACCTCAACGAGACCATCGCCATCCTCAAATCCCAACCCGAAGTCACCGAGGTCCTCGTCGAACGCGTCAAACCTCTCCGCTTCTCCGAACTAAACGGCCCCGAAAAATACACCGCCTTCTTCAAACAGTTCAACGACGCCATGGCCGCCAACCCTCACTAGTGGGCGTTCGCACGCCTTTTTAGAGCTTCGCGTGGTCCTCCCGTTGGTCGGAATCAATCTTCCCTCGCGACCAACGGGAGCGCAAACCGAAGGTGTATACAAGTCACGAAGTGACCGCCCCACGCGCAGTGGGCCCGTCCGGCAGGACAATGTCTTTTAGAGAATCGGGAACCGCATCACAACAAACCCAACAACACATCCCAGCAAAGCCACCGCTCCACCAAGCCGCAGGGTCGTCCGCCAGTCCAGCTGCTTCCCCAGCGCACTCAACGAATAAACACTCACCGGCCCCAGAGTGCACAGCAACACCGCAACATAAGGCGTCGGCGCGCCCGCGCGATACAGCACATACGCCAACGCCACATCGAGCGCCATTGGAACCGGCAGCAACGTACCCAGAATCGCCACCAGCACAACCCCACCGACCGAGACCGGCACATGCGTCCCATACGCCGGAATCAGCTCAGCCGCCAACGCTCCAAACACTGCAGCCAGAAGCATCCACGGCAAGGTCAGCACGGTCAGTCGCAGCAAATTCCGCAAGTACGTTCGGCAAAGCGCCACCAACCGAGGACCCAGTCCCTCCCCCTCCATCGCAACACCAATACTCCTCACCACCACATCGTTCTCCCAAACCAGCAGCGGCAGACCAATCAGCAATAACGCCGGCACCACCACTCGCATCGCAGCCAGCGGCAGCGGAAACAAGACAAACGCCATCGCCACCACAACAGGATTGAAGCTCGGCGAACTGATCATCGCAGCCACCGTCAGCCGCGTGCTCGCCCCACTCGCCAGGAGACTTTGACCCACCGGAGTAGCGCAGTTCGCACACACTCCCATCGGCGCGCCAGCCACCGCACCACACAGCACATTTCCCGCAGCCGAATTGAACCGCTTCGGCATTCCAACTCCCGCCAGCAGAGTCATCATCGCAGCGCCGAATGGCAGCGCAAAGTACATCCCAAACCGATTCGTATACAGCCAGTTCAAACTCGTCCGCATCACCCTGGTCGGCGCCGGCATCGTCGGCGTCACCTTCAACAACGCATCGAACGATATCGGGCCCGCCACCTTGACCGCCGCACCGGCATGCAGCTTCTTCAACAACGCAGGATAACGCTGCTGACTCCAGAAGGTCACCAGCACGCCAACAGCAATCAGCGCAGCCAGCGATATCTCAAGCGAACGTCGAGACGAAGTCGAAACCGTAAACCCAGTTGTGCTCATAAGAAGGCCAAAGTCTACCCGACGCTGCCCACCTTTGAACATCCACCATAAGGTTGACTAGTTCGGACTCACCTCACCTGCCTCTGCCCAAATCTCGACCTCTGAGAGGCACGCATCCGCCACGCGCCGGGTGCCGGGTGCCCCATATCTCGATTCTGAGATGTGGCCATTCGCGCCACGCGCGAACCGCTCTCCCTCAATCGCCCAAGACCCTCCCCAGCGCCCGAGCACTCACCAATCTCCGCTCCAGATGCCGCTCCAGGTTCTCCACCGCAAACTTCCGCAGATCCGCCGCCCGCCCCTTAGGCCAATCCTCCTTCGCCAACTCCCCCACGGTCCCGCGAAAGATCCTCACCGCCTCCCCCACCGAACCCGCCAACAGCGCCACACTCCCCGGCCTTCGGTCATCCTCGCAGGTCACCCCATCGCTCGTCGCCGAATACCAAACTGTCCCCCCACGCAGATCCAACCCACAAACAACACAGTGTCCCAGCTCCGGCATCCATCCCATCAGCCTGCTCATCCACAGTGAAAAGTAAGTCACCGGCATCCACACCTTCCCCACCTGTATCTGGTCGAGCACCGCCAGCACCAGCCGAAACACCGCATCCTCCGGAGCCTGCTCCGGCAGCGCCTCCTCCACCACCTCCGCCACAAACTGCAGCGCCGCCGTCCGCGCATAATCAATCGGCCGCGACAGCGGCGAACTCAAAATCTCAAACGCATCCAGCCGCACCAGCTCCTGCTTCGGCCTCTCCGCATAGGTCGCCCGCACATACGTCATCGGCTCCAGCGCCCCGCCAAACCGACGCCGCGACCGCATCGCATGACGAGCCACCCCCTTCACCCGTCCCTGCTCCCGCGTAAACAGGCTCACCAGCAGGTCCGCCTCCTGAAACGGCCACACCCGCAACACGATCGCCTCTCCCTGCCGCTCAATCATCCCTACCAGACTATTCCACCGCTAACTGGAAGACGAAAACCACCACCGCTGGTATAGGATTGCGTTCCGCGAGCAAACCCATCTGCCGCCAGCAACACTCTTGGAGGAATAGCGTGAACAAAAAACAACGATTCTTTGTCGCAGCAGCAATGACAGTTTCCCTAATCGCAATGGCAGAAGAACCCGGGGCAAACATCAAAGTCACCGGCTGGGTCATCGACTCAGCATGTGCGTACACCAAGGGCCTGAGCAAACCCATCGGAGTAGCGTGCGCGAAAGCCTGCGCCAAAAACGGTTCGCCTCTGGTCATCCTGCAGGATGACGGAACCATCTATCTGCCGATCGACAGCAACACACCCTCCGCATCCCAGAACACCAGGCTACTGCCCTACGCCGGAGAGCACGTTACGATCACCGGAAAGGACTACGCAAGAAACGGCTCGCACGGCCTCGTCATCGACACTATCTCAAGATGAGCGGCCAGCCTGATCTTCGACCGAACTGCTCTGCGTAGTCGCTCGAGGGGAGCCGCATCCAAAAAAAGACGCGCAGCCCGTAGGCCACGCGTCTCTTTTTGAAATCACCTGAACGAACTTTATCGCCCGAAGTGAGCCGCATTCTTCGTCTGATACTCCGCCCACTTCTCCGGGAGATCATCGCCCGCATAGATCGCCGACACCGGGCAAACCGGCACGCACGCGCCGCAGTCAATGCACTCCACCGGATCGATAAACAGCTGCACCGCGTCGCTGTACCCGTTCTCATCCTTCTTCGGATGGATACAATCCACCGGGCAGGCATCCACGCAAGCCGAATCCTTCGTCCCGATGCACGGTTCCGCAATCACATAAGCCATCTTAAAAATCTCCCTTATCCACGTCTAAAAGTCACCGTCCAAACTCGCCGCGCAAATTCAGCTCGTACGTAGATTCTAGCAGCACATCCGCTCTCGTCCGCAACTCACTCCTCAATGCAACTACGAACGTTTCAGCCCCTGTTTCGCTCACTTCAAGCCGCTCTGCTCCTGCATCCGCTCCGCCAGATTCTCCGGAAAGATTCTCTCCCGCGACTCCACAATCCTGGCCTCACTCCACCAGCGAATCTCCTTCATAATCTCCCTCTCATCCCGCGTAACTCCTATCAGCCGAGGCTCCTCCCGCCAACACTTCGCCCTGAACAGAAAATCCGTATTGTCCTGCATCTCCCCCTGATGCAGAAACTGATTCCTGTCGCAGTACACCGGCCCCGTCACCACCAGCTCCAGCCCAAGCTCCTCCCTCACCTCCCGCGCCGCCGCCGCAGCCTCGGTCTCCCCCGCCTCAATCTCTCCACCCGGCAAAGCCCAGAAGACGAACTCCCCCTCCTCCCGCGGCACCACAAATCGAATCAGCAGAACATCTCCCGCCTCATCAAACAGCATCACCCGCGCCGTCCGCCTCTTCCGCACCCTACTTCGCCGTCAACCGCTTCGCCGCAAACTCCGCCGCCGAAGGAATCGCCGTCAACTCCCGCCCCGCAAACATCTCCGTAAACAGATGCACCATCTCCTTCTTAATCAGCCCATTCGTAACCAGAGTCTCACGGCTATCCAGCGTGAACTTCCCCCCATCGAAGTGAGTCACCGTCCCCCCCGCCTCCTCCACCAGCAAAAAACCCGCCGAAGTATCCCACGGATTCAGATTGAACTCCCAGAACCCATCCAGCCGCCCCGCCGCCACATAAGCCATATCCAGCGCCGCACTCCCCGCCCGCCTCACCCCATGCGACCGCAGCGTGATCTCGTTATAAAAGTGAATATTCGGGCTCTCATGCCGCTTCTTGCTCGGAAACCCCGTGGCCGTCAGCGACTCCTGCAGCGAAGCGGTCTTCGACACATGGATCGCACGCCCATTCAGCCACGCGCCCTTGCCCCTCTCTGTAGAAAACATCTCATCCCGTAGCGGATCGTAGATCACCCCAGCCACCATCTCTCCATCGGCATCCGCGGCCAACCCCGCGACGCGCCTCTCCAGCCCCAGCACCACGCAGAACGCCGGAAACCCATGCGCAAAGTTCGTCGTCCCATCCAGCGGATCCACATACCACCGGAACTCGCTCTCCAACCCACTCCGCGTCCCCTCCTCGCCATACACCCCATGCGCAGGAAACGCCGCCTTCAGCTTCTCCACAATCAACCGCTCACTCGCCCGATCGGCCTCCGTCACCAGGTCCACATCGCCCTTGTACTCCGTCGTCACCCCCTTCGTATAAAACCCACGCAACAACGCCCCCGCCTGCCGCGCGATCCCCTCACCAATATGCGCAAACTCAAACTTCTTCACCGTAACCCTCCCATCGACCGAAGCCTTCTCCAGTGCTATCGTTGTCCACCAGAGTATCCTGTGCCCCGCCGGCCCCGCTCGAAACTCCATCTCTCTCGAGGTCAGTCATGCCAAAATTTCTGATCGAACGCGACATCCCCGACGCCGCGCACCTCACCCGCGAGCAGCTCACCGCCATCTCCAAAAGCTCCTGCTCCACCCTCCGCGGCATCGATACCGAAGTCAAGTGGCTCACCTCCTTCGTCACCGCCGACAAGATCTACTGCATCTACATTGCGCCAGACGAAGAGATCATCCGCCGCCACGCCTTCGAGCACGGCTTCCCCGCCAACATCATCACCCTCATCCACTCCACCATCGACCCCACCCACGCCGACGCCTGACCGCTACCTCGCATCCGCGTAATACCCCGACCGATACCGAAGATCATACTTCCCCTTCAGCTCCGCATCCGTCATCCGCACCTTGATCTGCCGAAACGAACTATCCGTCCCGCGCCGCGGCGCATAATACCCCAGCAGATACTGCGTCCGCAGGTCATCCGACACATGCGCGAACGCCGGCTCCAGATCCTTCGGGTCCACCACGTAGTAGTACTTCCCGCCCGTATCCTCGGCCATCTGAATCAGCGCATGCTCCCCACCCGTATTCCTCCCCGCATCCGCATAGATCGGCACAATAATGATCGAGTACACCATCGCCCCCGCCCTCTGCGCCTCCTCCAGCGCCTGCGTATACCGCGCCCCCTTCACCGTATCGCCGCCATCGGTGATCAGCACAATCACACGCCTCCGCCCATTCGCAGCCGAAGTCCCCGCCAGCCGGTCCGACGCCAGGTAGATCGCGTCATACAACGCCGTAGCATCTCCATGCTGAATCGCGTTCAAACCACTCTCAATCCGCTTCGGCTGATTCGTAAACGGCACAAGCTCCCGCACCACATCCGAGAACTCCATCAAATCCAGCTCATCCTGCTCCCGCAGCAGCGCCCGCACAAAGTGCTTCGCCGCCTCCTTCTCCAGCCGCTCATTGCTCAACACGCTCTCGCTCGCATCCACCGCCAGCACAATCGACAGCGGCGTCGTAGCCTCCTTCTCAAACACCGCGATCTTCTGCACCTTCCCATCCTCAAGAATCTGGAAGTCATCCCGCCCCAACCCACCCACCGGCGAACCCTTCGCATCCACCACGTTCAAAGCCACGTTCACCAGCCGCGTCTCCACCCGAATAGTAGGAAACCCGCCCTCAGGCGCACCGTTCGCCTTACCACCCGTCTGAGTCTGTGTCGCCACCACCGGAGGACTCTGCACATCCTCCGGATCCTTAGGCGCCTGCGCCCCCACCGCCGGAGGAGGCTGCCGCACCACCGGAGCCTGCGCCAGCAGATCCCCCCGCACCAGCACCAGCCCAACCACAGCCCCAACCAGCACTCTCACCGACCGCCTCCACCCTCGACCTTAGCCACAGAACCGGGTGCCCCATACATCGCCTCTGATGTATCGGCATCATCCGAAGAAGCATGACCGCCGGATCCCGCCGTCTCGCTGACTCGCTGACTCGCTAACCCACCGGGTGCCCCATATCTCGATTTTGAGATGTGGGCATCGTCCGAAGCACGACCGCTCTCCTCCCCAAGCCCATCCGCTCCTGCCAAAGCAACACCCTCGGAAGCGCCCTCCGACTCGCTAACTCGCTGACTCGCTGTCTCGCCAACCCGCTGCTCCTCAGGAAACGGCTCCCCATCCGCCCACACCGCCCCATCCACAAACTGTTCCTTCTTCCAGATCGGCACCGTCTTCTTCAACGTATCGATCAGCCACCGGCAAGCCTCAAACGCCGCACCTCGATGCGCCGAAGCCACCACAATCAGCACGCTAGTCTCCCCTACATAAAGCCGCCCCAGCCGATGCACCAGCGCCACATCCCTTACGCCGAACCGCTCCACCGCCTCACCCGCCAACCCCTGCATCTTCTCCAGCGCCATCTCCCGATACGCCTCATAGTCGAGATACAGCGTCTTCCGTCCCCGCGTATTATCCCGCACGATCCCATCGAAGACGCACACCGCGCCGTCCGCGCCGTCCTTAATCTCCGCCGCAATCTCCGCCGACGGAATCACCTCATCTGTAATCTCAACCCGCATCCTGGCCCTCAAACCTGCTCTCAACTCCCCCACTCACCGGCGGCAACAAGGCTACCTCATCGCCATCCTTCAACACATCCACACCCCGCGCATACTCCTGATTCACTGCGACAGCCATCGAATCCCAAACCCCCGCAACGCCCACAGCACGCCCCCGGCAGGCCGCCATCAAATCCGCCACCGAGGCCTCATCCGCGAGCTCCACGTCCTCACCACTCCTGCCAAAGACATCCTTCAGCACTCCAAAATAAAGAACCCGTACCCGCATATCCCATCAGAATACGCGAGCACGACTCTTTGACGTCCAGCCAACCTCAACATCACTCCCCAAGGGAGTAACGCACCCCGCCGCGAAGGTATCCGTAGTCCGTAGTAATGGATCTCGTCCAACCCGTCCCCCTAACCGCTGCGATAGCCTCACTTGCCCATCATCCTTTCAAGCAAAGCGAGCCGACCAACATCCACGCACCTTTTGGCATCAAATCCACATCGGCCGCCGCACTATCCCATGACCATTCCAGCTATCTCAAACCTCATCATTCAACTGATACTAGCCATCTCTGTCGCTTTTCTTTTTTCAGCCCTCCTCCCCATCCGCTGGATCTGCGCCATGCTGCCTCGTGGACTCGCACGTTCCACCTGGCGCTCCATGAGCGTGCTCATCATCTTCTCTGCCGCCGGGGTCGCGGTCTTCCTCCGCATCAACACCACAGAGGCCCCAAACCCCCACGACGACTGGCTCGTCAGCCTCGTCTTCCTTGCCGCATCCATCTTCGTCCTCACCGTTTGCACCCTGGCGCTCCATACCGCCAAAGACCTCTCGAAGATCGCAGATCTCGAGCATGCCGCCATCATCGATCCCGTCACCGAACTC
This sequence comes from Edaphobacter lichenicola, assembly GCF_014201315.1. NCBI lineage: Bacteria > Pseudomonadati > Acidobacteriota > Terriglobia > Terriglobales > Acidobacteriaceae > Tunturiibacter > Tunturiibacter empetritectus. The sequence goes on from NZ_JACHDY010000002.1 coordinate 128,697, forward strand.
TTCAACCGCCGTCACATCATGGCGCTTCTCGACGCACAGTGCCAACACTCCAGCCAGCACAACTCCCCCTTCTCCATCCTCCTGATCGACGTCGACAACTTCAAAACCATCAACGACACCTTCGGCCACCGCACCGGAGACACCGTGCTCAAAGAGCTTGGCCGCGTCATCGCCCACATCATCCCCGACTCCAGAAGCATCGGCCGATACGGAGGAGAGGAGTTCCTCGTCATCCTCCCGCAATCCGCCTCCAGCGAGGCCTGGCGCATCGCCGAAGAGCTTCGAGCAGCAGTCCAGTCCACTAAGATCGCCAGCCAGAGAGCGCCCATCAACTCCCCCACCATCAGCATCGGCATCGCCACCGCCTACGGCTGGAAGGAGACCTCCGAAGACCTGATAGAGATCGCAGACCAAGCCCTCTACTCCGCCAAAGCCGCCGGGCGCAACTGCGTCTGCCACGCCTTCGAATCTTCAGGAAGACCACTTGAGTCGAAGTTCACCGTAGTCTCAGCAGCCCAATAACCACCATCTCCTCACCGGCTCACAGCTTCACCGGCTCATAGTGCAGCAGCACACACCCATTCCCAAACACGCGATGCTTCATCAGCCTCAGCTTCACAGGCTTCTCCAGCCCTTCGAACATCGTCTTCCCCCCGCCCAGAGCCATCGGGATCACCGCAATCTGATACTCGTCAATCAGCCCGGCTCCCGCCAGCTGCGCAACGATCGTCCCACTCCCGAAGATCACCATACCCTCCCCGCCCTCTGCCTTCATCTTCCGTACCGCCTCCACCGGATCGCCCTTCACCAGCGTCGTATTCTTCCACCCCGCCCCCTCCATCGACCGCGAAAACACCACCTTCTTTGCGCTGTTCATCCTCTCCGCAACCTCAGGCATCATCGCAGTCGCCGCCGGTGTCGGCCAGAAGCCGGCCATCAGGTCATAGGTCTTCCTGCCAAACAGCATCAGGCCGTCGCCCTTCGCGTTCCCCTGCGTAAACTCGTTCCACTCCTTATCCTGCTGGCGCGCCCAGCTCATATCACCGTTCGCGTCCGCGATATATCCATCCAGCGAAATCATATTGAACACCATCACACTGCGCATCGCTCTCTCCTCCGATCATCCTGAATCTGAACCCTGAATCTGAATCCAACGCTGGAACGGGACCACGCAACCCGTTATGCTTCGCCCCCGAGATGGTACCTTTAGCTGCCGTCGTCTGTCGTCCTTCCCCGCCAAGGCTCAGACCCCATCTCAATCCCCACGAGCCGGGTGCCCCATATCTCGATTTTGAGATGTGGGCATCGTCCGAAGGACGACCGATCTCCTCCCCAATCCACCCCTCCGCCCAAAAGCAACGCCTTCAGAAGAGTTCCCCTGTCTCGCCAACTCGCTGACTCGCTGACTCGCTAACCCGTCCGGTCCCCATCTCAAACAAGCCCTCAATCGAACAACCGCGCCTCCTGGCTCCCCGGATACCACACCCGCCCACCCTCCACCCGCGCAAACTCCGTCATCTCATGCACCCTCCGCGAGCTCCCACCCCCAGCCGTCACAAAGATATCCTCCACTTCCCCACCGCGAGCCAGCACAGCATCCCCAATCAGCGACCGGTGACACCGCCACGGCACCGCCTCCGCGCACATCACCACTGCAGTCTCCAGATCCGGCAGCCCCATCAGCCAATCCATCTCCGCCCCAAACTCCGGCGTCTGCATATAGTCCGCATACCCGCGAAAGCTCTCGTTCCGCCACCCCGTATTCACGCTGTCCTTCCTTGCCGCCCTCCGCCCTCCCAGCCCCACCCGCCAAACCCCACGAATCCCGACCCCCTCAAGCGAAGCAAACAACCTCTCCTGCCCAAACTGCGGATACCTCTTCGACCCCGGATACCGCCGCACATCCACCAGCGTCGAGCAGCCGTTCTCCCCGAGCGCCCGCAGAAACGCCCCCAGCTCCAGCGTCGAATGCCCAACCGTCATCATCCCAGCCTCCCCACTCCCAGCCACCGCAAAAAATAAACTTCAAAAACATGTCACATTTTTAGACGCCAAAAACATGACGGCTAAATCACCACACCAGCCACGCAAATCACCACATCCACACCACAAAAACACCACACCAAAACACCCACTTTTCGAAAAAACCCCTGCAAAAACGCCCCTCCACCACAAAACAAAAAAACTCTCCAAAAAAAGAAAAAAGGCGGCCCGGCAGATCGCCGAACCGCCCATTTTTTTCTCACTCCAAACTACACCGAAGCGTGAAGGACCTCTTCGCGAACCACCTCGTCCTCGGCCTTCTCCGCTCGAGTCTTCGGCAGCGCAACCGCCAGGACATCCTCGATCCGCGTAGCGTAGTGCAACGTAACGCCCTCAATCTGATCCGGCGTCAAGTCCTCATCCACCTGCTGTTTGCAATCCGCCGGCAGAATCACATCCCGCACGCCGGCCCGCTTCGCCGCAAGGAACTTCTCCTTGATTCCGCCAACCGGCAGCACATTGCCGCTCAACGTAATCTCGCCCGTCATCGCCGTCAGCGGATGCACCGGAGTATCCGTCAACAGGCTGACAAGAGCCGTAGCCATCGTCACGCCAGCCGAAGGACCATCCTTCGGAATCGCCCCTGCAGGCACGTGAATGTGCAGGTCCACATCCTTGGTAAAGTCCTCATCGAGCCCTAACGACGCGGCATTCGAGCGCACCCAGGTCAAAGCAGCCTGCATGCTCTCCTTCATCACATCGCCAATCTGACCCGTGATCGTGAACCCGCCCTTGCCCTTCATCCGGTTCGCTTCGATGAACAAAACATCGCCGCCCGCCGGTGTCCACGCCAGTCCGACCGCAACCCCAGCGCGCTTGGTCCGCTCCGCAATCTCGGTATCCACGCGCACCTTGATGCCGCCAAGAAACTCGTGCACGATCTCAGGAGTGATCACAACCTTCTCCGTCTGACCCTCTGCAATCTTGCGGGCGACCTTGCGGCATACGGTCCCAATCTGCTGCTCAAGCTTACGAACACCAGCCTCCCGCGTGTAGTGTCGCGCAATCAGATGCACGCTGTCCTTCGGAAACTCGATCTGCTCATCCGTAATTCCGTTCTCTTTGATCTGCCGCGGAATAAGGTATTTGATGGCGATATTCACCTTCTCCTCTTCCGTATAACCGGTCAGTTCAATGATCTCCATACGATCAAGCAATGGACCGGGAATCGTATCCAGCTGGTTCGCCGTGCAGATAAACAACACCTTGCTCAAATCAAACGGCTGATCGAGATAGTTGTCGCGGAACGTATTGTTCTGCTCCGGATCGAGCGTCTCGAGCAACGCACTCGCAGGATCTCCCCTGAAGTCGCGCCCCAGCTTATCGATCTCATCCAGCATGAACACCGGGTCCTTCACCTCAACCCGCTTCAGGTGTTGAATAATCTGCCCCGGCAGCGCGCCGATGTACGTCCTTCGATGTCCGCGAATCTCGGCTTCATCATGCATACCGCCCAGCGAGATACGTGAGAACTTGCGATCCAGCGCCTTCGCAATCGACCGGCCCAGCGAGGTCTTACCCACGCCCGGAGGCCCAACGAAGCACAGAATCGGCCCCTTCATATCCGGCTTCAAACGCCGCACCGAAAGATAGTCCAGAATGCGATCCTTCACCTTCTTCAAGCCGTAGTGATCCTCATCGAGGATCGCCTTCGCCTTCAGAATGTCCACCTCGCCCGAAGAGGTCTTCGACCACGGCAGCACCGCCAGCCACTCCACATAGTTCCGCGTCAGAGAGTAGTCCGCAGCAGCAGGATTCATCCGGCTCAACCGGCCCAGCTCCTTCAGCGCATCCTTCTTCACATCCTCCGGCATCCCGGCGGTCTCAATCTTCTCCTTCAGCTCAGCGATGTCCTTCTGCGTATCATCCACATCGCCCAGCTCCTTCTGAATCGCCTTCAACTGCTCGCGCAGATAGTAATCCCGCTGCGACGACTGCACCGAATCCTGCACCTCGGTCTGGATCTTGTTGCGCAGCTGCTGCACCTCGAGCTCCTTCGCCAGGTGCTTGTTGATGCGCTCCAAACGAGCCGATACACCCGGCGTCTCCAGCAGCTCCTGCTTGTCCGTCGTAGTCAAAAACGGCAGCGACGAAGCAATAAAGTCCGCCAGTCTTCCAGGCTCGTCGATATTGATCGCAATGGTCTGCAGGTCGTCGCTCAGTGTCGGCGACGACGTCACAATCTGCTGAAACTGACTGACCACATTCCGCTGCAACGCTTCGGCCTCAGGTGTCCGCTCCGGCTCCACGTCGGTAATAACCTCATACTCCGCGGTCATAAACGGCGTCAGCTGCGCAAACTCGCCAAGGTGAACCCTCTCATTGCCTTCGGTAAACACGAACAGGCTCTGGTTCGGCATCTTGACGACCTTATGCACCGTCGCTCTGGTACCGGTCGCAAACAGATCCGCAGCCTGCGGAGCATCCTGCCGCGCATCACGCTGCGCCACTACCAGGATGGTCTTCTCCTCGCCCAGCGATTGAATCAGCTGAATCGAGCTATCGCGCCCCACCGTCAGCGGAAGCACCGCGTGAGGAAACAGGACGGTATCCCGCACCGGCAACACGGGAACAGGACGTTTTCCTACCACTTCAACACCCGACCCCTCGCTGGTTTTGGTCGCCGTCGGTTGAATCACACTTACAAAGTCGCTTGGCATTGAGTGTACCTCTATCAGATTATCCACTATTCGATGCAGCAAGTCTTCGTCTGGTCGCAAACTATGCCCCTCTTCCGCTGAAAGTATGTTTATCTACTCTGTCATCGGCCATAACTCCATTCCCATCAATGGTCAGCTCTAATCCTCAGTCTTCCCGTTCTAGCCAGGGAATCCACCAAATTAGAAGTCCAACATAAATAATCTGTAACTGAGTCTCCCTGACCGGCTAAACTGGGCCCTCATGAAGCGGCCCATAGGACTTATCTTCTCTGCCGTTGTGCTCAGTTTGGCAGCGCTTTTTCTTCTGCTCATCTCGTCGTTGATGGCTTTCGCAGGTATTTCCGCCGGACATCAGCCAACCGTCCCTGCGACGCCACATTTCGTCACCTACCTGATGATTGCCATCAGCGGCTTCTATATCGCCCTCGCCATTTGGGCGATTCTCACAGTAATCGGAATCCTACGCCTCCGCTCCTGGGCTCGCTACTCCATCCTAATCATCGGCGGCGGACTTGCCTTTATAAGCATTCTTGCCGTATTTGGCTTGCTTCTTAGCCGTACGATGCTGCCCACCCTTCAAACTCAACAACCAGCAGCAGATCCTCGCATCACGTTCATCGTCTTTCTGGTCATGGGCGCAATCAATCTGCTCGTCGCCGCCGTTGGTATCTGGTGGCTGATCTACTTCAATCGCCGCGCCGTTCGCGAACTCTTCCAAAACCCAGTTTTGGCCTCCGAGCACCCTGGCACCGCCGGGAGCGCCGTCAAGAGTGCTCCTCTTGCGATCACCCTCTTAGCCTGTTTCTTTCTCTTTGGCGCGGTCTGTTGCATACCCCTTCTCTTTCTTCCCTTACCGGCCTTCCTCTTGGGCTTCATCCTCCCGATACCCTTAGCGCGTGCCTTCTATCTCGTATGCGTGATCTTCATCTCGGTAATCGGATACGGCCTCATCAAACTCAGGGAACCGGCTCGTATCGCCGCCATCGCATTCCTCATTCTGGGCATCTGCAACGCGGCCCTCACTTTTCTACCCTGGTACCAGGCGCAGTTCCGCCAATACACGGCTAACTTCATCTCCATGATCCCCACAATGCCTGGCCAGCCGACACCAAGTTACTTTTACTCCAGCACGATGATCATCTCTTCGGGCATGGTCGGTTTGATCATCAACCTCTTCTTGATCTGGCTGCTTCAGCGCCACCGCGCCGCCTTCCGTGTACCACCCCCTGAAACGATGCTCGAAGCCTAAGCCGCCCGATACCGCCCCAGCACCTTCACCATCCGGCAGTGATCCCGCAACGCAGTCAAAGCAGTCTCAGCCTTCTCCGCCGAATCGAATCGCACATCGACATAGAAGACATACTCCCATGGGCTCCCCGGAACCGGTCTGGACTCGATCTTAGTCAGATCTACCCCGGCCTCCGCCAGTCTCTGCAACGCGGCCACCAGCGTTCCGGGGCGATGCTCGATGGCAAATGCCAGGCTCATCTTGTTCTCGTCACCCGCCGGCTCCTCGAAAGCTGCACCGTCACGCCGCACCAGGTGAAACCTCGTGTAGTTCTCCACGTGGTCCTCAATGGCCGCCACCACTACCTCTGCGCCATACTCCGTTGCCGCAAGCACAGGTGCGATCCCTGCCACATCCCGCAGACTCTCCCCCATCAGTCGCTTCACGCTCCCCGCCGTGTCGTAGAAGGGAACTACCTCCCACTCCGGATGCGACGCCAGAAATCTCCGGCACTGCGACAACGCCACCGGATGCGACATCACTCTCCTTATCTCCTGCAGCTTTACTCCCGGCATCACAATCACGTTGTGTCGAATCCTTAGCAAGCTCTCGCGCTCAATATGCACCGGAAGATCCAGCAGCAGATCATAGTGTTCGGCAACCGATCCGTGCAGGCTGTTCTCAATCGGCAGCACCGCCGCATCGACCTCACCGGCGATGACCTTCGCCAGCACCTGGGCCGACACGGTACAAGCGATAATCTCTAACTCGCGGCTCCCCAGCATCTCGACGGTCGCCATGTGGCTATTCGAGCCCAACTCTCCTTGAATCGCCACCTTCAATCCAAACACCCCGTATATTCGTTCCTGTTTGATCCATATTTTATTCCCACTGGCAACCCCCTCGTCGAACCGGGCAACTTACCACAAGACGGGCCTGAGTTTTTGAATACCATCACAGCGAACCGGGGACGCAAAACCGGCAATCGTCTAGGAGACCCAAATGCTTTGGACAATCACAATTATTCTCTTCATCCTGTGGGTTGTTGGGCTTGTAAGCAGCTACACCCTCGGCGGATGGATTCACATCCTTCTGGTCCTCGCCATCATCGTGCTCATCTTCAACCTGCTGTCCGGTAGACGAGCCCTCTAACCGTTCCTGGAAGTCACCCAGCAGCCCTCCCGCTTTACACACGCAAGGAGCAAACCATGAACACCGAAAAAGTAACAGGTAAATTCGATCAGGTAGCAGGCAAGATCAAACAAGGCGTTGGCGAAGCTGTCGGCAATCAAAAACTAGCCAACTCCGGCGTTGCCGAGCAGATCAAGGGTGCCGCCAAGGAGACCTGGGGCAAGGCTAAAGATGCCGCGGCTGCCGCGAATGAAGATGTCCACGCTCACGCTGATGTCAAAGGCGAAGACTTGAAAGCCCGCGCTGAAGATGCGGCTCACAATATGCGCGAAAAGATCGCCAACACAGCGCACAATGTCAAAGACAGCGTGAACGAAAAGCTGGACAACTTCAAGAAAGAGCATCGCACCTAACCGGCAGTCAACCCTTTGGAAAGGTCCGCCATCGAGCGGGCCTTTCTATTTGTGCATCAATACATCCGCGGCAACAAACCCAAAGAACACCACCGAGATAACGCCGTTCAGCGTAAAGAAAGCCGCATTCATGCGGCGCAGGTCCTTCGGCGAAATAATGGAGTGCTCATACAGCAGCAGGATCGCAACCAGTCCAACCCCCAGCATCGCAATCCAACCCAGCCCAAACAGCTCCATCAGCCAGCACAGCAGCAGCAGCATCCCCACATGCATCGCGCGCGCAATCCAAAACGCCGCCGTGATGCCGAAGGCCTGCGGCACACTGTTCAGCCCCACCTTGCGGTCGTGTTCAAAGTCCTGGCACGCATACAGCACATCGAAGCCACCGACCCACAACAGCACCGCCGCCGTCAGCACCACAATCCTAATATCCAGCGATCCCCTCACCGCAATCCACGCTGCCGAAGGCGCAATCCCCAGTGCCAGTCCCAACACAACATGCGACCACCGCGTCAACCGCTTCATGTAGCTGTAGGCCAGCACCACGGCAAGCGCCACAGGAGCAAGCTCCAGCGTCAGCCGGTTCAGCATCGCCGCCCCCACCACGAACAGCCCGATCGACACCACCACAAATCCCGCAACAAACCCCTTGCTCAGCGCACCAGCAGGCAAAGCCCTCATCGCGGTACGCGGGTTCGCCGCATCCAACTGCGCATCAGCCAGTCGATTGAAGGCCATCGCCGCAGACCGCGCAGCCACCATGCACACAATAATCCAGCCCAGAACTCGCAACGTCGGCCAGCCACCCGCCGCCAGTACAGCACCCGTCAACGCAAACGGCAGCGCAAACACCGAATGCTCCCACTTGATCATCTCAAGCGTTACAACTGTACTCTTCCACAACGATGCCATCCTTCTATCGTAAAAGAGTTAGGCCCCACCAACCTAACCAGCGTGCCCAAACCTCAAAAACCCGCTCTATTTATCCGATTTCTCCGCCTCACCACCAACGACCTCCAGGTTGTTCACCACCTTGAACACCCCCGGAACAGCATTCGCCCGAATATTCGCCACATCCTTATCCGACTGGCTGTCCACCACGCCCGACAGGGTCACATTTCCATTCACCACCGTGATCCGAATGGGTTTTGCCGGATCAATCGCATACTTGTTCAGCTGCGGAAATCCATAGATCGACCGCGCCTCCGCCAATCGAATCCGGTCATCCATCGGCGACACCGGCGCCACCTCCACGTTGTCAATCACATCTTTCACCCCCGGATAGTTCTCCGCCAGGCTCAACGCCGAGTCCTTATCCGTAGGCCCATACGCGGTCCCGCCCAGAGTCACCACACCCTTCTCGACGCCGATCGTAAACGCATTGAACGCCGTCGTCCCATACCCAACCCGGTCGTACGCCAGCTTCTCTGCCAGTTTGTTCCGAAGCGTCACATCATCGACCTCAGGCCCCACAACCTCAATCTGATTCTCGACCCCCTTCACATTCTTGCGGTGGTGCGCACGGTCATCCGCGTCCAGCTTCGCGCTGTAAAGCTCCACTGTCCCCGTCAGCTTCACTACGCCATTCTGCACCGAACTCTTCACATCCTTGAACCGCTTGTTATCCAGCGCCTTCGTCACATCCGCCTGAATCTGCGCATCGTTTGGCCCCGATCCGACATTGCTGGCCGCACTCTGGGCCACGCCTCTCGATGCCCCGCCCAACATCGCCAGACCGGCAAAACCCAACACGCCGACGCATGCAAAGTTCTTCATCCTGCCCATAGTCTTCCCTCCGGAGATCGTTAGCGCCGCGATAAACGGCATCCGCGCCGTCATCCACACTTCGTAAGATGCAGCATCTGCCTCAGCGCGCTAACGATACCTTCTCCGCAGCTTATAGACAATGCTGAATACACCCGACTCGTCTCGCGCCACCACAATCGAGTTGTCGTGGTTCAAGTCATACTGCACCTGGATCAGCTGCTGCGCCGAAGTATTCACATTCGTCGCAAACGTCGCCGTAATCTGCCGCGACAGCTGTTGCTGCACCGTAATCCTCGCCGACGAGCCGCCCAGCGTCCCCACAAACGCCGGATCGATCTTCACGCTGCCCACCCCAAACAGCTTCTCCACGCGATTGCTGACCGTAGCGTTCAACGCACCACCCAACAGCGCACTCGTCGTCGGATCGGTTCCCTGCTGCACCTGCCGCTCCTGGTAGAGCTGCGCCTCCTCCTGCGTCCGTCCCAGCGCCAGCAGAGCAAACACATCCGACTCACTCAGCGGCGGCTCCGACCGATACGTCGGCTTCAAGTTCGTCGAAGTCCCATGCAGCCCAATCGTAATGTCGTAGTTCTCCACCTGCGCCGTCGCATCCAGGTCGATGATCGGATCGATACGCACTGGGTTGGTAAAGTAAATCTCCCCGCGCTGCAGTTGATACTTCGTCCCCGCGAACGTCGCGCTTCCCTCATTGATCTCGATCCGCCCCAGCAAGGAAGGCACCGCAGCCGTCCCGCGAATCTGCAGATCGACCGTCCCCGCCAGCTTCGCATACGAGTTCTGAAAATCAAGCTGCGGCGCACTCGTCACATGCACATCCAAACGAATCCTGTTCGCCGGAGCATTCGGATCGGGCGGCGGACTCACCCCACCAGCAGAACCAAACGCCGCAAAATCTACATCAGCCCCCACACCAAATCGCGTAATCAAGATCGTTCCGCTCAACAGCGAGCTCTCCGGCCCCCCCTGCAACTTCAGATTCGCATTCGCCGTCGCGCTCAGCCCATACAGCCTCACCCTCACCACATCGCCGGTCGCCGACAGATCCGCATACAACCCATTCTTGTAGCGAATAAATCCGCCAATCTTCAGCGTTCCTCCACCAGTGGTCGCAGTCAGGCTCTGCACCTGCAGCCGGTCGTCGTTGAACACCAGTGTGCCGTTCATATTGCTCAACCCATTCGGCACGCCATCGATCGCAACATTCACCTTGTCAAACTGAACCTTTCCCGTCAGCTCCGGATTCGTCACATACCCGCCGGCGCCCACGGTGAACTCCACCTTGCCGGTCGAAATAACATCCGAGTCGAAGGTATGCAGCACCGTCATGCTCACGCTCCCGGTCGCCTTCACATCCAGCTTGCCTCCCTTCGGATCCGTCGCGCCAAACAGCTGTCCCGTCCCGCTCGCCCGCATGTCCGTATCCTGCCCGGTGATGTGAACCTGCTCGAGCGTAGCCAAACCATCACGCAGTCCCACCCGCAATGGCTCCGCCGCCTTCAATTCCACTCCCTGCAGCTTCACATCCACCTGGTTGAACTCAGCCTCGCCACTCAACGCCTTCGGTGTCTTCAGCGGCCCGCTCACAGTCGCAGTCCCATTAATCATCGACTGTGCCTTCATCGTCCCCGGCCCAAACATCCCCAGCGGCTTGCCGATATCGAGACCCGCCACCGTCATCTTCGCCTGCGTCTGATAGTCCCCCGTCAGCCGCAACTGTCCCGAAGCATTCAGCTTCGCCCCCACCAGCGTCGAGTCCGCGGTGAAGTACATCACCTCTCCCTCGCTATGCGCCTCCACCGCCGCCTCGCCAATCGCCTGCCCTCGATAAGACACCCCACTCAATGTGACATTCGCCTTCAACCCCGGCTGCGTCAGCGTCCCATTCGCATCCGCAACCAGGTTCACCGTCCCATCGACATCGTTCTTCGCCTTCTTCACCGTCTCGAACTTCGACAGCTGAATATCATGCCCTTCGACATGCCCATGCATGTGCTCTGTACCCATGTCGTACCCACCGCTACCCGCGATCTGCATCCCATGCAGCCGCAGTACAACGTTGTTCGCCTCCACGTCCTTCCCCTGCACCGTCAAATCCGCTACTGCCGACTCATACGGCTCCCCATAAGCCACGCCGTTCATCAACGAGACATGACCACCCCCACTCAAACTCCTCAGCGTCCCCACCGCATGTCCGTTCGCCGCTACCGTTCCCGTCAGCGAAACCTTCTCCTCCTGTCCCACAATCTGCAACACATCGACGACCTGCGCATTGGCCAGCTGCACCTTCGCGTCCAGAGCCATCCCGTCGTCCCACAGATAAGTCACCACACCACGCCGCGACGTCACCTTCCGCGGCGCAATCTTGCCCTCCACATTCAGCACCGCGGTCCCGCGCTTGATCGTCGAACTCGCCACCACCACCCCGGAGTTCGGCGAATACTCCGCATCCGTCACTAGCGAATCAAGCAACACGTCAGTCGTTCCCAGCGCAAACTCCGCATTCGTCGCCTGCAGATGCCCCTTCACATCAAGATCCGCAATCTTCCCCTTAGCCGTGCCGTTGAACTGCATCGCGCCATGCAGCACCACAGGAATCGCCGCCGTGCCCCTCTTTCCATTTCCCTCCAGGTCCAGCGTCGTCAGCAGCTGGTTGTACTCCGACAGATCCCGCACCGTCAGATCCACCCGCAGATCCGTCAGCGGATCGCCTTCATTCACACCCAGAATCCCCGACGCCTCAAAGTTCGTCTGTGGCATCTGCAACGTAATCCTCTGAATCCGCACCGTCTCGTTACGGCCCGTGTAGTGCGCCAGAGTCTGTCCTGTCACGGGAACATCGTTCAACGCGCCGCGCCGTTTCACCCCCGTCGGCGCAAACGTCAGATTCCCATCCACCTCCACCGTATCCGCAATGTTCTTCGCGGGTCCGCCCCACTCCACCTTCACCGGCCCGCTCACGGCGGTATCAAATCCCAGATCGCCATAGTCCTCCGGCGCCGTCACATCCATAATGGTTCGCAGCGGAATCTTCGTAACCATCGCAGTCAAATACGCATGAGCCGTTTGTACCGCCGGCACCTTCGCAGTCTCTGTAATCGGAGCCTTCGCCCCAATCGTCTTGGCTGTTGTATTGGCCGTCGTTATCGCAGCCTTCGTCGAGGATGAGCTAACCGCGACATCCTGCGGTGGCACCTCACCCAGCCAATTTGCAATCCGCAACTCCCCCGCTGCACTCCCCCCGCCCGGCAGATATCCCGTCAACGCCGTCAACAACAACTCCGTCGGCGTCACATGCAGCGTCGCACCGCCATCGATATCGTGCAATCGCACATTCTCATTCCGGTAAGCAGCCTTGTGAATCTTCGCCGTCCCCGCCAAAAGATACCCAGCCACACAGTCCGGATCCGGTGGCAACGGCCGCGGCGGCTTCGTCGTCTCCGCGGGATGGCTCCGTCGCCAGAACGGTGGATGCTTCTGCGCCACCGCAGGCGAGGTCGTGCAGTTATGCCCATTCAAATCCAGGTCCACCGTCCCTGCATTCAAACCATCCACATCGGCAAGCACCGAGATCTGCCTGATCTCCACCGTTCCCTTTACGGTCGCCTGCCACTCCGGCTTGGCAAAGTCTTTGAAGCTCCCAGTCGCATCCAGTTTGGAACTCTTGCCTGTAGTTAAATTCAACCGCTGCAGCTCAATCGCGTCTCTTCCCAGCTCTACCGCCAGGCTCAACGCCGACTGCGCCTCCACCTGCTTGCCCATCTTCGTCCGCAGATCCTTCAGGTCGACCGTCGCGCCATAGCGATCTGTCGACGCGATGTAGTGCACCTCCGCATCCAGATCACGCGCAGCGAGATTAAACGGAATCGCCCGGTTATTCAAAAGCGCCACGCCATTCGACACCACCACCTGTTGCGCCTTCAGATCAAGCAACGTATCGGTAACCGAAGTTTTACTTGTGCTCGGATGCTTCGGCACCGGCTGATTCGTCTTTCCATCCTTATCAACAATCAAGTGGAACTGAGGATGCTCCACTCCGAGATAGTTCAGCCGCACATGCGACGAGACTCCGCTACCGGTTACATGCGTGAAGAAGTCGAAGATCTCCACCCGCAGCAGAACCTTATCCACCGCAAGATAAGGAGGCTCTCCCGGCCCCTCGAACCCATGAATCACCAACCCATCAGCCTCGACCGCAAGATGCCAGAGGTCGAAGCTGATCTTCCCCAGCTCCACCCTTCCGCCAGTTGCGTCCTCCAGAACCTTAACCACCTCTTTGCCAACTCTTCGGTTGAAGTCGTTCGTCCTCGAATACCACGCGAACACCCCGAACAACACCAGCACCAGCAACAACAACGCCGCCACGGTCCAGCCGATCCAGATCATCATCCGCTTCGCCAGCGATCGCTTCACCTTCGCAATCTCGCCGGCAACCTTCGCCTCGAGCTCCTTCTCCTTGTCGCGAAGTCTCTTCTCCAGGTCGCTCATGGCGCCACCTCGCCTGGATTCATAATCTTCACGCTGCCCTGCACCCGCAGCGACTTCAACCAGTCCACCAGCAGCGCCCCCACCTGCTGCTGCAGCAGCACCTCTTCAATCCTCTTCGAGATCGTATCCAGCTTGGGCGGAGTCACATTGCGCGCCGCATACTCCGGCATCATCCTCTTCTCGTAAAACTCCTTGATCTCAGCGTCCGAAACCTTGATACCATTCCGAAACCGCACCTCAATAAACTTCAATAGCTGCATCCGCATCCGCCATCGCTCGCGGAACTCCTCCACCGTAAATCCGTGGTCGCTAAGATAGTTCTTCCAACCCTCATCGGTCTCGCAGTGATACTTCTTGCAGTCGGGAATATCCTTTCGCAGCATCGTCAACTGGTCATCCAAGTCCTTTTCGGGGATTGCGTCTTCCGGCTCGAGCTCCGCCTGCTGCAAGATCAAATCGCGATCGATCAATCGTTCGATCGTGCTCTCCCTCGAACGGTCACCCGCGATCCTTCGATATGGCTGAATATCCTCGAACCGCCGTTCTTCATCGACATCGCTCTCCAGAATCACATCGCCATTCACCACCGCGACCACGCGATCCAGCACCACACCCTTCTGCGCCCCAGCACCAGGCGCAGAACCAGGCGTAGCAACTGGCGTGGAGCTCGCAGCCCCCGTTTGTGCCGTCGCCGTCTGCCCCGCAGATGTCTGCAAAGACGCCCAGACCTGCCCGCTCCCCCACGCAGGCGTCATCGCAAACGCAACCAGCAACAACCTCGTATTGTGCGTCATCCAACGCATCTAGAAGCTCTCTCCAATGCTGAAGAAGAAGTTGAAGTGCGAAGCCTGTCCCTCATGCGGAGGGTTATTGTTGAAGTCATAAATAATCGGATACACCGGCGGATTAAGGTTATAGCTGAAGTCCACACGAATCGGCCCAACCGGCGTCCTGTACCGCGCGCCCAGCCCTACCGCGTGCGAAAAATAATTGAAGCTGCAGGTCCCGATGATCCCTGAAACATTCGCGCAAGTCCCCTTGTCCGGCTGATGAAACCGCGTAAAGCTCGGAAACATATCCTTCGCATTCTGAAACACATTGCCCATATCGTGAAAGATCACAAAGTTCACGTTATTGCCCACCAGAGGCAAAGTCTGCGCCGGCAGTCTCAACTCAAACGTATTTACGAACGCCGCCGATCCACCCACGGGAAAGCCGGTCTGCAAGTCCCTCGGCCCCGCGCCATTAATCGGAAAGCCCCGATGTGAATTCGCACCACCCGCATACAACCGTTCCGGCAGCGGTATCGCATTGCAGCTCGGATTCGTCGTCAGCAGTACGCCCACGCAGGCATCACTTCCGGCATTCGGATTCATCCCCGACGCCCGCTCATATCCAATTCGTGTCTCACGAGCAAACACATACTTCAGCTTGCCAAGCTGGTAGTACGTCGAGTTCGTTCCATCCAGCTTCCAGAAGTCCGTCTGCGACCCAAACTTCGACGAAGCCACAAAGCCCTGCACCGTCGAGTACTGTCCCTTCACCGCATCCAACGGCCCCGGCGACCGCGTGTCATGAAACCACGTCACGCTCGGCCCGCCCACACGTACCGGCTGCGACAGCAGCGGAATCAGATCCGCCGAGACCTGCAAGCTGTTCGGATTCACCTTCACCCGTCGATAGAGAAAGTCATAGATAAACGTGTCCCGCCGCCGAAACTTCTCAGTAATGCGAAAGTCCCCCTGCAACGTCGACGCTTGAAACGTCGTAATATCCTGCACATTCGAGTAGCCGCCAGAGATCGCCGCACTGAAGTTCTTGCTCCCCCGCAGATGAGGATTCTGCAGCGTCAACGTCGCCACCTGCTCAAGCAAGCCGTACGTCGTGTGCAGCGTCAGCGAATCCTCCGACCCCCGCAGATTAATCCTCGACACATCCAGCGAAACCCGTGGGCTCACGCCGGGCTTGCCATCCGGAGACAGTTGGTTACAGGGATAGGTCAGTCCAAGCTGGATGCACGACGCCTCCGAGATGGTCCCTGTCTGCGGTGTTCCCAGCGCCGCCTCGAAGCCGAACCCATACGTCACGTTCCACCGCTTCGCCTCCGTCAGCTGCAGCACCACATTCTTCTGCGGTGCGTCTCCCGCAGGGTTCTGCACCGCCGCCACCACCTCATTGAACAACGCAATGTTGTAAAGATTTCTCTGTGTCTGCAACAGTGCCGTCTGGTCCAGCGGATCCCCCGCATGCACCAGAATCTGCGACGCCACAACACTCGGCCTCGTCTTCTCCACCCCCGACAGCAGCACACGATTCACAAACACCTGCTGCCCCTCGGTCACGTTCAGCGACACATCCGTCTTATCCGCATCCGCCGTCTCCTTCGTCTGCCGTATCTCCACCTTCACCTGATCAAATCCGTTCGCCAGGTAATACTGCAACACCGTATCGCGATCGCCCGATAGCGTCACCAGCGAAAACGGCTGGCCTGCCTGCGCATTCATCAGGCCCCGCACATTCTGCACTCTGGTCGAGCCCACTCCATTCAAATCAACTTTGCCAAACTTCTGCTGCGGCCCTTCAACAATGGTGAAGGTCACCGCAATCTCCCCCACCTTCATCTTCTTTCCGTTCTTCGCGGTCGTAACATCCTTCACATCTGTCGTCACCTTGGCCTGATCGAATCCGTTCGCCCGATACAGCGCCTGAATCGCACCCACGTCGCCCGACACCAGCGCAGGACTATACCGCCCACTCCGCTGATACGCATTCGACTTCTGCACCCGCATCCGCTCCCGCAGCAGATCGTCCGTGAAATATTTGTTGCCTTTCAAATCCACGGCCACGACCTTGTGCTTCACCCCGCGATCCACCGTAAACACCACCTGCTCCGCCGTCGTACCGTTCCCCACCACCCTCACATCCACCTTCGAGTCGAAGAATCCCTGCTGCTGTTCGTAGTCGCGAATGTTGAACACACCCTCGTTCAGCAGATCGTTATCAATCGTCCCTTCCTCGAAGATAGGAACCAGAAGATGCAGCCGCCCTGTCGAAATCTTCGCCCCCTCCACCGACACCTTCACCTCCGGTCCCTGGCTCGCATGGAACTCGTAATCGACCTTGTCCCGCGCGTCATCATACGTCTGCTTCTGCAGCGAAACCGTCGCCTCCAGGCGATTCTTCTTCTGATACAACTTCCGCAGCCGATCCAGCGCATTGCTCGTCGTATCGCGCCGCACCTTGCTGTTCTCCTTCAGCTTCGACCTCTTGCGAAACTCCTCCGGCGTCAACCCCGTATCGTCGCCCACCAGTTTTATCTGCCCCACTCTCGCCTGCGGTCCAATTGCAACCGTATAGGTTACATTAACCTGATCGCCCGCCTCATCGATCTCCGACTTCACCGCGACCTGCGGCTCGTAGTACCCCTGCTGTTGCAGAATCTCCTTGATCCCCGTCGTCCCCGCGGGTATCTGCGCCTCGGTAAACGCAGTCCCCGGCGAAAGCTTCGTAGCAAACTCCAGCAGCGACGTCAGCCGTTCGCTCTTCACCCCTGCGATCGTCACCCGTCCCACGTAGTACCGCGCCGCCCCCGCAAACACCAGCGTCACCTGATCTCCCTGGCGAATCCCTCGAACCGAAATATCCCGATACCGCCCACTCGCGAACAGTCGCCGCAGACTCGCCCGCACCTCCTGCGGATCCAGCGGCACGCCCACCTTCTGCGTCAACTCCTTCGGCAGCGTATCGGTCGCATCGAACGTCACGCCCTCAAACAAAATCTTCTCGACAATCAGACCCTTCCACTGCCACAGCGAAGTAGTCAGCCCCGCACCTTTTTCGTCAACCGAATCCGGCTTATCCTCAACCGGTTTTGCCTGCTGCCCCTGCGCGGGAGTCGCACCACTCGGCACAGTGTTCGGCGTCCGTGCCGGAGTCGACGCGGCCGGGACCGCCTGCCCCAGGGCCGCACCCGCCATCAGCCACAAACCAAACCACACAGTCGCAGCCCCACGCCCGCACCTTACCCACCGTGGTATTCGCGCGCGACCTCGAAGCACCTGACCCAAAAAACCACCCATCATTCCTTATCTAATTTTGAGGAGCCCGACAAATCTTTCACGATGCACCCGCGAGCCCGCATCCAGAGCTTCCACAATCGCGGCAAAGCTCTTTTTTCGTAGGATGCCGAAAGCCAATGGCCTGCGAGCCGGTTCCCTGCTCATCCGTCCTTCCCTATACTACGAAACAGCAGCCTTTTTTGGACGGCGCGACCTCCATCATGTCAAAGCATCCAGCCCCTCCCTTCGAAGAACCGGCCAAGAGCATCCACATCGGCACCCCCGCCGCCGCACAATCCTCCAAGCCCCCCAAGACGACCCCTAAAACTGTCACCACCATTCCCTCCACTCCCAATCGCGCCATCTCACATCCCGTCATCCTCGATACGGACCGCTACTCCCGCCAGATTCTCTTCCCCGGCATCGGAGCCACCGGCCAGCAACTTCTAGCCTCCGCCCACGTCGCCATCATCGGCATCGGAGCCACCGGAGCCGCCACCGCCTCCCTCCTCGCCCGCGCCGGCGTCGGCACCCTCACCCTCATCGACCGCGACTTCGTCGAGCCCTCCAACCTCCAGCGCCAGATCCTCTTCGATGAGGCCGACGCCCGCGACTCCCTCCCCAAGGCCGAAGCCGCCCGACGCAAGATCGCCCTCTTCAACTCCGACGTCACCGTCCACTCGCACATCGCCGACCTCGTCCCCGCCAACATCCACGAACTCCTCGCCCCCGCTCACCTCGTCCTCGACGCCACCGACAACTTCGAGACCCGCTACCTCCTCAACGACTACTGCGTCCAGCAATCCAAACCCTGGATCTACGCCGCCGCCATCGGCGCCTATGCCGCCACCATGAACATCCTCCCGCGTCGAATGCAAGCCGGGACTGAAAACGGTGAACCGGCAACGGAGAACTACGCCCCCACCGCCTGCCTCGCCTGCATCTTCCCCAAGCCACCCACCGGCCCGGTAGAGACCTGCGACACCGCCGGCATCCTCTCCACCGCCGTCAACCTCGCCGCCTCCATCCAAACCACAGAGGCCCTCAAGCTCCTCACCAACCAGCCCCATCTCATGCGCCGCACCCTCCTCTCCCACGACCTCTGGTCTAACGAGCGCACCGAGATCAGCACCGCCCGCCCCAACCCCTCCTGCACCGTCTGCGGCCAACGCCTCTTCACCCACCTTGCCGGCGAAGGCCGCCCTCACATCACTCTCTGCGGCCGCAACTCCGTCCAGATTCACGAGCACCACCGCCCCGTCGACTTCGCAGCCATGCGCAACCGGCTCGCGCCCCACGCCGACATCCACAACCTCCGCTTCAACGACCTCCTCCTCCGCTTCCAACGCGGCCCTCACACCTTCACCCTCTTCCCAGACGGCCGCGCCCTCATCCAGGGCACCACCGACATCACCCTCGCACGCTCTCTCTACGCCCGTTTCATCGGCTCCTGATCAACCAAACAAAAGATCGGCGGAAACCACAGAGATCAACAGAGATCAGCTGTTTACCCCCTCAAAACAACCCTTCCCGCCCGTCCTCCATCCAATGTTTCTACGACACAATATTTCCTCCGTTTGCGGTAGGCTCGATGCAGGCGAAAACTAACGGTGAATGATTAATTTAGTCCGGAGTCTAGCTATGGACGTCCAAGGCCTACAAATGACCCAACCAACACTACCCACTCCTGGCGTCTTCAAACGCAATCCACCCATCGCGGGCGAAGCCGAAGCCATCGAAGCCGCGAAGAACGGCGACGCAGAAGCCTTCTCCAAGCTCTACGCCCTGCACAAACGCCGCGTCTACACCCTTTGCCTCCGCATGCTCGGCAACGTCTCAGAGGCCGAAGACATGACCCAGGAGGCCTTCCTGCATCTCTTCCGCAAGATCGGCAGCTTCCGCGGAGAGTCCGCCTTCTCCACCTGGCTCCACAGGCTTACCGTAAACTTGGTGCTCATGCACCTCCGCAAGAAAGGCCTCAACCTGGTCTCGCTCGAAGAGACCATCAACCCTTCGGAAGAAGACGCACCCAAGCGCGACTTCGGCAGTCGAGACCTGGCCCTCACCGGCTCGGTCGACCGCGTAGCCCTCGAGCGCGCCGTAGCCTCCCTGCCCCCCGGCTATCGCATGGTCTTCGTCCTTCACGATGTCGAAGGCTTCGAACACAACGAGATCGCCACCATGCTCGAGTGCTCCACCGGAAACAGCAAGTCGCAGCTCCACAAGGCCCGCCTCAAACTTCGCGAACTCCTCCGCCAGCCTCAACCAGCTGCCCAGCCAAACGGCCTCAAGGAGGTAGCGGTATGACTGAATTCAAATCTCTCGACTTCGACACCATGACTCCCGCCGACTTCGAGACTTATCTGCCCGAGTTCTTTGCCAACGGAGACGGCCACGTCAGCACCGATCCACGCCTCCAGACCTTCCTCCGTAACAACCCCGACTGCGCCGCCCTCGTCCGCGACCTCGAAGCCATCGCCGACCAGGCCCGCAGCCTCTTCGAACCCACCGAGGACCAGGACCCCAGCGACGCCGTCTGGAGCAACATCCAGAACAAGCTGAAGCAGGGCGTCGCCGGCGACGACGACCTCCCCATCCCACTAACCGTCTAGGGCGTATCGACCTATTCGGCGGGTTTAAGCGCCATCCCCCGGAGATCGTCATCTCGACCGAAGCGACGGACAGTCTCATCGTCTGTCGCGAAGTGGAGAGACCGCCGCATTTTGCCTTTGCTGTTGCATTTGCCTTTGTATTGTTTCCCCTCCACCAAAAGGAGCGTCATTCTGAGCGAAGTTGCTCACGGCTTTTTGTGAGCAACGCAGTCGAAGAATCCCTGTATTTGTATTTGTCGCCAAGCCTCTTCCTGCCGAAGCTGCAAGCTTATGCAACCTGTGCGTATATGGACTCCTCCGTCCATTAGCGGACATCGTTCTCGCAATCCTCACCCCCGAAGACCAGCAAACACCGCAGAAACACCGCAAATACAGGCCATCTAACCCCTCCCCCGCCCCATCTCCTTTGGTCACTCACATGCACTCACTCCGGCAGGTCCAATCGGCTGCGCAAGGAGTCTGCATGAGATCTCTCCTTCAAGACATTCGTTACGCCCTCCGCCAACTCTTCAAGAGTCCCGGCTTCGCAGCCACCGCCATCCTTTCCCTCGCCTGCGGAATCGCAGCAACCTCAGCCGTCTTCAGCGTGGTCTGGGGAGTCGTGATGAATCCCTACCCCTACGCCGCACCCGACCGCATGGTTCACTTTACCCTCGGCGGCACCACAGGCAACGGCTACTATCCCGTCCAGCTAACCGCCACCCAATGGCAACAACTCCGCCAGGTCCCATCCATCGAGGACTCGGCCCTGATGAACTTCAAACGCTTCACCATCACCGGAAGCGACCTGCCCGAAGACGTGCAGGGCAGCCAGATGACGTCCAACGCCTTCAACTTCTTCGGCGTGCCCACCCTGCTCGGCCGAGCAATTCTGCCATCGGACGCAATCGAAGGTCACGACCCGCAACCCGTCCTCGTCCTCGGCTACAAGTTCTGGCAGCGCCGCTTCAACGGCGACCCCGCCATCATCGGCAAGACCATCCAACTGGATCACCAGCCGTACAACGTAGTAGGCGTCGCCGCAAAGCGATTCACCTGGAATGACGCAGACGTCTATCTCCCCCTGAAGACCACCACAGGCCCCGACGCCTACGAGGTAGAGGCCCGCCTCAAGCCCGGAGTCAGCCACCACCTCGCCGAACAGCAGATGCAACCGCTCCTCACCCAGTTTGAAAAGGACTCTCCGCGAAACTTCCCACCCAACCCTGGACCGTTGACCGTCATCGGCCTCAACGATCAGTTCATGAAAGCGATCGGCCCCTCCCTCGCCCTCCTCTTCGGTGCCGTGCTCCTGCTCCTCGCCATCGGCTGCGGCAACGTGTCGATCCTTCTCCTCGCCCGCGGTGTGGCGCGCGAGCATGAGTTTGCCGTCCGCGCCGCCATCGGTGCCTCGCGGGGGCGCATCGTCCGCCAGCTCCTCACCGAAGCCCTCCTCCTCTCCGTCACCGGCGCCGCGCTGGGAGTGCTCCTCGCCTACAAGCTGCTCGCCGGCATCATCGCGCTCCTGCCCGAATACTCCTTCCCCCACGAGGCCGCCTTCGCCATCAACCTCCCCGTCCTGGCGTTCTCTGTCGTGGTCTCTCTGCTTACCGGCATCCTCTTCGGCCTCTGGCCTGCGCTGCGTCTCTCGCGCCCCGATGTTCGCGAGGCCATGCAGACCGGCACCCGCAAGGTCGCCGGCACCGTCAGCGGCCGGGCCCTCCACAACGCACTCATCGCCGGCCAGATCGCACTCACGCTCCTGCTCCTCTCCGCCGCCGGCGCAGCCGTTCAAAGCTTCCTCAAGCTCGCCCACACGCCTCTCGGATACGACCCGCACAACACCATGTCCATCGGTCTGCCCATTCGCGACTCCTACTCCACCCTCCCCAATCGCATCGCCTACGTCGAACTCCTCCGCAACAAGATCGCCGAGATCCCCGGCGTTCGCATGGTAGCCATCTCCGCCAACGCCACGCCGCCAAACAACGGCCTCAACTCGCCGATGGAGCTCCTCGGCCAACCCTCCTCCCAGGACCGCACCGCGCGGTTCAACTTTGTCAGCGAGGGATACTTTCCGCTGCTCAAAATCTCCCTCCTCCAGGGCCGCCTCTGGACCGAAGCCGAGAACCATAACGCAAACGCGGTCGCAGTCATCAACCAAACCTTCGCCCGCAAGTACTTCCCGAAGGGCGATGCCATCGGCCACTCCCTCCAGGTGGGGGCTATCAAAAACGCGCCTCCAGAGGTGACCCCTCAACCGAGTGCAACAGGGTGGATCCCAATCATCGGGGTGATCGAAGACAAGCTCGATGACGGCCTGCGCAATCCAGTCGTCCCCGAGGTCTTCCTCCCATACACACTCGCCATGTGGGGTTATACCCAGTTTCTGGTACACACCGATGGCCCACCCACCGCAATGATCCACACCATCGGTCTGCAGATCGCCTCAGTCGATCACGATCAGCAGATCGGCGGACAGGTCCGCGACCTCGACCACTGGATCAGCACCCAGCAGGAGTACGCCCAGGGCCAGCTCCTCTCCTGGCTCTTCGCCGGATTCGCCGTGCTCGCTCTCCTTCTCGCAGCGGTCGGCCTCTACAGCGTCGTCTCCTACACCGTCTCTCAGCGCACCAACGAGTTCGGCATCCGCATGGCCCTCGGCGCCCCCCGCGGCAGCGTACTCGAGTTAGTCGTGCGCTCAGCCATCACCAGCGTCGGCACCGGCGTTGCGATTGGAATCCTGCTCACCATCCTGCTGCAAAAAGGTCTGGCGCACTGGGCAGCGGCGACCAATCAGACGTTCACTCCTCTGCTCTTCGCGGTAGCCATCCTCGCATCCGTAGTCCTCATCGCCAGCGGAATCCCCGCCCGCCGCGCCACCCAAGTAGAACCAATGGAAGCCCTCCGCTACGAGTAACCCTCCCATAGCCGAAGCGCAATAACACCCCAGAATCGTCATCTCGACCGAAGTGACGGACAGTCTCACCGTCCGTCGCGCAGTGGATTGCAGCCACAGCTCTCAGTTGCAGCGAACCAATTCATGCTGCGGTATCCGTCAAGATCCCCCGCATTCAGCCTTTGCTGTTGCATTTGCCTTTGCATTGTTCCCCTCCCCAAAAGAGGATCGTCATTCTGAGCGAAGTTGCTCACGGCTTTTTGTGAGCAACGCAGTCGAAGAATCCCCGTATTTGTCTTTGCCCTTTTCTTGTCATTCCCAACCGGCATCTGGCTGTTGAGCAACCACAATCTCAACCCTTTGATGGATGGGCTATTCCAGCTCCGTCGAGTAGCATGGCTCCCTGATGGAACAGCGCCGGCAGATGGGCCTAGCCGCAACCCTCTCCGTAGTTACAGGAGAGTCCATTGCGCTCGGCATCTTTCTCACTCCCGCAGCGATGGCAAGATCGCTGGGCTCGCCTCTCCTCCTCGCAGCCGTATGGTGCGGCATGGGCCTCATCACGCTATGCGGAGCACTCTGCTACTCAGAGCTGGCCATCAACTACCCCCTCACCGGCGGCGAATACATCTACCTCCGCCAGGGCTACGGCACCCGCCTCGCATTCCTCTACGGCTGGATGTCCGCCGCAGTCATGGACCCAGGCCTCGCCGCCGCTCTCGCCGTAGGCGCAGCCCCCTATGTCCTGTCCCTCTTCGGCCTCCCACCGCACACACAAATCGTCATCCCCGCGCTGATCCTCATCGGCCTCGCTCTCCTCAACTACGTAGGGTCTCGCCTCAGCCGCCGCGTCATGACCACAGCCAACCTCTTGAAGATCGGAGTCCTCCTATGCCTCGTGCTCTGGGCATGGATCTCCGGACACGCCACCACCTCAAACCTCCTGCCCCTCACCGTACGCCGCACCGGCTCCGAGCCTCTCTTCGCCGCCATCGCCGGAGCCACCGTCAGCGCCTTCTTCAGCTTCGGCGGATGGTGGGAGGCAGGCAAGATCGCCGGCGAAGTCCGCAACCCACGCCGCAACATGCCCCTCGCCTTCACCTGTGGAGTGCTCCTCGTAACCGCTGTCTATCTCCTGGTCAGCGCCTCGTTCCTGATGGTCGTCCCGCTCGAAAAAATCGTCTCCAACACAGCCTTCGTCGCCCAGTTCGGCGAAGCACTCTTCGGCACCACCGGAGGCAAAGTCCTCTCCGCCTGCGTCCTGCTCTCCGTCCTCGGAGGACTCATGGCCCTCACCATGGCGGCCCCACGCGTCTACTACGCCATGGCAAAAGACGGCGCATTCTTCGCTCCATTCGGAAGGCTCCATCCGCGCTTCGGAACTCCCGCAAACGCCGTACTCCTGCAAACGAGCCTCGCGCTCCTGGTCCTTACCTTCGGAGCCTTCAACCGCATCCTCTCCTTCATCATCTTCTCCGCAGTCTGCTTTCTCGCTCTCTCAGTCACCACCCTCTTCCGCATGCCGCAGCCCGTGCGCCGATGGTGGTTCCCCACCGCGCCCATCGTCTTCCTCCTCGGCTGCGCCGTCATCAACCTGATGATCCTCATGCACGATCCCATCCCCGCACTCGTAGGCCTAGTCATCGTCCTCTGCGGCGACCCCGTCCGCCGTCTCTTTTTTTCAAAGACCAGCGTTGAAGCCAACCCACTTCCCCAACAAATTCCATCCTGAAAGGACCACCCTCATGGCACACATCCAACTTCCCGAAGGTCTCCCCGGCATCCGCGGCGCAATGGCCTTCCGTCCCGCAACCGCAAGGCCGCTCAACGATCTCGTAGAGATCCTCCTCCACGCCCCCAACTCCCTCACCCCGGCAGAGCGCGAGCTGATCGCAACCTACGTCTCCTCCGAAAACGACTGCTACTACTGTCAAACCATTCACGGAGCCGTCGCCGCCGCCAGCCTCAACGGAGACGAAGCACTCGTCAAACAGGTGAAGCACGACTTCCACAACGCCGCCATCTCCGAAAAACTAAAAGCCCTCCTCGTCATCGCCGGCAAGGTCCAGCGCGGCGGCAAGCACGTCACCACCGAAGACGTAGCCGCCGCCCGCACCCACGGCGCAACCGACATCGAGATCCACGACACCGTCCTGATCGCCGCCGCCTTCTGCATGTTCAATCGCTACGTCGACGGACTCGCAACCACCCAGCCCCGCGACGAAGCCATGTATCGCGAGCGCGGCAAGTGGATCGCACGCGACGGATACGTCAACGTCAGCAAAGAATATCTACCAGCCGAAGCCGCACGCTAACACACGCTTAACACACAAAGGAGAGCTCTCATGCCCCACATCAAACTGCCCGAAGGCTTCGCAGGAATCAGCAGCGGCTTCGTCTATCGCCCCGAGACCGCCAAGCCCATGCGCGAGCTCGCCCACGTCCTCCTGCACGAGCCCAGCACGCTAACCCCCGGCGAGCGCGAACTAATCGCAACCTACGTCTCCACCCAAAACGACTGCTACTTCTGCCAGACCAGCCACGCCTCAGCCGCCGCCGCGCATCTCGCCAACGACTGGGGTCTCGTCGAACAGGTAAAACAAAACTACGAGCAAGCACCCGTCTCCGAAAAACTAAAAGCCCTGCTAACCATCGCAGGCAAGGTCCAACAAGGCGGCAAGCACGTCACCTCAGAAGACGTCGCAAAAGCCCGCGAGCAAGGCGCCACCGACCTCGAAATCCACGACACCGTCCTGATCGCCGCAGCCTTCTGCATGTTCAACCGCTACGTCGACGGCCTCGCCACCTGGCAACCCGAAGACCCCGCGATGTACGCCAAAATGGGCCAGCACCTCGCCACCGAAGGCTACCTGGCCCCCTCCATAAAAGCCTGACGCGCCTTCAGCACTGTCGGAATCCGCCGCCTCCAAAAAGATCTGAGCGAGGAGTGAGGCAAACCCGTCGCACCCTTCACTGAACCAACTCCATAACACCCAGAAATCGTCATCTCGACCGAAGCGACGGACAGTCTCATCGTCCGTCGCGCAGTGGAGAGACCCCCGCATTCTGTCTTTGCTGTTGTTTGTCCTCCATCGAACCCTGCAATAATCCCGCTATGGTCGAGCAAGCCTACGTGTACATCCTCTCCAGCACCTTTCAAAAACTCTACATAGGCATAACGACCCAAATCGCACTCCGTACCAGCCAACACAAAGCAGGGAGTTACGAAAGCAGCTTTACCTCGAAGTACAAGATCGAAAAGCTCGTCTATTTCGAGCGGTACACTGAAGTCACTGCCGCCATCGCGCGGGAGAAGCAGCTTAAACGCTGGTCTCGCATCAAGAAGATCCGCCTGATTGTCGCGCAAAATCCGACCTGGAAAGATTTGAGCGAAGAATGGGGCAAACCCGTCGCACCCTTCACAGAACCAGCTCCATAACACCCTTAGAGCGCCCCCAGCACCCAGAACACCACAGCACCCAGAACACCACAGCACCCAGAACACCCTCAGAACCCCAAAAAACGTCATCTCGACCGAAGCGACGGACCGTCTTATCGTCCGTCGCGCAGTGGAGAGACCCCCGCATTCAGTCTTTGTTGTTTGTCTGTCCTTTTGTTCACCACCAACGGATCGTTGAAGAGCTTGTACCGTCATAAAAGAGGTGAGAGCATGACGCAATGGGCGGGATACCTCAACTGATCGAGTTGCTATCTCTCGCGGTAGCAATATTTGTGGCGACGCTCTTAATAGCGTTTCTCATTGGGAAGCTTTTTGAAAACAAGCTAATTCGCAGGCGGATTATGCTCGGGGCTCTAGGTATCTACGCTTTAGCTTTCGTCGCCTACTTCGGATTCATAGCCTTCATTCTTAGCGGCAACCTAAATTCAAACTAACTCACTACCCAACGTTTCACCTTGCAATCCCCCAAACCCACGGTGTATCGTCATACCAGCATGTCGAGCCGCTTCCAGTCCGCTTTTTTTACCTTCTCCTATTGGCGCCATCCAGCGGCCAGTGGAGTCCTCGCATGCATCTCTGAAAACACCTAAAAACTTCAGAGTCTTCGACCTTCCCGAGCCGCAACCCACACCAGGTTGCGGCTCTTTCATTTTCCGCCCCACTCGTTTCACAGGCACACTAAGGAGAGGCAATGACGTCCACCGAATCCCAAACCGAATCCCAGACCCAAATCAAGACCCAGACCGAAACCATGACCCAGGCCCCAGCCCACCTCAAACGTCTCGTCCTCACCGGCTTCATGGGCGCAGGCAAATCCACCATCGGCCGCCTCCTCGCCGCCCGTATCGGCTGGAACTTCCTCGACCTCGACGCCCACCTCGAAGCCCGCACCAACGCCACCATCCCCCAGCTCTTCGAGCAGCAAGGCGAAGCCCGCTTCCGCCGCCTCGAGTCCACCGCCCTCGCCTCCGCCCTCGGCTACAGCAACATCGTCCTCGCCCTCGGCGGAGGAACCCCCGAGGACCTCACCAACCGCCTCCTCCTCGAGCAGACCCCCGCCACCTTCACCATCTTCCTTGACGCCCCCTTCCCCACCCTCTTCGACCGTTGCATGCTTCAGGACATCGCCCGCCCCGTCCTCGAAGACCCCGCCGCCGCTCAACTCCGCTTCGAGCGCCGCCACCCCCTCTACCGCCGAATGGCCGCACTCACCATCCCCACCGCCGACCAGACGCCCGCCCAGACCGTCGAAGCCCTCCTCCTCGCCTTGCCCCCATCGAAAGCACCTTCCAGCAGACTGTAAATGCCCGGGTGCCCCATCCTTCGCGCCTTTGCGAAGGGTGGGATGCGATACCGTCCCATCACACCACCGTGAAGACAGCCCAAACCCCAGACTCAGACTCCGCACTCCCGGACCTGAGCGATTAAGCGCACACTATCTGCATCTCAACGTCAGCACCCACAGGAGAACCCGGCTGACCAACCCCATCCCAGACGACCTCACCCCCTACGAGAAAAAAACCCGCGCCCAGGTCCGCGGCAACATCCTCTTCTTCTTCGTCGTTATCCTTCTGCTCGCCCTCGCCTGGACCCTCCAGAAAGAGCTGCTGATCCTCTACGTCAGCGCTCTCTTCGCCGTCGTCCTCATGCCCGCAGTCACGCGCATCCGCGAGCTGAAGATCCGCAACTACCAGCCCTCCCGCGGCGTCGCCATCGTCCTTCTCATCGCAGCCGTCGCCCTCGTCCTCGCCGTCTTCTTCACCACCGGCTTGCCTCCCGTCCTCAGCGACCTCCGCAACTTCTCCGCCGAACTCCCCCACCGCATCCCCGAGGTCGTCGCCCGCATCAAGAAGCTCCCCCTCGCCGACAAATTCGGCATCGACTCCCTCGCCCAGCGCGCCGCCGGAGCCTTCGACGCCACCGCCAGCTATCTCTTCACCTCACTCCCCCTCTGGCTCTCCCACCTCTTCGACATCCTCACCGCCGCCTTCCTCTGCATCTACTTCATGCTCGAAGGCGAGCACGCCTACCACTTCTTCCTCTCCCTCTTCCCCGGCGCCGAACGCCACCGCCTCAACAACACCCTCAAAAAGGCCGAGCGCAAGATCAGCAAGTGGCTCGTCGGCCAGGGGCTCCTCATGCTCATCCTCGGAGTCTCCAGCACCATCGTCTTCGGCCTCCTTCACGTCCGATACTTCCTCCTCCTCGGCTTCCTCATGGGCCTCTTCAACCTCATCCCCATCGCCGGCGGAGTCATCACCATCGTCATCGCCGCTGGAGTCGCCGCGCTCGACTCCTGGACCAAGATGGGAGGCGTCCTCATCTTCTACGCCGTCTACATCAATCTCGAAAACGCCGTCCTCACCCCCCGCATCATGCGTTCCAGCGTCAACCTCATGGGCCTCACCGTCCTCGTAGCCCTTCTCCTCGGAACCGCCCTCGCCGGCATCGTCGGCGCCCTCGTCTCGGTCCCCACCGCCGCCCTCATCACCGTCCTTCTGGAGGAGTACGCCGTCCAAAAGGACTGACCTCCCACCTGCAACTCTTGTGGTACACCGCCCGCATTCTCACCTCCACCAGCGTTTACAGACCTGCACCACCGTGACTAAGTTAAATTCCAGCTTTTTTAATCTTCTGAAAACCAACCAGCCTTGCTATTCTCATCCCAGTGTCCGACCTCAAGTTTGCCCAATCCGCTCGCCGCAACCTGCTGGCACCGGTCCTTCTGGCGTTTCTGATCCTTGGCATCACCCTCGCCCTGGTCATGCGCTTCACCCCGCATAAGACCGCCGACCTCGACATCCTCCACACCACCGTCTACCCCGCCCACACCGTCTTCAAGGGCGAATCCATCCTCGTCGGCCACGATCAGGGCCAGGACGACCTCTACGTCCTCACCACCCTCCGCATCACCGACGGCCTCCGCCTCCCCCTCTTCCTCAAGGACTTCACCGCCACCCTCACCACCGGCGACGGCCAGGAGATCACCACCAGCGCCGTCGAAAAAGACGACTTCGCCAACCTCTACACCTCCTTTCCCGCCCTCAAGCCCCTCGCCTCCGAACCCCTCCTCCGCGAGACCATGATCAGCCCCGGCCAATCCGCCGAAGGCATGATCCTCCTCCACTTCCCCGTCAAACAGGACGTATGGGACCACCGCCGCACCGCCATCCTCAACGTCGACCTCTACCATCAGGGCAAACAGGCCGTCATGATCAGCCGCGCCAGCGAAGCCGTCCCCAACCCCGCCCCCAAAGTAGCCAACTGACTCCACTTACCGTTGGAATCTGCAGTTGCCCTGCCTTTTTTGATTGTCATTCCCGAAGGGAATCTGCGTTTGCCCTCCTCCCCCAACAGCAAATCCGCTCAAATCCGTCATCCCGACCGGACCCTGAGCAGCGGAGCGCGTCGAAGGGGCAGTGGAGGGACCCCGCATTTCGCCCGAAGCGCCCCACCCCCCGGTGAGAATCCACCCTACCAACCCGTAAACTAACCCCATGACCCGACGCCGCTGGATCGCCGACACCTGGACCGCCACCACCGCATCCCTCACCGGCGACCAGGCCGTCCACCTCGCCCGCGTCCTCCGCGCCGAACCCGGCCAGATCTACGATGTCGTCTCCGACGGCTTCCTCCACCGCGCCGAGATCACCCGCGCCTCCGAAGACGAAGTCCTCTTCACCCTCCACGAAGAGCTCGCGTCCGACGCCAACCTTCCCCTCCATCTCCTCCTCGCCGTCTTCAAGTTCGACCACATGGAGTGGGCCATCGAAAAAGCCACCGAACTAGGCATAGCGAAGATCACACCCATCCTCGCCCGCCGCACCGAAAAGCATCTCGCCCAATCCGCCGCCAAACGCGCCGAACGCTGGCGCCGCATAGCCCTCGAGGCCTCCAAGCAATCCCGCCGCACCGACATCCCCGAGATCGCCGATCCCACCCCACTAAAGTCCGCCCTGGAAAGCGAAAAATCCCCCACCCGCATCCTCCTAAGCGAAACCGAACAGACCCTCACCCTGACCACAGCCCTCAAAGCCGCAACCTCTTCGCAAAAAGAAACCGACACCGCCATAGCCATAGGCCCGGAAGGCGGCTGGACCCCCGAAGAGATGACCCTCTTCACCCACCATCAATGGCAGCCCGTAACCCTCGGCCCCCGCATCCTCCGCGCCGAAACCGCCGCTATCGCCGCCATCGCCATAGCCTCCACCCATCTCATCTGAACGCAGGACCTCCATGCAAAAGTACTTCGGACCTCTGACCATCGTGCTGCTGCTGGGCCTGATAGGAACCCGCGTCTTGCTGATGAGAAGCAAAGGAATCCAGGCGATGAACTTCGGCAAGATCGACAAAAAGGACTTCCTGATTCCACCCTTTGCCTTTTTCTATTTCTACCTCGTGTTTGCCGCTGCATTCAATCTTCCGACGATAAGCAGCCAGGAACTCTTTCACTCCCCAATAGCCCTCTGGCTCGGGGTCCTACTCTGTCTCGCAGGATTGTTCCTCCTGCTCCTGAGTCTCATCTCCTTCGGGAAGAGCTTCCGCGTTGGCATCGACCAGGCCCACCCGGACCAACTCGTAACCACCGGCATATTTGCCTTCAGCCGCAACCCAATCTACGTGGCCTTTGCGTCGGTCCTGCTGGGCCAGTTCCTGCTCTTCTCAAACTGGATTCTCCTCGTCTATCTGTTTGCCGCCATCTGGCTATTCCACCGCCAGGTATTGCGTGAAGAGCAATACCTGAGAAGTCACTACGGCCAGCAGTACTCCGAATACTCCAATCGAGTGAGGCGGTATCTATAAGCAGTAAGATCGCCGAAACGACAGGTAAACGACAGGTATTAGAGCAGGTCCAGGGTAGACGGCTAAGAGGAGTCCTTCACCCCCTTATCCGTGGTCATCCATGGTCGCCGCAGTATGAGAATGGGAGTGATTCCCACCCGCCTTCTGTGGTTCACCCATCATCCGCAGCATCGCCGGGCCGCCTGTCCTCAAAAACCTAACCACCAGCACCCCCGCCACTACCAGAAATCCGATGTTTAGCCACGTCGTGTAATTCCACGATATGGCCTCCTCCATTACCCGCACATCCCTCTGCTCCGGAATCAGGTGCAGCGCACCGAACACAATCTCCACCACGAAAGCTGCAGCCGCCATCGCCACGTAGAACGTCACAAAAAGAAACGCGCTCACCTTCCATCCGTAATACTTGCGATAGATATTCAGGATCGGAAGAATAATCAGGTCCGCAAAAAGAAACGCAATCACGCCACCAAAGCTGATGCCTCCATTCCACAGCACCGCCGCCAGCGGCACATTGCCCACCGAGCACACAAACGAGATCACCGCCACCGCCGGCCCCACCAGCGGCCCCCACAGCTTCGCCAACAACGGATGCCCCGCAAAGAAGAACGTCTGCCAAAAATGCTTCGGGACCCACGCCGCCAGCGCTCCCGCAATCAGCAGCCCCACTCCGATATCCACCCACAACGACGCCCAGTCCATCACAAAAAAGTGACTAATCGCCGTTCTTCCCTTATCCGAGGTAGCCCGCTGCCACAGCGTTCCTTCATGCACACTCATGTCCATCGCCGCATGCCCTTCCATGCGACCCTGAATCCCTCGCTCCGCCTGCTGCCGCGCAGCCTCCACCATCTCAGGCCGAAGCAGCATCCTGAACAGCACCACCAGCACCCAGATCATCACCGGTCCACCCACAAACTCCGCAAGCGTAAACCGCCATCCCATCAGCACCGCCAGCAGAATCCCCAGCTCCATCACCAGGTTCGTCGAAGCAAACTGGAACGCCATCGAAGCAGTAAAGTTCGCCCCTTTCCTGAACATCGATCTCGCCAGCGCCACCGCCGCATACGAGCACGACGAACTCGCCGCCCCCAGCCAGCACGCCTTCACAATCGTGCTCGGCCTGTCATCCGGCAGCAGCCTAGACATCTCCTCCTTCGACACCACCGCCTGCACCACTGCCGACAGCAGAAATCCAAGAATCAACGCCCACAGAATCTCCCAGGCCATCGTCAACGACATCATCACCGCATGCCCAATCGCCTGAAACATTCCATCCCCCGCTTCAAATTACAATACCGCCGTCTCTCTTATAACCCTGCCCAGACCCTCGCCGTTGCAATCCGAAGAATGCCAAACATAGCGTGGAGCTTCAAAAAAAAATGCCCGAGCAAAAGGCCCGGGCATCTTCAATCTCTAGCTGACTCGCTAACTCGCTAACCAGCTGACTCGCTAACTCGCTAACCAGCTGACTCGCTACATCTAGCTGAACATATCCTTCACCTTATCGAACAGCCCGCGCGAGGTCGGCGTATTCTCCACCACCATCGTCTCGCTCAGTTGCTTCAACAACTCCCGCTGCTGCTTA
Source organism: Edaphobacter lichenicola (assembly GCF_014201315.1). Taxonomy (NCBI): domain Bacteria; kingdom Pseudomonadati; phylum Acidobacteriota; class Terriglobia; order Terriglobales; family Acidobacteriaceae; genus Tunturiibacter; species Tunturiibacter empetritectus. The sequence continues at coordinate 161,844 of NZ_JACHDY010000002.1, forward strand.
TTCAGCTTGCCCGGCGTCTGCACCCGAATCTCCACAATCAAATCGCCCTTGCCATGCGAGTTCAGATGCGGCACACCCTTGCCCTTCAGCTTGAACGCCTTCCCATTCTGAGTCCCCTCAGGAACCTTGATCGTCGCCGCGCCCTCCAGCGTCTGAATCTCCAGCTCCGTTCCCAGCGCCGCCTGCGGAAACGAGATCGGCATCACGCAATGCAGATCATCGCCATCGCGCTCAAAGAACTTGTGCGCCTTCACACTCAGCACGACATACAGATCCCCGGCAGGTCCGGCATACTTACCCGCCTCGCCCTCGCCCGAGTAGCGAATCCGCGTATCCTGCTCCACACCCGCCGGCACCTTCACCAAAATCGAGTGCTCGCGTTGTACCCGCGTCTCGCCCTTACACGTCTGGCACGGGTCAACGATCAGCGACCCCGTCCCTCCGCACGCCGAGCAGGTCCGCGCCACCGAAAAGAACCCCTGCTGAAACCTCTGCTGTCCGCGCCCGCCGCACTGCGTACAAGTCACCGGAGCCTTACCCCTCGCCGCACCCGAGCCCTTGCAATCAATGCAGGTCTCCATCCGCCGAATCGTAATCTCCTTCTCCTTGCCGAACACCGCCTCTTCAAACTCGAGCTTCATGTCGTACCGCAGGTCGCGTCCACGCTGAACTCGCGAGGCCTGTTGGCGCCCATTCCCGCCCATGTTGAACATCTCGCCGAACAGATCGCCGAAGATATCCCCCAGGTCCTGCGGATTGCCACTGAACCCACCGCCGAACGGACCACCGGCGCCGCCGCCGTTCTGAAACGCCGCATGACCATACCGGTCATACGCCGCGCGCTTCTCCACATCGCTCAGCACCGAGTAGGCCTCGCCGCACTCCTTGAACTTCTCCTCCGCAGAGGGATTGTTCGGGTTCCGGTCCGGGTGATACTGCATGGCAAGCTTGCGATACGCAGTCTTCAACTCCTGGTCGCTCGCATCCCGCGAAACACTCAATACTTCGTAGTAGTCAACCTTCGTCACGTTTGCCGTCGCCATATCCCTGAAATCTCTTTCCATTCTATGCAGCTACAGATCTATGCAGCTACAACTCTCGCAGTACTGGTATCCATTTGCAGTTGCTGTTGTGTCTTTCTCGCCCTCAACCGGCCAATACCCATCGGGTGCCCCATCCATCGCGCTTTTGCGATGGGTGGGAAAGTACGCCTTCACTCAGCCGCATTTTGTCGTTGCATTCTGTCCTTGCACTTGCTCTTTTGTTTGTCATCCCGCAGGGATCTGCTTTTTCTCACCCACTCAATAAAACCGTCATTTCGACCGAAGCGGACCACAGTCTCATCGTGGTCCGCGTAGTGGAGAAACCCCCGCATTTGCATTTGCTGTTGCATTTGCTGTTGCCCAGCCACTAATCCGCAACCTGATTCGGATTCGCGGCAATCCTGACCAGTGCCGGCCGCAACAGCTTCTCGCGGATCCTGTATCCCCGCCGAATCTCCTCCAGCACCTGGTGGTCCGGGAACTCCTTGGTTTCGATGCTCCCCAGAGCCTCGTGGATTCGGGGGTCGAACTGCGTCCCAACCGTCTCCACCGCCTGAACGTTCAACCCTTTCAGCGCATCTTCCATCTGCTTCAGAATCAGCTCGACTCCGCTACGAAGCTGCGCAGCAGTCCCATTCGCCTTCAGCGCCAGCTGAAAGTTGTCCATCACGCCCAGAAACGGCTCAACCGTATTCGAAACCGTATAGTCCCGCGAGTCAGCCCGCTCCTTCGCCTCACGCTTCCGCGCATTGTCGAACTCGGCCTGCAGTCGCGCCAGACGGTCCAGCAACTGGTCCCGCTCGCCCTTCACCTGCTCCAGCTCCGCCTGAGCAGGGCTCATCTCATTGATCGGCTCAACCTCAGAACCCACAGCCACCTCCGGCTCCATCGTTCCCTGCCCAGTCGTTTCGTGTCCCGCCATCTGATCCTGCATCTTCTTTGAACTCCTCATCGCGTTACCTCTTCCATTGTTGCCCATCCGGGCCCATCGCGCGAACTGCTCCCTGGCGTTCATCCCCAAAAACCTCTCTTGCCGTCCGCAAAAAACTCTTTGTGCCTTCGTTTGTCATCCCCGAAAAGGGTCTACTTCCTGGCGAAGCACCGTATTTACGCCTTTGCTGTCATCCTGAGCGCAGTGAAGGATCCCGACAAACTTCGTCCTGCCCAAACCGCTCGTCCCCTTCCACCCGCCCTCGTCGTTGCAGTTGCCCTCGTCGTTGCAGTTGCCCTCGTCGTTGCAGTAGCCCTCGTCGTTGCAGTTGCCCTCGTCGTTGCAGTAGCCCTCGTCGTTGCAGTGGCCCTCGTCGTTGCAGTAGCCCTCGTCGTTGCAGTGGCCCTCGTCGTTGCAGTGGCCCTCGTCGTTGCAGTGGCCTTTTGGTTGTCATCCCCGAAGGGGATCTGCTTCTGTCCTTGCAGTTGCTGTTGCCATTGCTTTTGCCGTGGCCCTTGCAGTTGCCCTTGCCTCTAGGTACCCCAAGGCTTCAGCCTCGGATCTCTCTCACTCCGGCAAGAAAGGGGGCTTTAGCCCCTGGGGTATGCCTTCCTCCATCAACCCACAAAATAAATCTCAAAAACATGGCGTATCTTTCGAGCCTCAAAAAACAACATCCAAAACACCACATCCACCACGCAAAACACCACAACCACACCACAGATTCACCACGTCCAAACACCCTATTTTCTCAAAAACCCCAGCAAAAACCACGCCCCGCCACGCCAGAAAAAAATCACTCCTCCGGATGCAGCATCCGGTCAAAAACCTGCGCAATATAGCTCACGGCATTCATCGTGTTCTCGTAGTGCATCCGCTTCGGCCCAATCACTCCCACCGTCCCGCGGCTCTCCCCGCCCATCCGCGCCGGCGCAGCAATCAACACAAGTCCCGCCATTTCAGGAGCTTGCTCCTCCAGATCAAACACCACCCGCACGCTCTCCTGCCGCGCATCGATGTAAGCATTCAACAGCTCCACCAGCCGCTGCTTCGCCTCGAGCGCCGTCAACACCTCCCGCAGCCTCTCCCTATCCTCTTGAGAACCAACAAGATTCGCCACCCCATCCACATAAACCGTCTGCACCGGCACATCCATCTCCGGCACCGCCTTCACCCAAAGCTGCTGCACCGAGTTCAGCAACCGCTGATACTCACTCTTCTCCCGCTCCACCAACCGCGCAATCTCCACCCGAACCCGCTCCACGCTCCACCCGCGAAAGTTCTCATTCAGAAAATTAGCCGCAACCTCTAACTCCCTCACCGTCAAGTCTTTATCAAGCGCCAACACCCGATCCCGCACCAGCCCGCTGCGCGTTACCACCACCGCCAGCACCCGCGCCGGAGCCAACCGCGAAAAGTGCACATGCTCCAGCATGTCTCCATCCGCAGCCGCTGCAATGGCCACGCCCACACCGCTTGACAGCGTAGCCAGCACATGCGAGGTCCTCTCCAACACCGCCTGCGTCCCCGCAACTCCAACAAAACTCAAGTCAATCTGCGACCGCGACCGCGCCGACAAACGCGCCGCATCGATCCTCGGGTTCACCCCGCCGCTCAACTGCTCCACAAACATCCGAAACGCCCGAGCCGTAGGCACCCGCCCAGCCGAGGTATGCGGCTGCTCCAGCAAACCCGCGTCCGCCAGTTCCGCCATCTCGTTCCGCACCGTAGCCGGGCTAAGCCCCACGCTCTCACCGCTTTGCAGCCGAGCAATCGTCCCCGACCCAACCGGCTCGCCCGTCTCGATGTAGCTCTCGATAATGGCGGTCAGAATAGCTCTCTGCCGCGCCGTAACCCGCTCCGCATCCGCCATTCGTCCCTCCACCCTTAACTTTACGCCAACCCGTCAAGCGCCTCTGCCCTGCCGGAGGGGCCCGCTGCGGGGGCAGTCACTTCGTGACGCGTATACCGGTCTCGGCAAGATGATCTGCATCGGTCCTCCCGTCGGTCGGAATCATCTTCCCTCGCGACCAACGGGAGCGCCACGCGAAGCGGTACACAAGTCACGAAGTGACCGCCCCGCGCGCAGCGGGCCCGTCCGGCAGGACAAGCAATTTACGAAATCTCCAGCACATCCTCCGTCTTCGCAGCAATCGCCTTAGCTCTCTCCGCAACCTTAGCCGCAACCTCATAAAAGCTCTTAGCCAGCTTCGAATCAGGCCCCGCCAGCGCCACAGGAAGCCCCTTATCCCCACCCTCTCGAATCTGCGGATCAAGCTCCACAGCCCCAAGAAACTCCAGCCCAAACTGCGCCGCCGTCCGCTCCGTCCCACCCGCGCCAAACACGTCGATCACCTGACCATCCGCGAGCGTCATCTGCGACATATTCTCCACCAGGCCAATCACCTCCACCTTCACCTGATGAAACATCTCCAACGCCTTCCGCGCATCCTGCAGCGCCACGCCCGACCCCGTCGAAACCACCACCGCCCCCGTCAAAGGCACCGTCTGCACCAGCGAGATCACCACATCGCCCGTCCCAGGAGGCAGATCGACAATTAGATAATCCAGCTCCCCCCACTCCACCTGCTGCAGAAACTGCCGGATGATCTGGTGCAGCATCGGCCCGCGCATCACCATCGGCTTGTCGCCGGGCGAGATCAGCCCCACAGAAATAAACTTCACCCCATGCGCCAGAATCGGCTCAATCCGGTTCTCCCCCACAATATTCGGCTGCCGCGTCACGCCCAGCATCATCGGCACATTCGGCCCATAGATGTCGGCATCGATCAACCCAACCCGATATCCCAGCCTCACCAGCGAAACCGCCAGGTTCACCGCAACGGTCGTCTTCCCCACTCCGCCTTTGCCACTGCCAATCGCCACCACATGCGCTACTCCCGGCAAAGGCTGCGGCCCCTGCGGTGCTCCTGCTCCCATATGTCCCATAAAATCCCCTTTTTACTTTCACTTGCAATCGGAATCACTTTTTAGCTTCCTCACCCGTATCACGCGTAAACGAAAACGTTCCTGTTATTCCATATTTCTGACCATCACCGCTGCGCTCCCATACATAAGAAAAGGTCTTCGGTTGAAGTTCGAATGTAGCTCTATAGATGACTTTCTGCCCATTCCCAGAGGGCTTTTGTTGAGCCACAAATTTACCAAGCCCGTTTTCAGCAAATTGCTCTAGACCATCCGTCTGAAATTTTTCCCTTTCCTCGCCCTTCCAATGCAAAATCATTTCCGCCTTTTCAGGTCGCAGTTCGATATATCGGGTTTGACGTTCAAAACCATCGTCGCCTTTCCTTCCGTAGGTGTAGTCGACGCGTATTGATTTACCATCTTTCTCTTCAGTCACGAGGAGTTCTAATGGGACACGTTTTAGGGAGCCATTTTGAAGAGTCTCGTTGTATCCGATCCATCGACCAATAAAATTCTTGTATATATCCAAATTTTGCTGACTACTAGCACTTTGACTTTCAGAACGCGGGGAAAGATAAAGTAATGCGAGCAGTAGACACATTAGCTTGCGAGTTATCATGCGAATATTTTCCTTTCAAGATTTGCGGTCAGGTCAAACATGCCATCCCGCCCCTAACGCAGCCCTCATCTCCTTCTTCCTCTGCGTCTCTCCTGCCCGCATCTCGCGCCTGCGCCCCGCATCTTCAAACCTGCGCTTTTGATGATCTGTCTCCGGCACCACCTGTGGCACCACCAGCCGGTTCCCCTCTCGATCCACGGCGACAAACGTTAGATAAGCCGAAGAAACATGCCGCAATCTCTGCTCCCGCACATCCTCCACCATCACGCGCACCCCAATCTCCATCGACGTTCGAAACGCCCGGTTCACACTCGCCTTCAAGATCAGCAGCTCTCCAACCCGTACCGGAGCAACAAAGTCCAGATGATCCATGCTCGCCGTCACCGTAAACGCCCGCGCATGCCGGCTGGCGGCCATAGCGCCAACCAGATCGATGTACTGCATCAAACGCCCGCCAAACAGGCTCCCCAGCGCATTCGAGTCCGCCGGCAACACGATCTCACTTCGCTCCGACTGCGACTCCGCTACTGTCCGCTCTAAAACCAAATCGCTCATTCCTACAAGTCTAAATCCCCAGAACACTGACCGCGGATCAGCGCGGATAAGCACGGATCAAAAGCACCAGATTGGAACGAAGAATCCAACATCGCCAAACAATCGATCTACAGACCATCTACAGGCCCAAGCGCCTCGAAGAACTTTCAAAGCTCCCCACCTGATCCGTGCTCATCGCGCCAACCCGCGGTCGGCATTCCGCTTCTAGACCCACTAGAATCCAGCTATGGACAAGATTGCCGCTCTCACCGAAATCCTCACCACCGACCCTACCAACGCCTTCGCCCGCTACGGCCTCGCCATGGAGCACATCAGTCAGGGCCACACCGACACCGCCCTCGCCGAATTCACCACCCTCATCTACCACAGCCCCGACTACGTCCCCGCCTATCAGATGTCCGCACAGACCCTCGCCAAACTAGGCCGTACCAAAGAGGCCCTCGATCGCCTCCACCACGGCATCGCCACCGCCAACCGCACCAACAACCAGCATGCCCTCGCCGAGATGGAAGCCCTCCGCGACGACCTCACACTCTAAAACCGCAGACAAACACAAAGACAAACACAATCCGCCTCCGACACTGAAAATTATCGGCATTTGTTTCACCTCAGCCTACGCTGGCCTGCATCCGAACCCTTCGCCCCCGCCAAACATCTATACTTAGACATGGCGACCTCACTCCCGACCACCCTAGGCTCTCTCCGCGCCAGCGAATTCACCCCAGCCCGCCTCGCCCGCAGCGTCAAAGACGAGCTCCGCGAAAATCTCATCGCCAAACTCCGCGCCTCCGCGAAGACTAAGGCCCCCCTCTTCCCCGGCATCGTCGGCTTCGAGGACACCGTCGTCCCCCAGATCGTCAACGCCGTCCTCTCCAAGCACAACTTCATCCTTCTCGGCCTCCGCGGTCAGGCAAAGTCCCGCATTCTGCGCTCCCTCACCACCCTGCTTGACCCGCACTGCCCCTACATCGCCGGCTCCGAGATCCGCGACAACCCCTACGCCCCCATCTCCAAGTTCAGCCGCGACCTCATCGCGCGCCTCGGAGAAGACACGCCAATAGCGTGGCTTACACCTAATGACCGCTTCGTCGAAAAGCTCGCCACCCCCGACGTGACAGTAGCTGATCTGGTTGGAGATATCGACCCCATCAAGGCCGCACGCTCGAACCAGGACCTCGGCAGCGAACTCACCATGCACTACGGCCTTCTTCCCCGCGCCAACCGCGGCATCTTCGCCATCAACGAGATCCCCGACCTCGCCGGCAAAATTCAAGTCGCTCTCTTCAACATCATGCAGGAGGGCGACGTGCAGATCAAAGGCTATCCCGTTCGTCTCCCGCTCGACGTGGCCATCGTCTTCTCGGCCAACCCCGAGGACTACACCGCCCGCGGCAAGATCGTAACCCCGCTCAAAGACCGCATCGGCAGCGAGATCCGCACCCACTATCCAGAGAACGTAGAAGAAGGCATCACGATCACCGCGCAGGAAGCCTGGTCCACACGCCCGGCCTCGAAGATCGAAATCCCCCACTACATCCGCCAGATCGTCGAACAGATCGCCTTCACCGCACGCGAAGACAAGAAGGTCGACAAGCGCAGCGGAGTCTCGCAGCGCCTCCCCATCAGCACCATGGAACTTGTCGTCTCCAACGCCGAACGCCGCGCCCTCCTCCACGACGAAGCCGTAGCCGTCCCCCGCGTAGGCGACATCTACACCGCGCTTCCCGGCATCAGCGGCAAGATCGAACTGGAGTACGAAGGCGAGATGCGCGGAGCCGACACCGTCATCCGCGAGATCATCCGCACCAGCGTAGCGAACGTCTTCGACAAGTACTTCGCCGCCACCAACACCCAGCAGATCGAGCAGTGGTTCAACCTCGGCGGCACCGTCCAGCTCAACGACGAACAGCCCTCCAGCGGCTCCCTCGAAGAGCTAAAACAGATTCAAGGCCTCATCGAAAAACTCTCACCACTCGAGATCAACTCAAAGTCCAAACCCGAGATCACTGTAAGCGCCGCCGAGTTCCTCCTCGAAGGCATGTACGCCCACAAGCGTCTCAGCCGCACCGAAGAGCGCTCCTTCAGCGCCGCCGAAAAGAAGTCCCGCAACGACCAAGCCTCGCAGTACGCCGAAAAGATGCGCGAACGCGAGATCGAACGCGACGACTACGCGAAGCGCACCCGCCGCGGCTTCAACTAGACGTACTTCCCTACCGCTTGAGGAAAATCCCGAGACAGATCCGGACTTTCCTCAAGCAGCTTCGAACTCCAACTCTATGCTCCTCACCTCCACCCTCGCGCTGCTCGCCCTCGCCGTCACCCCAGAGAGGCCGCGCCCCCACATCTCCGATCCGCAACTCAACGACATCGCCACCATCCTCGCCCACGACGAAGGCTGGCCCCTGGGCGACCCCGACTACACGCTCGACCCCATGCATCCCGACACCGACGACGGCTTCGACTCAATCGGTATCTACAAAAAAGCCCACCTCGTCCGCATGTACTCCATCGACCGCACCACCGGCGACGTAGTCGACTTCCTCCGTGGCTGCCAGGTCTTCCGCTTCGACGACATCAAGTCGTTCCAATCCAAAATCAGACAGCAATCTCAAGCTCCCCCACTCACCGACAAGCAGCTCGCAGCCAAGGCCGGCTGTCCCCAACTCACCGTCGTCAACACCCGCTGGGTCCACTAGGTCCACACTATGAAGCGCGTTCGATACACAAAGTTCACCGGCGACCTCGCCTCCTCCTTCGGCCTCGAAGACCTCATGCAGGCCCTCTCCGACTTCCTGCTCGACTCCGGCTTCAACGACCCCATGTCCCGCTTCCAGGAGTTCGACGGCGACCAGACCATGGAGAATCTCCGCGAAGCCATCCGCCAGGCCCTCGACTCCGGCGACATCTTCGACGACGAAGCCCAGGAAAAGTACGAAGCACTCTCCGAAGACCAGGTCGAAGAACTCATCGACCAGATCATCCAGAAGATGCAGGAGCAGAACTTCATCAACGCCGAGATGCCCGAGCAAGGAAAGGGCGAACAAGGCGACGGCAACGGCGAAGCCCGCTTCGAGGTCACCGACAAGGGCATGGACTTCCTCGGCTACAAAGCCCTCCGCGAGCTCCTCGGCCCCCTCGGCAAATCCAACCTCGGCCGCCACGACACCCGCCACGAAGCCGCCGGCGTCGAGACCAACGGCAGCACCAAGCTCTACGAGTTCGGCGACACCCTAAATCTGGATATCACCGCCACGCTCTCCAGCGTATTCGCTCGCGAGGGTCTGGCCACTGCTATCGAGGGAGAAGAGCACGCCCCACTCAACATCTACCACTCCGACGTCCACGTCCACCAGTCCGACTACCAATCCTCCTGCGCCACAGTCGTCCTGCTCGACTGCTCCCACTCCATGATCCTCTACGGCGAAGATCGTTTCACACCCGCCAAGCGCGTCGCCATGGCCCTCTCGCACCTCATCCGCACGCAGTTCCCCGGCGACACCCTCAATCTCGTCCTCTTCCACGACACCGCCGAAGAGATCCCCGTCTCGCAACTCTCCCGCGTCAAGGTCGGCCCGCACTACACCAACACCCGCGAAGGCCTCCGCATGGCGCAGCGCATCCTCGCCCGCCAGAACAAAGACATGAAGCAGATCGTCATGATCACCGACGGCAAGCCCTCGGCCCTCACCCTCCCCGACGGCCGCATCTACAAAAACGCCTTCGGCCTCGACCCCCTCGTCATCTCCGAGACCCTCGAAGAAGTAGCCCGCTGCAAGCGTTCCAACATCATGATCAACACCTTCATGCTCGCCAGCGACTTCTCTCTCGTGCAGTTCGTCCAGCAGGTCAGCGCGATGTGCCGCGGCAAAGCCTACTTCACCACCCCGGAAAATCTAGGCAACTATCTGCTTATGGACTTCATGTCCCGCCGCATGAAAACCATCCACTAAAATCGAGCGGACCATTCAGCAGCTCGCTAAGCGCCAATGAAGACCATCCACTAGATCCCAAACAAAAATCCTTCCGACCAACGGGAGGCCCCGACCTTCACTAGCCACGACAAGGTATACAAGTCACGAAGTGACCGCCCTCCGCGCAGGAGGCCCGTCCGGCAGGACAACACTCATCTATCATCACCAAAAGGAGAACGATGGGCATAGGCTGGGCACATATCGGCACCTCAATCACAGCCTCCTTCCTGGCCTCCCTTGTCGAGTGCGTAGAAGCCCTCACCGTAGTCCTCGCCGTGGGCAGCGTCCGCGGCTGGCGCTCGGCCCTCATCGGCAGCGCTTCAGCCATCGCCGTTCTCCTCCTCATCATCGCAGCGCTTGGGACTGCCCTCACCCACATCCCTCTGCACATCCTTCAACTCACCGTAGGCACTCTCCTCCTCCTCTTCGGTCTGCGCTGGCTGCGCAAAGCCATCCTCAGAGCCGCCGGCCTCATCCCCCTTCACGACGAAGCTGCAGCCTTCTCGAAGAACACCGCGGCCATGCGTCAGCACGGCAACCTCCCCGCCGCCTGGGACAAGATCGCCTTCGCCGCCGCCTTCAACATCACCATGCTCGAAGGCACCGAGGTCGTCTTCATCGTCATCGCCATCGGTGCAGGCCGCGCCGGCACGCTCCTCCCCGCCAGCCTCGGTGCCGTAGCAGCGCTCCTCGTAGTCACCGCCCTCGGCTTCATCCTTCACCGCCCGCTCGCGCGAGTCCCCGAGAACACCCTCAAGTTCATCGTCGGTGTCCTGCTCTCCGCCTTCGGAACTTTCTGGGTCGGCGAGGGCCTGCACCTCCAATGGCCAGCAGCCGACTGGTCCATCCTCGCCCTCATCGCAGCCTACCTGCTCCTCGCCCTGGCGACGGTGCCCCTCTGCCGCAACCGCTCGCAAACTGTAGCATCGATCCCATAAGGAGACCGCCATGAACCCGATCAAAACCATCCTGCGCGAGATCTTCGGCCTCTTCGTCGACGACGGCACCTTCGCCCTCGCCATCCTCCTCTGGCTCTTTGTCGTGCGGACCCTCTCGCCTCATCTCGGCAACGCCTCCGCATGGTCAGGCCCCATCCTCTTCTTCGGACTAGCCCTCATCCTGATCGAAAGCGCCGCCCGCTACTCCAGGCGGCGGACTCTCAAGTAACTCCTAGTGATGCAGGTCCAGCCCAAACTTCGGCGCTGACTTCGTCCCACTCACCTTCACAGGAATCACCGCACCAGCCCCATCTTTTTTGAAGAATGGATCAACCGGCTTCAGCAGAATCGACTTCCACCTCGAAGCCACCATCTGCGACACCTTCGCCTTAGTCCGCACCTTCCCCTCAAACTCGAAGCGCTCTCCATCCAGCGTGTACTCTCCCGCCAGCATCACATCCGCTCCTGGCAAACTGTAGTTCAGTTTGCTGAAACGAAGCCTTCCAGCATCCATCACAAACTCTCCCACCATCTCCGAGTGCACGTCCTCCGCACCAGGTTTTGCGGCCTTAGGATCTCCCTGCGCCCGCAGGCTCAACATATCCACCTTGTCCTCCACCTCGGGATTGGTGAAATGAATCTGCTCAAGCGTAAAGCCGCCCTTCAATCCAATCTTCTTCGACACGCTCTCCGGCCCCGGACGAATATGCAGTTTGGTCTTCATCCGTAGCCGCCCCGTCATCACCACCGGCGTCGTCTTCACCGCAACCTGCAGAAAGTCCTGAATCCGCCCCGCCGGCACGTTCACATCCAAATCAATAATGTGCCCCTTGCCCTTCACATTCACCACTGCGCCGCTGCACGTAAACTCCGACCCTCCCAATTGTGCCTCTACTGGTTGCAGATACGTGTCCCCGCTGGTCCCATCCACAATCGCATGAAACTTCGTATGCAGCGGAACCGGATGATTCGCCGTATCCAGCGAAAAGTCCGGCGTCTCGGTCGTCCCATCCACCACAATCCGGTTTAGCTGCCCACTAAACTCACCGACCGAAGACAGCATCCCGCCAATCCCTTTGATCGTATTCAGATCCGCATGATCAAACGTGTATCTTCCCGTCACAGTCGAATCTCCCGGGCTCTCGTTATTCCACGGACCAAACGTTCCCGCCGCATGAATATCTCCCTTCGGAATCGCATTCACCAGCGTCGCATCGTACCTCCACGGCGCATCCGGCCCAACATTCCGCATCACAATGCGGCTCAACTCGAAGTCCTTCGGCTCCTTGCCCGGCTTGATCGTCCCGAGGATCAGCTTCGAATCATCGAACACAATCTCATCCACCAGGATCTTAATCTTACCCAGATGCCGCTGTCCCTTTGGCGTCTGCTGACGCATCTCACGCGGCGGAATGTGAATAGCCATGCCCGCAACATGCACCGTTCCAACATGCATAGGCTTCACAAACAAACCCGACAGACTCGCATGAAACGAAAAATGGCCAAGCGTGATCAGAGGATCCGTCGCCCCGGCCGCAACCACCTCGTCCTGCGGATAGAGGCGCAGCCCATCTCCAGCTACCTCAAGCCCCTTCCGCACCGAGACCGAAAAGCCCTCCATCTCCACCCTGCTGTTGAAGCGAGTGCTCAGCGTCTCGATCACGCGCCCCTTCAAAATCGGCATCGCCCGATGAACTACAATCTCGCCGATCACTGCGAGAACGATGACCGCAATCAGCAAAGAGATCAAAATCCAACCCCACATCCCTCGATGCTTCCGAACCGTCAAATCACTTATCGATTCGTTCATGTTTTCAATCACAACTTTCGTGATCTTTTTTGATGCCGAAAAGCTGAAGGGCGGTTTGGGGGCAAAAGAATCAAAGCCAACACAACCCGACCAATCAAGTCCCGTGATAGCGCTGCAAACAACGTCGTCTACGGAGAAAACGCATCCGCACAATAACGGCGAAGCTGAGTTACTTCACACGCGAAGGCAGATCGGCGATGTTATGCCCATCGTGATACACCGCAAAGATCCTCTGCGTGTTCCCGATATCAACCAGCGGATCAGCGTCGAGCACCAGCAGATCTGCACGCTTGCCAACCTCGATGGTTCCGCGATCCGCCGCATGCAGAAGCTTCGCATTCTCCCCCGTAGCCGCAGTTATCGCCTGCATGGGAGTAAGCCCCGCCCTCACCATCAAGGCAAGCTCATGATGCTCTGCAAACCCTGGAATGCGCCCTGGCAGCGCGCCCGAGTCGGTTCCAAACCCAACGTTCACACCAGCATCAAACAGCTTCTTCAAATTCTGCTGCCCCACTTCGAAGTCTCTTTTGTGCTGCGTCGTCTGCGGATCCTGCATGATCTTCTCCGCGTATCCAGCCGCGTCAAACTTCGCCATCAGCTTCGAACCCGCGGCCTGCTGAAAGAAAGCCGTCTTCATAAAGTCAGGATCCTCCGCATAGATGTAAGCCGACTCATCCACCGTAAACGTCGGAACATACCAGACATGGTGCTGCTTCATCGACCGCACAAACGCATCATCCACCACCTGGTCCCGAACCGAATGCGCCAGCACATCCACGCCATCCGCCACAAGTTGCTTCGCATCCTCCAGCGCATACTCATGCGCGGCCACACGCACATGCCGTTTATGCGCCTCGTCAATCACGGCCTTGTAGATCTCCGGCGTCATCTCCGGTGCCCTGCCATGCAGCTTGTCCACCCAGATCTTGATGATGTCCACACGCTCCGCCGCCATTTCATCGACAGCTCGCCTCGCCTCCTTCTCCGTTGCCGGACGATAGATCTGATCCGCCGCAGCAGGCAGCGGAGGCGCGCCATCCGGCACTCCAATCCCCCTCCCCGCAGTAAAGATCGAAGCACCGCCCAACCGTCCCGCCTGTTGTTCATCCCGCAACACAAACACCAGATCGCGATTCAAGCCCAGCGACAGGATCGTAGTCACACCATATCGCTCATACTGCTTCAGCTGCGCCGTCACATTCTCCCGCGTGTACCCGGTCGCAGAAGACTCCGCATCCTCCACCAGCAAACCCAGGTGCGAGTGCGCGCTGATCAACCCCGGCATCACGGTCTTTCCCGTCAGATCCCGAACCTGCGCTCCCGCCGGCGCAGCCATCTCCACTCCACCAACCTGCTCAATCTTTCCATTCCGCAACAACAACGAAACATGCTCCCGCGGCGGCGCACCCGTCCCGTCAATCACCCGTGCATTCCGCAGCACAACCACCTCCTGCGCAGGGGACTGCCTCCCGGGCACGTTCGCCGCGGCTCCCTGTTGCGCAAGCGCAACAGAACTGCAAAGCGCAACAGGACTGCCAAGAGAGAAAATAATCAGAGCCATCTTCAATCGCAGAGCCATAGTAGCTTCTTAGATGCAAACATCACATCAAGAGTCCGCAATCATCAAAGCAACATTCTGCCCGTAACCCCATCACCGCCGCAGATCCAGCTCCCGTCGCTCTCGCCAGAGCCTATACAGACCCCAGGTTGCCACCGAGCAGTTATCCACGATCGTGCCATGGAGAATCATCGCCTCCAACTCCAACACGCTCACCCGCTTCACCACCAGATCGCTCTCCTCCGCATCTGGGTCTGGCTTCCCCATCGTCAACCCCTCAGCCAGAAACACATGCTGCATCTGATTCATCACTCCATACGCGATCTGCAGCGTCGACAGGAGCGTCATACGCTCCGCCGTCAACCCGGTCTCCTCCAGCAACTCTCCCCGCGCCAACTCCTCCGGCACCACCTCGGCCAACTCCCACCCGCCCTGCGGAAACTCCCAGTGCCGCGCCCCCACCGTGTACCGGAACTGCTCAATCAGATAAACAAACTCGCCCTCCGCTCCCACCTCCAGCGGAATCACAATGCAAGCGGGATCCTTGTCGACGACCCCATAGATCCCACGCTTGCCATTCGCCCGTTCGATCACATCTTCGCGCACCCTGGTCCACGGATTCCGATAGACCTCCCGGCTGCTAATCGTCTTTATCGCCACGACACCCCCGTCCACCACGACTCAATCCCCGTCAGGAACCGAAAACTCCAGATGCGACGGATACTCCTCCGATCCGTAAATCGTCACCGTCTGCCCCCGATACGCGCTCGCCGGAGCCGTCATGATATTCGGCACAAACGTCTGCGGGTTCCGATCGTACAGAGGAAACCAGCTCGACTGCACCTCCACCATCATCTTGTGCCCCTTCAGAAAAGTATGATCCGCACCATGCAGACTCCACTTGTACTCAGTCACCTTCCCCGGCGTCAAAGCCTCGGGCGTCTCAAAGCTCTTCTGATACCGCCCGCGAAAGATCTCATCCACAATCATCAGCTGATATCCCGCCATCGGAGCCGGCGCATCCTCCGGATAAACATCGATCAGCTTCACCACAAAATCGCCATCCGTTCCTGTCGTCGAAGCAAACAGATCCGCAATGACATCTCCCGTCACAGTGACATCCTTCTCCAACACCGGCGATGAAAAATTCGCCAAATCCTTCCGCCCGCTCACAAATCTCTGATCCTCCACCAGCCACGTCCGCCACTTCGACCCATCTCCATACGTCGACTGAATCGGTCGATTCCGATACGGCACAGGATTCGCCGGATCTGCGCTGTAGCTAACCGCAGCCTTCCCATCTCCCGCAGCCGCAGGCGCGTTCCTCGACAACGCGCCATCAGCATTCAAAAATAGCTCCGCCTCCTTGAACCCCTGCTTCGGAGGCCACGCCTCATACCGCTCCCACTTATTGACACCAGTCCTGAAGCTGGCCACGCCGGTCAGGTCGAACCCAGCGCGCCCCTTCAGATACTTCTCAAAGAAAGGAGCCTCCATCGTCTTCCTGTACTGATCCCCAGTCGCCGCGCCCAAATCGAGCACCCCAAGATGCCGCGTCGTCGGCCCCCACCCACCATGGTTCCACGGCCCCAACACCATGAACACCTCACCGGTCGTATCATGCGGCTTCAACGCGGCGTACTCCGCCTGCGTCCCCCACATATCCTCCTGGTCCCACCAACCTCCCACCTCAAGCGTCGGCACCTCCACCTTCGTCAGATGCTTCTCCACCGCCATGTCCTGCCAGAACTTCGTATAAGCAGGCTGCGTCAGAAATATCTTTGCCGTCGGCAGGTTCTCCATCTTCGCCGCATCCGCAGCCCCCGCGAAGTTCCCATTGCGCAAAAAGAAATCGTAGGTGTCTTCCTTGCTCTCAACCCGTGCATCCGTCTTTTGTGCCTCTAACTGTTGCACATAGTCGAAGCCATACGTCTCGCGAAACGCCCCGTTATGAAAAAAATCGTCTCCCATCCAAACATTCGTCATCGGAGCCTGCGGAGAGATCGCCTTCACTGCCGGGTGCGCCTCGATCCCCGCCGACATCGCCAGAAATCCCGGATACGACACTCCCAGTACTCCCACCTTGCCGTTATTATTCGGCACACCCTTCAGCAGCCAGTCGATCGTGTCGCGCGTATCGGTCGTCTCATCCACATCGCTCTTCGTCGTATGCGCAACGATCGCGCGGTTCATTACAAACTTCCCCTCCGACTCGTACCGTCCGCGAATATCGCCAAACACAAAGATGTATCCGCTCGCCGCCAGCTCCGGCTTGCTGCCATTCACTGCAGCCGACGACGCCCACGAAGTCCCATACGGCGTCCTCTGCATCAAAAACGGTAACGCCTCCCCGTTCGTCTCCGACCCCGCCGGCCGCAGAATCACCACATGCAGGTTCACTCCATCCCGCATCGGAATCATCGCCTCACTGCGCGTGTACTCCCGGAAATGATTCAACCGCATCCCCGCCTGGCTGAAGCGCTCTTCCTTCGTCTCAACGCCTCGCTCCCCACGTTCGCCAAACGTGCTGGTCAAACCAGACACCTTACCCGTCGCACTCCGCGCAAACACAACCCGCAGCCCACGCGCATAGAAATGATCGGCCGACTCAGCCTGCAGCTCCAATCGCGCCCGCCGTTCGCCTTCGATGTAGAGTTTGTCGCCCTCGCGATACACCGAGCTCACCACATCGGGTTCCACCTCATTCCGATACTGCCCCACATACGCGTCCAGCGCGCCCACCGGCAGCGTAATCGCAGAATGCTTCTCCGCGGTCTGCGCCTCCTGCGCCCCCACCACAGCCACCGAAGCCATCAACCATCCGCAAAGAACCAAAGCACAGCAGCCGCGAATCTTCATCAAGCTCAACCCTCAAAGTGAAATCACGTTCGAGCACCCTGTCACCCGCGTAAGTATCGAAGTACCCTCTTCCGAAGTATCTCGACGAGTTCAGGCTGCATATACGAGTAAATATCTGGATATTCAAACAAACAATCTTCTTGTCCTTCAAGACGGAAGCAAAATGAGCGTGCAGGTGTCGCCGTTGTCTTTGTTCCATCACAAACACTCTATCGGCCCACTGCAGCAAATCCGCGCTCACAGGACACTCTGCTTCGACGCTGGTGCCGGCAGAGCTGACCTCGATCCCATCCATCCCGGCAAAGATCTCCTCCGCCGTTGGACTTCGGCGGCGATTCTTTCCGCACACGAACAGGATCGTGGTCAATCTCACTCTTACTAGGTCAGAACTGCTCCAGGACCAGCCGCGCACTGAAAGCCCACTCGATTATGCGATCCATCACAAAACGGCCGCTTCTCACTAGCTCCGCAGCGGCAAAGCGAGATCGCCGGCTTCCCGGTCAGATCCCACTCCTTGCCATCTGCATCCTTCAAAACAATATGTCCTTCAACCCGCAGCGGACCATTGGGCCGAACCGTAATCTTTACCGCTTCTTCTGACATCGTTCGTTACTCTCTCTCTTACAAAGGATGCGTTCAGCATAGCAAAATCGCGGCAGCCGCATCACCCAGCCAGGAAGAGGCCATGGCCCTACAGCGAAAGAACATCTCTGCTCCTCCCAATCATCGGTAGTGGGTCAATTTGAACTCTGTGGCAACCAAAGTTACCTATAACCCCGTTTCAGGGAACGTGCAGAGCAATTGTCCCTATTCACTGGTTCAGAAGAACCCAATAGCCTGGGTTGTTCTGGACGGTATTGTGCCCAACTTTGGGCACGACAACATAAGAAACAATGCCCTCTCGAAATCGTGTGCGCAGGCGCTCGGAGCTGGAGCGTGGAATTACCTCGTCGTCTTCTGCGACGATGATCCGAGTTGAAGCCGTCACCTGAGGCGCGTATCTCCACGATTCAAACTTATCGCGCAATAGCCAGCGTACTGGCACGAAAGGATACTGCTCCTCGGCGGCGTCCCCGAGACTGTCGAAGGGTGTGACCAGGATAAAGCGCGCGAGGGGCCTCTGACTGGCTATCCAGACGGCGACGCCGGACCCAAGGCTTCGCCCGATAACTACGATGTTTGGATGCTCGGCATGCACTCGGTCAAATAGCGCCAGCGAGTCGGCGAAGACGGCCTGCTGTGACGGACTGCCGGAGCTTCCGCCGTAGCCCGGGTAGTGAAGTGCATAAATGGCTCTGCCAGGAAACGCATCGATAATATCCGTAATATCCAACGAAACATCTTCCGCATTCCCTCCAAAATAGATGAGCGCAGCGGACCCAGCGTGGGGATGGGTGGACACTTGGACTGTCGCAGTTCCGACCTGAAGGGTCATTAAGGTGCTCGCTTCGCGATTGGACCTTGGTTGCGGATAGTAGATCAGCGAACGCTGAAATGCGAACAATGCCCCGCAGACCAGCGCATATAGGACTACCACGATTTCGGCCGTGATGGTGAATACCCGTCGCGCGGATCGCATCGGCTTCCTCTATTCGTAAAAGCTGCTCAGTCAGGAATTCGATCTCTACTCAAAGACAAGGCCTCTTAGCCTCTCAATCACACAACATCAACTTCCATCTCATCCACATAACACCAGCCCCAGCTCTCGCCCGGCTCAATCGACCGCATAATCGCATGTTGAGTCGTATGAAAATGCTTGGTCGCGTGCTTGTGCAAAGACGAATCACAGCACCCCACATGCCCACACTCCAGACACATCCGCAGATGCACCCAGCTACTGCCAATCTTCAAACACTCTTCGCAGCCTTTAGCTGACGGCTTTACCTTACGAATCTGATTCAGATGAGTACATTCCATTCGCGCACCTGCCTTCGCCTGATTCTATCTCTAAGAGGCTGCATAGAAACCGTCCTGCCGGACAGGCCTCCTGCGCGGAGGGCGGTCACTTCGTGACACGTATACTGGTCGTGTCACCTCATCAACAAGGGTCCTCCCGTTGGTCGGAGGAGAAGTTGATTCCGACCAACGGGAGGAACGGGCGAAGCTTTAAAAAGGCGTGCGAACGCCCGCCCGAACCGGGGTCCCCACAAACAGGTCTTCGTTTGTGGGGTGGCCTAGCGTAGTGGGCCGTCCGGCAGGACCAGTCTTCTAATCCCCCATCCCTTCGGTAATCCCATACTCCTTCAGCTTCCGGTAAAGCGTCGTCTTACCGATCCCAAGCAGCTTCGCCGCCATCAGCTTATCGCCCTTCAACTGCCGAATCGTCCCCAGGATGGCCTGCCTCTCCATCTCGGCAATCGACACAATCCCGTCCTGCGAAGAGCCCATCGCCTCACTCCGCATGGGCTCATCTTCCTCCGTCGCGTGGATCGCCGGTCCCTGCTGCATACGAAAGTTCTGCAGCTGTGTCGGCAGATCGCCCAGATGCAGCACCGGGCCCGACGACAGCGCGCACGCCCGCTCTATCGCATTCTCAAGCTCCCGCACATTGCCCGGCCAGTCATACTCCGCAATCGTTCGCAGCATCGAGTCCGAGAAACTTCGCACCACCCCCGTCTCCTTCTCCATCTGCTTCAAAAAGTGCGTCGCCAGGACAGCAATATCGTCTCGCCGATCCCGCAGCGGAGGAATCCGCAGATTCACCACGTTCAACCGAAAGTAGAGATCCTTGCGAAACCTCCCCTGCTCCACCATCGTCGCCAGATCACGATTGGTCGCCGCCAGCACCCGAGCCGAGATCGGCCTCGCCTGCGTCGCCCCTACAGGCCGAACCTCCTTCTCCTGCAGCGCCCGCAACAGCTTCGCCTGCAGATCCAGCGGCAGTTCACCAATTTCGTCCAGAAACACCGTCCCGCCCTCGGCAGAGGCCAGCAGCCCCTCCTTCGCGCGATCCGCCCCGGTAAACGCTCCCTTCACATGCCCGAACAACTCGCTCTCAATCAGCGTAGGCACCAGCGACCCGCAGTCCACCGGCACAAACGGCTTCGCCGCATTCGGCCCATTGAAGTGAATCGACCGTGCCACCAGCTCCTTGCCCGTCCCACTCTCACCCAGGATCAGAACGGGATGCGTCGAATAAGCCACCTTCGACAAGATCCGATACAGCTTCTCCATCTCCGGCGACCGGCCCACCAGCCCGCCCATTCCCTGCTGCGTCCTCAGCCTCTCGCGCAGCTGCCGGCTCTGCACATCCATATGCAGCTGCTGCCCCGTGCGCTCGAGCACCGCGGTCAGCTCCTCCAGCGCAAACGGCTTGGTCAGATAATCTCCCGCACCAATCCGCATCGCCTCCACCGCAGAGGACACCGTAGCAAACGCCGTCATCACAATCACCGCCATGTCCGGATGCAGTGCCTTCACCTGCTCCAGCAACGGCAGCCCGCCACCACCCGGCAACTTCAGATCCAGCAGCAACAGATCTATCCGCCTCTGCTTCAGGATCGCCCGCGCCGCCGTAGCGCTCTCCGCCCCGACTACCTCAAACCCCATCCCCGCAGCAATCTGGCAGCAAGCCTTCCGCACCGCCTCATCATCATCGACCACCAGCACATGCAGCAGCCCCAGATGTTCTGCAGAGCTCACCGCATGGGCTCTCGCATCCGGCGCAGAGACCGGCGACACGCCCACCAGCACTCCTGACGGCGAATCCGCGCCTCCGTCATCTCTCATTCGCTCGCCATTCGTTCTCTCGCTCAACATCGAAACACCTCCACTGACTCCGGCTCCCGCCGTCTCGAAACCTGTCGTCCTCAACATGCGATCCATCCAGCCTCTCCCCGCACTACCGTCTTCACTCCCGAATCATTCATCCTTGTTCTCTCCATCTCCAGCCCTTCCATCTCAAACCTCTCCTGCTCGACCACAGCGTCCAACCGCTTCATCGCACTCCACTCCACCGAGATGCTCGTCCCCACCTCCGGCTGGCTCTCGATATCCAGAGCTCCACCCGAGATAGCCACCAGCTCCCGCACCACGCGAAAGCCCAGCCCCCGCCCGTTTGCAGAAGAGATCCCGCCGGTCTGCATCAACCGCCGCACCGCTGCCTTATCCATCCCGCAACCACGATCGCTTACCGTCATCACCACCCTGCGCCGCGGCTCCTCGCCCTCGTTCTCCGCCTGCTGCAGCACGCCCTCCACATGGATCGAGATCGCTCCCACCCACGGCGTCGCCTCCGCCGCATTCTTCACCAGGTTCGTCAGAATTCGTTCCACCGACTCCACCGGCACCTTCACCGCCTGAAACGCACCCACGCCATAAGAGATCTCCACCGTCCGCCCGGCCACCCGGCTCAACAACCCTCTGCACCGATCCACCACATCCGGCAGCACGGCAAACTCACCCTGCACCTTCGTCGAGCGCCCCGCACGCGCGTGATTTACCAGCCGGTCAATCATCGCCCAGCTGCGATCGCTCAACATCCTCAGTTCGTTGGCATATTCCTTGTGCTCTTCATGCAGCACTCCGGGCAGCGCCAGCAGATCCGAATAAAGACTCAGCGCCCCCAGCAGATTCCCCGCGTCATGCGCCAGTCCCGCGCCCTCCGCCACACCCACAATCGCCGCCATCTCCGCAGCAGGCGCATCCACCGTCTTACGCACCGTTGGCATCGCCGACCCACCAAGACCCATCTGGCGTGTCACGTGGCGAAGCGCTGCAAACTTCCCTGAATAAATCTCTGGCCCCGAGGCAGTACTGCTCTGCATTGCCTGCATTCCGTAAATCCACCATTCTCCTGCTTAGTAACCTAGCAGATGCACTTCTGTAATCACTTCAAGTGCCAAACTGGAACTCCCTTCCTAAGTGATTCCACATCAATCCGAAATGCCTCCAACCCATCTCCTCCATCCAGATGGGCACCGTCCCAATATGAGAACGAACGAACTCGAAATCCCCCACTCGCGCAAAATCCACAACAAACTACCAATCCAATTCAGGCTTCCCATTATGGAACCAATCCCATTTCGGAACACTCCCCCAAAGGACTCACACGCCACCCTCCCGTCCCGCGAAAAACCCCGCAACTATAATTCCCCCATGTCCGTAACCACCGTAACCACCGCCTCCCCCCAGCTCTTCCGCCCCGACCACCGCCCCGCCGACGCCCTCCGCCAGGTCCGCATCACCCCTCACTACATAGCCATGGCCGAAGGCTCCGTCCTCATGGAGTCCGGCAACACCCGCGTCCTCTGCAACGCCACCATCGAGCAGGGCGTCCCCGGCTGGCTCCGCAACTCCGGCCGCGGCTGGGTCACCGCCGAGTACGGTATGCTCCCTCGAGCCACCCTCACCCGCACCGCACGCGAGAGCGAACGCGGCAAAGTCGGCGGCCGCACCCACGAGATCCAGCGCCTCATCGGCCGCTCCCTCCGCAGCGTGGTGGACATGAAGGCTCTCGGCGAGCGCACCATCATCCTCGACTGCGACGTTCTCCAGGCCGACGGCGGAACCCGCACCGCAGCCATCACCGGAGCCTGCGTCGCGCTCGCCCTCGCTCTAGGCAAGCTGGTCAAAGCCGGCACCCTCAAAACGTCCCCACTCAAACAAATGGTAGCCGCCACCTCCGTCGGCATCGTCGACGGCAACATCCTGCTCGACCTAGCCTACGAAGAAGACTCCCGCGCCGCCGTAGACATGAACGTCGTCATGCTGGCCAACGGAGGCCTTGTCGAAACGCAAGCCACCGCCGAGCACGACTCCTACACCCGCACCCAGCTTGGCCAGATGCTCGACTACGCCGAAAAGGGCATCCACGAACTTCTAGCCGCGCAACGCAAGATCCTGGACCAGGAAGGCCAAGCGTAAGCACATCCCGACCAACGGGAGGACCGGCGCAGTCTACCCACCGCAAAAAGGTATACAAGTCACGAAGTGACCGCCCCACGCGCAGTGGGCCCGTCCGGCAGGACATCACCTAGCCGAATGTGCAGCTCTTTGCCACCAAATCCCCATCGCCGCACTCCAAACCTGTAGAATCTGTGACGCCGACATTACACACTTGCACAGGCAGGGAAAACCTTGAACATAACTACCACCCAGCAGACCGCCACCACCCGCGACCCCCAGGCCACCGACGTCCGCGCCATGAGCATCGCCACCGTACTCTTCTTCATGTGGGGCTTTCTCACCTGTCTCAACGACATCCTCATCCCGCATCTCAAAGGCATCTTCAGCCTCAACTACGGGCAGGCTCTGCTCGTCCAGTTCGCCTTCTTCTCCTCCTACTTCATCTTCGCCATGCCCTCCGGCAAACTCGTCGACTGGCGTGGCTACAAACAAGCCATGGTGATCGGTCTCATCGTCATGGCCTGCGGAGCGCTGCTCTTCCTTCCCGCCGCCAGCACTGCGTCCTTCCCGCTCTTCCTCTCTGCCCTCGTCATCCTCGCTGCCGGCATCACCTGCCTCCAGGTCTCGGCCAACCCCTACGTCACCAACCTCGGCCCCACGGCCACCGCGGCCAGCCGACTCAACCTCGCCCAGGCCTTCAACTCCTTCGGCACCACCATCGCTCCCTTCTTCGGTGGAGCGCTCATCCTCGGCGCCATCCAGGCCTCGCCCGAGACTCTCAAATCTTTCTCCACCGCAGCCCTCCAGACCTATCGCGAGCAGCAGGCATCCTCCGTCCGCTTGCCCTATCTAGGCATCGCTCTCACCCTCCTCGTTCTCGCCGTCGCCATCGGTCTCATCAAGCTTCCCACCACCGACTTCACCCGCGACTTCCGCCCCGGCGAGCTCGTCGGCCGCGCCGCCGGCAGCATCTGGAAGCAGCCCTATCTTCTGATGGCCACACTCGGCATCTTCGTCTATGTAGGCGCCGAGGTCTCCATCGGCAGCTTCCTCATCAACTACCTCGGCCTGCCCCACATCATGAGCTTCCCCGAGCGCACCGCCGCCCACTACGTCTCCTTCTACTGGGGCGGAGCCATGATCGGCCGCTTCATCGGATCCTACGTCCTCCGCTACATCAGCACCGGCAAAGCCCTCGCAGCCGCAGCCTTCATCGCCTTCTGCCTCGTCCTTACCACCATGGCCACCGGAGGACCCGTCGCCCTCTACAGCGTTCTCGCCATCGGCTTCTTCAACTCCATCATGTTCCCCAGCATCTTCAGCCTCGGCCTCGCCGGTCTCGGCGAACTCACCAGCAAAGGCTCAAGCCTACTCGTCCAGGCCATCGTCGGCGGCGCCATCCTCCCGCTAGCTGAAGGCCACCTGGCCGACCGTGTCGGCGTCCAGCACGCCTTCATCATCCCCGCCGTCTGCTACGTCTACATCGCGCTCTTCGGCATCCTCGCCTCCCGCCGCAAAGACATAGACCAGGACCCCAGGCACCCCTCACACGCCCCTTCCGGCCACTAGAGCAAAGTAGCAGTTGAGGTAGAGTCTGGCGTGCCCTTTTGTTTGTCATTCCGGAAGGGAATCTGCGGTTCCTCCACACCAACAGCAAATCCGCTCTCCACCCATACCCGCGAAGTGACAAGGCTCGCACGAAGCCATGTTCTCTCTCACCCAACCCGAACCGATCGGGTGCCCCATCCATCGCGTTCTCTGCGATGGGTGGGAGGAATAGACCTTCCCCAGCGCAGTCCTTGTGCCGCCGCAAAACGACACATCTTCACAGAAGACCCGAAAAACCTGTCAAGTCCCAATCCCGGCTAAACCAAAACCGCACAATAACTTACGCGTGGCGCATGAGTTCCCCCGCATTTGATAAACTATAAGCAGCATCGGAACACAAAGCCTCGGGGCCGCTCCCGGGGCTTTTCTATTTAAACGTCAACCCGTAACCCCTTTGTTAAGAGGAATCTGCAGCCAACCCTTTTGTTATCTCGTTTTTACAGCCCGCCACCCTCCGTATCTCCCGCAAAAGAAGCAACTTACACGCGGGTAATAGGAGGGGGGTCCCCCCCGGAGGACACATGCCATTCCCACTCTGCCGCCACCTCAAGCCCAACGGATACCGGTGCCAATCCCCAGCCCTCACCGGCAAAGTCTGGTGCTACTTCCATCAACACCTCCACCAGCGCCGTCGCCCAGCCCTGCCCAGCACCAACCGCAACTTCAAGCTGCCGCCCGTGCCAGACCGCAGGTCCGTTCAGTCTGCCCTGTCCCTCGTCATCACCGCCATCGCCAACGGAGAGCTCAGCACCAGGCGCGCCGGACAGCTGCTCACTGCGTTGCAGATGGCCTCCGGCAACGCCGCACTCCTCGAAGCCGCCACCCCGCCGAATCCAGATCGCAATGACGCCGAGTTCCCCCAGACAGCATCCCATGCGTAACCAACTCCGCCTTCCCGTATCAAAAATGCGGGAAGATTCCCATCGATTCCACCCGGCCTCGCGCTTCACGCCGAAGATATCCTCCGCTGTGTAAAATGGCCCTTCGTAGTCCTTCCATCACTCGAACCGTCTCAGGAGACAAGCACCCCATGATCAAGTTGACCCCAGGAAAGTTAGCCGGCCTCAAAGCCGTCTCCGACCATCGTGGCGTGATCGCCGCCGCCGCCATGGACCAGCGCGGATCCCTTCAGAAGTCCCTCGCCAAAGAGCGCGGAGCCGCCGCCGACGCCCACGACCTCGAGGAGTTCAAGACCCTCGTCACCTCGGTCCTCACCAGATACGCCTCCGCCATCCTGCTCGACCCCGAGTTCGGCCTCCCTGCCTCCAAGCACCGCAACGGCAAGGGCCTCCTGCTCGCCTACGAGAAGACCGGATACGATGCCACCACCCCTGGCCGCCTGCCCGACCTCCTCGACCACTGGAGCGTAGCCCGCCTCAAAGAAGCCGGAGCCGACTGCATCAAGATCCTCCTCTACTACACCCCCTACGAGAAGTCACCCGTCAACGATCTCAAGCAGGCGTGGATCGAGCGCATCGGCGCTGAATGCATCGCCCACGACATCCCCTTCTTCCTCGAGTTCGTCGGCTACGACGCCGATGGAGGAGACGAAAAGTCGATAGCTTACGCCAAGAAGAAGCCCGAGATCGTCTCCGGCTCCATGGCCGAGTTCGGCAAAGAGAAGTACCACGTCGACGTCCTCAAGGTCGAAGTCCCCGTCGAGATGGCCTTCGTCGAAGGCACCAAGTCCTTCAAGGGAGAGAAGGCCTACACCCGAGCCGAGGCCCTGCAGCACTTCCGCGACGCCGCCACCATGACCCACAAGCCCTTCATCTATCTCTCGGCCGGCGTCTCCAACCCCGTCTTCATCGAGACCCTCGAGCTGGCCGTCGAATCCGGTACCAGCTTCAACGGTGTCCTCTGCGGCCGCGCCACCTGGAAGGACGGCATCGCCATCTACGCCAAGCAGGGCGCCAAGGCCTTCGAAGACTGGCTCAACACCACCGGCGTAGAAAACATCACCAACGTCAACAACGCCCTCAAACAAGCCCACTCCTGGCACGAAAAAGTCGAATCGAAATAACTCTCAGCGAAGCGCATCACCAAGGCGCTGCATTCGTGCAGCGCCTTTACCTTGCGTGATGGCGTTGAAAGATGTTGCGTTCAACACCCCCAAAGGAGCCTCGCGCGCATCGTAAGCTAGATAAATTCAGAAGAGGTTCAACGGATGAAACGCTCGCAGAAGAAACCAGTAACAAAGTCGCTGGCGAAAGGCCTGCTGGCAGGATTGATTGGCGGCCTGGTGGCAACAGCAGCAAAGTCATTTGCCGAAAAGATCTATCCCCCACGCACTCACGGAGAGCCGGAACCATTCGCCCTGCTGGCCGAGAAGCTGGCCGGACATGAGCTGGCAGCCGCACAAAAGGAGATCGCTGCAGAGAGGCTCCACTGGGGATTTGGAGCACTAACCGGCGCTGCCTACGGAGCCCTCGCCGAGTACTACCCGCAATCTACAGCAAAGGATGGCGCAGGCTTCGGAATGGCACTCACATCCCTCACTCACGGCACAGCACTGCCCGCGCTAGGTCTTTCGGCTGCACCAGAAGATCAAACCACCCGCGAGCGCACCAGCGAGATGGCCACCTATGTCGTCTACGGCATGGTCACCGAGACAGTCCGCCGAGTAGTAAGAAAGATGCTGGGCTAGAAAATGTTGGTTAGATCGCAACATCTACCAACGTCCGCCAAACCAACTCACTCCGAGGCGAAGCAGGTGAGCCAGGGTTGATTCGCCCAGAGGCGTTCACCACCGTGATAGTTGGCAGCAAAGCCGCTGATGACGGCGCCGGCTTCGTCATCAATCTGCGATGCGTAATTGAGAACCAGCTTTCGCTTGCGAACGATCGCGTCGTCTGTAGCTTCGCCCGCATGAAGGACAACCGCGGTAAGCGGACTGCCAAGCTCAGATGCAGTCGCTCTCAGTGCCTCGAGGTCATCAGAAGCGGAGGCATCGGTAGCCAGGTACGGCAGGTCTTCATAGAAAGCAGTTGGAAGCGACGCAGCAAACGGCACCGCAGCTTCACGTACTGTGAGGTGGTCGACTTCGTTGCCCACAGCCGCCGGGACGACAAGGGCCTCCATCGCCCCTAGCTCGGATTGCCGGGCGAGAGCCTTACGAATCTTTTCAATAGACGGATCGGCAGGGTTGACCGGAGTCGCACACAACTGATCGAGCGGCACTCTGAGCCGGATTGGCCCGTCCTTGAGGTTCAGATCAAGCATGTGAAGATTGTTCTTGAGCCCCTTCGGCAAGGACTCCTTCACCCGCCGGAGGAAAAGCTCGTCTTCACGCAGACGCATGGCCGAGACGTACGAAAGCTCATCATTCTCGTGGACAAAGGCCGCATCCGAATAAGGAGCATAGCGACTGCGCGTGAAGACATTCAGCAGAGTGACCGTATGGCGCGCGGTGAGCCAATGAGTCATGGCGAGCGAGAGCGAGAAAGCCGCGTCATCGCGGTGCGGAGAGAGGACAAGGATCTTCAGTGTAGGCTCCAGAGCCTATTTTACCGGGCCAGTGCCGCCGGGGATGTGGTCACGAGTCTGCGGCCAGTTGGCAACCAGGTTATCCACGACAAGGCGGCCAACGCGATAAGCGGAGTCGAGCGCGGGAAGGTACGCGCTGTACTGGCGAACTTTCGTTTCGCCGAGGCTTTCGGCGGCGGTGATTCCAGGCCGCTGTTGATCGAAGTTCGACGCAGTTCGGAGTACAAGGACACGGTTGATATCGAGCCTGTGTGCATGAGCAAGCCAGGTGAGCGATTGCATGGTGCCCGTATCCTCCATGCCGCAGATCGCGTAGGTGCCGTGGCCATCAGTCTGATATTTCACCCAATCCCGAGCCCACTGGTTGAGCAGTTTGCCATGCCAGAAGGTCGACGCGGAAAGATTATCGCCTCGCAAAACAAAAGGAGCGCGATGTGCCGCTTCTTCGGCGTACTGCTGGCGGCGAGCCGCTATTGCCGGTGTATCCGGAAGCGGCGTGTCCTTGGTAAGTGCGAAGGCCCAGTCAACCAGAGAGGTGTTGAGGTGATAGATGTTGCCGTCGTCACCAAACCTCGCAGCACGGGGCTGTTCATACGGCGTGGATTTGCCCAGCGGCACGTATCCCGTAGACCAGTCTTTGGGAATCTCCCGAGCGTCGATCTCGTGGGCGAGGTCGCCATCGACGATGTAATCAGACCAGACTGCAGAGCCGAGCGAACCCATACGAGGGTCGATGCCGCCTATGCCGGCAACGAGGAAGTAGGCATGCGTAAGGTCGAAGCGCGGGTCCAGACCTAACGCCATGATAGTAGCGGCAGTGCGGGCGGTTCCGACGCCAGTCAGCACGCCGAGAATCCCGTTCTTTTCATTGAGTCGGAGGTCGTGATAGCCAGCGGGAAAGGGGATAACCGTATCGAGGTGTTCTCGCTCAACCCAATATTGGTACTCGCCAGGCGCATCGCCAGTATCGGCGCCTACTTCAAACATGTTGATGACCACCACTTTGATCTCGATAGGCATCGAGGTCTTGTCCGGAATATCAATGAGATCGGTCAGGTGCTGATCGATGGTGAGGATTGGAGCAAGCGGGGAGGGACAACAGGCATTTGCAGACACGCTCAACATCGCGGACAAAAGGAGAATGAAAAAGAGACGCATGGGGAATGGTATCGCAGCAACAGCCTGCCCCTTGTAACGAACTTACGAGCGCCTGCACTATCTCAATGCAAGGAAGGAGACTGACATGTCTGAAGACACTGCTGCAGTTGTGGTGACTATCGCTTTCTTTGCGGTGATGGCCGCTTGGATTCCTTTAGTCGAGTGTTGTAGGAGGACGATGCGAAAGCAACCGAAGCCCGAGCGACAAAGCAAGAATGCCCGGGTCTTCGAGATGAAGTCCGAGATGAAGCCTAAGACCCGCGACAAAAAAGGACACGGATACGAGACGGTCGTGCTGATTACGATGATCACATCGCTGTGTTCGCTGGCCCTGCTGAACTGATTCGAGCTAGACGCCTTTCTTGATCGGCTCCCAGATGAACTTGTGAATCTGTAGTGACAAACGAGCGTCAATTCCATCGGCCATCATCCACTCGACGAGGATGCGGGGATCGAGAATGGCGTTGTCGGTTGTTCGGAGCAAGCTAGGAGCCTTATTGAAGGCGGGGCTCAAAAGGATCTGGCCGGCTTTCTCATGGAGAGCGTAAGTGCGGATGAAGTCGCGTGCAAAATCATAGTCTGCCCGATCCGAGATCACGAACTTTATCTCGTCATCTTTCGTGAGGGCGTCGAGATTTTCCATGCGAAAGCTGTTGGCTGCGCTGCCCGCCCCGGGACATTTCACGTCGACAATTTTGTGAACCGCCTTGGGAACATCCGCCAAAGGACGCTCGCCACTGGTCTCCATCATCAAGGTGTAGTTTTGTGCCAGCAGCCGCTCCATCAGCGGCAGGAGTTCCTTCGCCTGAAGCATGGGTTCCCCGCCCGTAAACTCAATGAGACGACACGGAGCAAGAGCTTCAATCTGCGCGACGATCTCATCGGCAGTGTGGGCCTTACCGCCCGAGAAGGTGTACTCGGAGTCGCACCAGGCACAGCGAAGGTTGCAGCCTGCAAGGCGGACAAAGATGCATGGAAGGCCAGCGAAGGAAGACTCGCCCTGGACGGATTTGTAAAGTTCGATTAAATGCATTTCGTGAAAAATACTTCAATGGCAAAGGGGGAAGAGTGGGCCAAACCCATGAGTTTCACTACTCGTAGTAGCGGGCAAAGCTAGTGTCGGTCTCGTAGAGGGTGCAGTCCTTCACGCGGACGCGTCCGCCGGTCATCTCATGAAGCTGACTGCTTGTCTGTTCGTAAAAGTATTTGGCAAGGTTTTCGGCGCTGGGATTGATCTCTTTGTCGAAGGGCGCAAGGTCGTTGATCATGAAGTGGTCAAGATAGTCGACAGTAGGGCGCATCACCTGCTTAAGAAGCTTGAAATCAAGTAGCATCCCAGCTTCGTCAAGCTCTTCTCCAACAAGCGTGACGAAGACTTTATAGTTGTGACCATGCGGGTTTTCGCACTTGCCTCGGTAGTTGCGGAGGTAGTGGCCGGAAGAAAAGCCGGCTTCTACAGTTACTTCGAACATGAGTCTAGGAATCCCTTCGGTCTTTCAGTGCCGCGTCTGGAGGAGTGAGAGTGGGCTGAGGACGTGGCGGCAGCCTCTCTTCGATTGTACCGTTTTGCGCGGAAAGGTGGGGCTAGCGGCGGCGTTTGGCGCGGCGGCTTTCTTCGTCGCGGCGCTCAGCCTGTTCAAAGAGCGAAGACAGGATGCCAGCGAGCGCGACGAGCAGACCAACGACAAAGAGGCCGAGGCCCATGGTGCGCCAGAGAGAGGCATCGCCAGGCGAACCAGGCTGCTGGGCGATGTTCGTGTATGCAACGCCGCAAGAGATGAAAGCAAACAAGACAAGACTGCCAGCGAGGATATAGAGGTTGCGTCCCATGCGAGTAGTCCTATTTTACGGTGAGAGCGATACGCACGAATTTACCTCAGCTTGTAGATGCGAGCCTCCCAGCCTGCAAGATTGAAGGTATCGGTAACAAGACCCGCAGAGTCGAGATTCGACAGGACAAGGGAGTCCACCTTCACTTTGGCGGGTAGGGTGTAGGCCACCGGGCCTGAGCTAAAGTTCAGGACGACGAGATATCGATCCGAACCAAGAGTGCGAGTGTAGGCGAAGATGGATTTGTTCTCGGGGTCAAGATCTTTATATTCACCATAGACAAAGGCCCGGTGGGCATGGCGAAGGTCGATCAGCTTCCGAGTGTAGTTATAGATAGAATTCGGGTCGGCTACCTCGACGCTGGCGTTGATCTGGGTATAGTTTGGGTTTTCCGCAAGCCAGGGCTTAGCTGCCGTCGTAAAGCCGCCATTCGCAGATCCGTCCCACTGCATCGGAGTTCGCGAGTTGTCCCGGCTCGTATGCCGAAGGTCGGTGATAAAAGTTTCTTCGGGGACCTTCCCAGTCAGAACGTTCGCCTTATAAGCATTCTTGACTTCAATGTCGTCGAAATCATTAATGCTGCGGAAAGGGTAGTTGGTCATTCCGAGTTCATCACCCTGGTAAAGGAACGGCGTTCCCCGGAGAGTAAGCAGCATCGTCGCAAGCAATTTAGCAGAAGTAACGCGAAACTCAGGAGAGTCGTCGCCGAAAGTGGAAACGATTCGCGGGTTGTCGTGGTTGGAGAGGAAGACCGTATCCCAACTATGGATGCCAAGCACTTCCGCATGGCGGGCATAGATCGCCTTGAGCGTGAGCAGATCGAAGGGCTTCAGCTTGATGCCATCGCGGTTAGAGCGGATAGCGTCGAAGTTGAAGATCATGTTCAGTTCGTTGCGATTGTCCCCCACCATGAGCGGAGTCTGTTCCAGGGAGATGCCAAGAGCTTCGCCTACGGTCATCACGTCATACCTGGCCATGACGTTGCGATTCATCTCCTGCAGGTAGTCATGCATGTGGGGCCCGTTGGCATAGGCGTTGCCGTAGTTGTGGAGTTGGTCGGGAGTCAGGTCCGGGAAGGCCGGATTCTTCGAGATAAGCGGAATCACGTCCATACGAAAGCCATCGACGCCCTTGTCCAGCCAGAATCGCATAAGGCTGTAAACCTCTTCGCGAACCTTGGGATTGTCCCAGTTGAGATCTGGTTGTTTGACGGCGAAGTAGTGGAGATAGTACTGGTCCGTCGTGGGATCGAACTGCCATGCAGAGCCGGAGAAGAACGACGGATCGTTGTTAGGTGGCAGCATTGTGGGCTTGCCATTCGAGCCAGCGGGGCCGGGTTTACCATCACGCCAGAAATAATAGTCTCGGTAAGGATTGTCTTTGGATTTGCGGCTTTCGACAAACCAATGGTGTTCATCGGAGGTGTGGTTGACGACGAGGTCGATGATCAGGCGCATGTGGCGCTGCTTGATACCGGCAAGCATCGTATCGAAGTCAGCCATAGTTCCGAACTCGGCCATCACTTTGCGGTAGTCGCGGATGTCATAGCCGTTGTCGGCGTTGGGCGAGTCGTAGTGTGGGCTGAGCCAGATGACGTTAACTCCAAGCTTCTGCAGATAGTCGAGCTTCGAGGTGATGCCGGGAATATCGCCGATCCCGTCTCCGTTTGAGTCCTTGAAGGATCGCGGATAAATCTGATAAACAACCGCCTCCTTCCACCAGGTGGGCTGGTAGCCGTTCACAAGAGCGGGCGCAGAGGACGGGCTCTGTGACTGCAGCAAGGTCATAGGCGCTAGAGTAGCCAGGAATAGAGCGAGGGCGGTGAGTGTGGGTGGCTTCACCGGACTATGCTCTACGCATCGATCGAGTGAGTCAAGCGGGGCGCTCGAAGAACTGTTCGACGTCTGTAATCTCCTGCGTGAGCCGGTAGGGCGGGAGAGACTCGAGAAAGATTCGGCCATAGCGCTGACGCTGGATACGCGGGTCAAGGAGCATGAGAACACCCCGATCGTTGAGCGAACGGATCAGACGACCAAAGCCCTGCTTGAGGGTAATCACGGCGTTGGGAATCTGGTAGTCGAAGAAAGGTTTACCGCCGAGTGCTTCGATGGCCTCCATGCGCGCTTCGACGATCGGGTCGGAGGGAACTGCAAACGGAAGGCGGTCAATGATGACGCAGGATAGTTGCTCGCCTTGCACGTCGACTCCCTGCCAGAAGGAGGAGGTGCCGAAGAGGACCGCGTTAGGTGTATCGCGGAACTGTTGCAGCAGAACGTGACGTGGCGCAGTGCCGTGCAACAGAAGCGGATAAGGGAGTTCGACGAGCAGTCGCTCGTAAGTGTTGCGCATCTGCGCATAGCTGGTGAAGAGGCAGAAGGCGCGGCCCTTCGTAATCTCAAGTACCCGGCGGATGCGTTCGGCGGCGCGTTCCGGAAAATCTGGTTCGCGCGGGTCCGGCATATTGGGTGGGAGATAGAGCAAGGCCTGCTTTTCGTAGTCAAAGTGCGAAGGCACAACCAACTCTCGAGCCGTAGTAAGGCCGAGACGTTTGCGAATGTGGTCGAATCCTCCCGAGACGGTAAGCGTCGCCGAAGTGAGAATGATAGAGCTATAGCTATCGAAGAGCGACGTAGTCAGCAACTCGGAGACATCAATGGGAGTCGCTTGCAGATGCGTGTGAAAGCTCGCTTGCCCTGCTCCGCGCGCAAAGTTCCGCACCCCACCCGCGATGCGGCGCTCAATCCAGAAGACGGTGTTACGGTCGGTCGATTCGAGCAAAAACGCCAGGTGAGCGCGAATATCAGCCGCACGCTTGCGTAAACCAGAGGCTTCTTCAACATTCTTGAGATGATCGAGTTCGCCTTCGAGTCGAGTAAGCGCATTCAGGGTGGCCGTGTAGGTATCGCCACTCTCTTCCAGAAAAGCTTCGCGGTGGAGGAATGGCATGCGGCCCCCGCTATTCGGCATCCCCATCGGGTCTGTCGGGAGAACAGAGAAGAACAGGCGCGAGCGGTCTTTGAGCGTAGCGCAGGCGCTCTCGATCGCTGACGTGCTGGCCTGTTTTGCCTTGAGCATCATCTCTACATCGCGTGTGAGCTCGTCAACGCGCTGAGTAGAGAGTCCAATGCCGAAGTAATTCGAGGCAATCTCTTCCAGCTCATGCGCCTCGTCGAAGATGACACAAGCAGCTTCAGGCAAAATACCGGCATCAGGTGCGCCCGCCGCCTGCTGCTTGATGTTCAGGTCAGCAAAAAAAAGATGATGGTTGACGATGACGATGTCCGACTCAACCGCCTTGCGCCGCATCCCGGTGACAAAGCAACGCTCCCAGTCCGGGCAGCTCTGGCCAAGGCAAACCTCGGTGCGAGCATCGAGCTTATGCCACAAGGCGGAGGACTCCGGAAGATGATCGAGCTCAGCGCGATCTCCGGTCTCAGTCGTCTTCTCCCACGACGCAATCTGATGAAACTGATCAATCTCTTCGAGACCATTCAGCAGAGGGTTGTCCCTGAGCGCATAGAGCTTGTGCCGACAAAGGTAGTTGGCGCGCCCCTTCATATAGCAAACCTTGAGCGGACCAAGAAGAGATTCAAGAAAGGGAACATCCTTGAAATAAAGCTGCTCCTGCAGATTCTTGGTGCCCGTAGAGATGATGACGCGCTGGCCCCGCTCTCGGGCTAGCCGTAGGGCAGGCAGAAGGTACGCAAGCGTCTTCCCCGTCCCCGTCCCAGCTTCAACAATCAGGTGACGCTTCTCCTTGAAAGCGGATTCAATAGCTCTTGCCATGTCGTACTGCCCTCGACGATGCTCAAATGCCAGCGAAGATCGAGACAAGATGCCGCCGGGAGCAAAGAAATCGTGAAGATTCGGCAGATTCTCCGGCTTCGCGGGCGTAATCGAGATGGGAGCGGTCGTAGACAAGGCGATTTGCTTGAGGATCGGCGGCACAGAGGCTTTGCAATTTCTATAATAGAGGGGGAAGCGAAGAATTAGCGTAATAAGCCTGGCCGCCTGATGCGTGCGCGGGAGAAAGTTGGACGTTCCGTGGCTCAGAAAGACGATAGAAAGCGGTTAGGCAAAAAGCACAGGCAGGCCAGCACACGGCCCAAAAAGGGTCGCGCCGCGAAGTCCACCCCAACCACCGGGGCGGTCGATCCGCGAAAGCGGAAGATCCTTTCGACCAAGCGCGCTGCCGTCGACAAAGCTTCGCGAGTTACCAAACAGTCCCCCGACCGGGAGAAGCGGAAGGCGATCCGTCCCGACGGAGCGACCCCAAAAAAGCCCGCGGGAGTAGTCCGTCCAAAGCTGGAGAGACCCGCGGACGGAATCGTCGGGCGACAAACGCCACGTTCGGCGAACGTCGCAGGTCGCGAAAGAATTGACGACGACTGGCGGGATATCGAGTTGCTGGCCTCCCAGATGGTCACCGAAACCGAGAGCGCCGACGCTCGCGAACTGCCGTTGATCGCAATCTGTGGCCGTCCCAATGTGGGTAAGAGCACCCTCTTCAATCGTCTGACGGGTTCGCGTCGATCGATCGTTGGTGATGAGCCGGGAATTACCCGCGACCGCATCTATGGCGAGATCGAGTGGATGAACCGTGCAGCAAGAATCGTCGACACGGGCGGCGTCGTACCGGACGACGAAGCTCTGATCCCATCCGAGATTTTCCGACAGGCGAAGGTTGGACTAGAAGAGGCCGATGCTATTGTGATGGTCGTGGATGGCCGCACCGAGCTGGCCTCGCCCGATCTCGAACTTGCGCGACTGCTTCTGCGCGGCGGAAAACCGGTGTTTCTCGCTGTAAACAAGATGGACACCGATGCGATGCAGTCGCAGGCGGAGAACTTCCGCCGACTCGGATTCAGAAATGTGCTCCCTATCTCAGCGGAACACGGCTCAGGAATGGGCGATCTGCTGGATGCGGTCTTCGAGGTATTGCCCGAGTCAGAGGAACTCATCGAAGAGCCCGAGGTGATGCTCACAGAAAACGACGAAGCGGAAGAAGATGAGACGGGCCCGGACTT
Organism: Edaphobacter lichenicola; assembly: GCF_014201315.1. Classification (NCBI taxonomy): domain Bacteria; kingdom Pseudomonadati; phylum Acidobacteriota; class Terriglobia; order Terriglobales; family Acidobacteriaceae; genus Tunturiibacter; species Tunturiibacter empetritectus. The sequence goes on from NZ_JACHDY010000002.1 coordinate 198,009, forward strand.
TTCCATCTCTCCAGCGGCAACCCTTATGACGGAAGCGTCAGAGGTTACTGCACCGAGGCGCCCACGTATGCTCCGATCGCACGGCGAGTATGAGAGCCGCGAGACGAAGATCGCGATCATCGGACGACCAAACGTCGGCAAGAGCACGCTTCTGAATGCTCTCACTGGAACCCAGCGCGCCATCGTCTCACCGATTGCAGGAACCACTCGCGATGCAGTCGACGAGGTGGTGGAGCGCGACGGCCATGCATTCCGCTTTGTCGATACCGCAGGAATTCGCCGGAAGGGCAAGACGAAGCTGATGGCCGAAAAGCTATCAGTCATCATGGCCCGAAAACATCTGGAGGCGGCAGACGTATCCTTGCTGATCATCGATGCGACAGAGGGCGTTGCCGCGCTCGACGCGAACATCGGCGGTTACGCGCACGAGAGTGGCCGCAGTGTAATTATCGTTGTCAACAAGTGGGATCTGATGACTCGCACCGGTAAGGATGGCATGCGCCTGTTCGATGGCAAGCCGCCCGCCGATCAAAAGCTCTACGAGCAGGACGTTCGGGATAAGTTGAAGTACCTCGACTACGCCCCGCTGCTGTTTATCTCTGCAGCCGACGGAAAAAACATAGAGTCTGTGTTCAAAAAGGTAGAGCTGGTCGCGCGTGAGAGACGGAAGCGCGTAACCACAGGCCAGATGAACCGTTTTCTAGAGAAGGTAGACTTCCAAAAAGCGAGCGTGCCGATGAACAAGCGCGTCCGGATCTACTACATGACGCAGGCTGCGGTTGCTCCTCCGACGTTTGTGCTCTTCACCGATAAGGATGTGAAGATGCACTTCTCCTTCGAGCGGTTTCTGGGCAACCAGATCCGGGAGAACTTCGGGTTTATCGGAAGCCCGATCTGGTTCAAGATCAAAGCTCGAAACAAGAAAAAGACGGAATAGGAACAGAGAGTCAAATTGGACTGAACTGCTGAGAAGCCGCTTCAGGGAACGGAGGCGGCGGCTCCAGCAGATCTCCAAGCGCAGAGACACGTCCACCGACGAAATAGAGCGCATAGGCTTGATAGAAGACCAGTATCGCCCCTACGATCCAAACGAACGCGAGCATAAGACACGCGAAGAAGGTCAAGCCGAGCAGGCCGAGACTTATGTAGAGAAAGACTGTACCGAAGGGTCCGGCATGGCGGAGAAGGAGCCATAGGCCTCCGCCGATAAGGCCGACAGGGATGCCTGCGATAAATACCGCAGCGACAAGGCACAGCTCAGCAGCAATACCTGCGACCAGAGTTAACACAAACTTCATCAGGAAGTAGAGCAGAACGCTGCCCGGCTCACGTCGGATCAGCTCGACAGCGCTGGTGACGCCTTCTCGCGTAGTCGCGTCCTCGAAGACCAAAAATGGCAGGACCATATCCCGCAGGAACCAAAGGCAGAGCATCAGCACTAGGACCATGCCTGCGATCATCGCGAACAAGAGAAGAAAGGTCTCGAAGAAGGCGGCGTCTGGTGGCTGGCCTGTTTTGGCCGGCATCGACCGGATCAAGTGGAATAGCGGCCAACCTGCGACCGCGCCGATAACCAGAAATGCCAACAGGAAGGTACCAATTTTGAGGCCGATCCAATGCCAGGTTCTGGTACCACGCCGACGCCACGACGGGCCGACCACCGTGGTGCGATAAGCAACGAGGTCCATAAGAACAAACTGCATTCGAGACCCGAAATAGAGCAGACAAAGGCTTATTAGAAGAAATAGGATGCTGATAACTGCCAACGCAATTACAGCGTGCTGATTGATACTCCACGAGACCGCGCCAGCGGTAGAGTTCGAATGCGGGCGGAAGTTACCGACCGGAGGAAAGATGAACTGCGCACTCATCTCCGCAAGCAGTGCTACCAGCCCCAGCTTGACGACGCTTCGAAGAGAAAAAGGCAAAAACATCGACTTAGTGCGTTCTATTGCAGGCGTGATAGCTTCGGTGGCTGAGAGTATTCGCATAGGTAGATGCGATGAGGATACCTCGGAGGTCCAATTTCAAAAACTGCCAATCGTAGGCTGTTTGTCGAGTCCACTTCAGATAAATGTTGCATTCTTTCCCGATCAGTGGGTAAATATCATTCTCCCCAAGAACTTCCCAAATGTGTCTTAGCAGCCGCATGTGTAGATGCTCCACCGGGCCCGGGAATTATCTCCGCATCTAGAAGACTGAGGAAAATGCCATGAATGTAATGGGTATCGTTACAGATTTGATCGCCGGAGGAGTTGGCGGCAATATTGCCGGCGCAGTGTTGAAGAAGTTCGACCTGGGCCCCATTGGGAATACAGTTGCCGGTCTCGTTGGAGGTGCCGGCGGTGGACAACTGCTGAGTATGTTGTTGTCGGGCGGGGCAGCCGGCGCAGCTACATCTGCCGCGGCCTCAGGCGGAATGGATATGTCATCGATTCTAGGAAATGTGGCTGGTGGCGGTGTGGGGGGCGCGGTAGTAATGGCGATCGTGGGATTGATCAAGACACAGATGAGCAAAAACACAGCCTGATCGAGTGGTAAGAGACGAAGACGTTCTTGTTGCGGAATGGCTCGCTGTCGCTTAGTCGGTGTCGAGCCATTGCCCCCAAGCCGCTAGAGCACGGTCACATTGGAGTTTGTGGCGCTCTTTTTTGTCGCGGATTGTTTTTCTAAGATCCTCTTCCAGAGGGGGCAGGAGATCGAAGGTGATGTTGGCCGGTTGAAACTTTTTCGTGTCGGCGTGGGTAATGTAGTGGGTGAGCGAGCCGTTAGCGCTTAGGCGCGGCGCGATGGTAGGCGCGTTGCCGTTCGCGATCGACGCAGCATAGATTCCCGCAAGCATCCCAGACGCGATCGACTCGGTATAACCTTCAACGCCGCTGAGTTGGCCGGCGATCATAATGCCCGCATGGCCTTTGAGCTGGAGGCTTTCAGTAAGCAGCGACGGGGCGTGAATGTAGGTGTTGCGGTGGATCTGGCCGTAGCGCAGAAAAGTAGCGTTCTCGAGACCCGGAATAAGTTTGAGAACACGGTTTTGTTCGCCGTACTTCAAATGATTCTGGAAGCCTACAAGGTTGTAAGAGTCGGCGCGGAGATTCTCCTGGCGCAGCTGAACGACCGCATAAGGCCAGCGGCCTGTCTTTGGATCGGTGAGCCCAACGGGCTTCATCGGACCGAAGCGAAGCGTATCGCGACCGCGACGCGCCGTCTCTTCAATGGGGAGACACCCTTCAAAGTATTGAAGCTTCTCGGCCGTCCCGGTGACAGGAAACTTCTCCCAGTCCTTCGATTCCACCGCCTCTGCAGTCGTCAGAGCCTCCATGAACCGCTCATACTCTTCTTTGGTGAAGGGACAGTTGATGTAGTCGGCAGTGCCTTTGTCATATCGCGCCGCAAAGTAGACCTTCGACATATCGATGGTCGAGGCCTCGACGATAGGGGAGATGGAGTCATAGAAAGCTAGATGGTCAGACCCAGTAAGCCGCTGAAGTTCGCCAGCTAGCGCCGCGCTGGTCAGCGGACCTGACGCAAGAATCGTGAGAGTGTCGGGATCAGCCTCGTTGAGCGTAGTCACCTCTTCACGGTGAACACGAATGCGAGGCTCCGCGGCAATGCGTTCGGCAACGCGTTTGGAGAACTCAACGCGGTCAACCGCAAGCGCATGTCCAGCAGGAACAGCCGTAGCATCCGCTTCAGCGAGCAGGATGCTCCCCGCACGGCGCATCTCCTGCTTTAGCAGCCACGGAGCAGTATTTTCGGACTCGGACTTCAGTGAGTTGGAGCAGACGAGTTCAGCAAAATCAGAGGTCTGATGGGCTTCAGTGGAACGCGTCGGGCGCATCTCATAAAGGTCGACCTCGCAGCCACGTTTTGCTGCCTGGAGTGCTGCTTCGGGGCCGGCCAGACCGCCGCCGATGATCTTAATTCTTCTGGTCGTCATGCCTCCCCCTCCTCCCTTGTTTTCTGTCAAAGTATTCCAACGAAACAACTTACCCGTGGACTTAGCTCGTAGCTATTGGCCCGGGGGGGGGGATTTTTGGCAAAGTCTTCCATCCACAGGACTTACCTGCGATATTGCAGGATGAATTAACTTGGATTTGATCTTGCCCCCTGCCTCTAATTATACGGGCTGCGTCAAGCTCCCGAGCGCGAGACCTAGCCATGCAGACCCGATAAGCGGAAGTCTCGACTGAAAAATCCCCTCTCTGGGAATACCCCGTTCGTGTAGTGGGGAGATGGTTGGGTATCGGTCATAATGACAACTTAAGAGGTCTCCCATGGACCAGACGCTGGTAGATGTTTTTGAGCAGGCCCGCAAAGTGGTCGCCGATGCAGACCGTAAGGTTGCAGAAGAAGAGGAACGGCGCAGAGAGAGTGAGCGAGAGAGTCTGATGCAGCAGCTCGGCGTCCGCATCGAAGATGCCTTCGACTTCACCAGCAAGGAAAAGCTGGAGTTTGAACCGCGCCTTGATGTTCAGGACGGCGTTGCAGTCGTCGAGTTTGTGGTCAGGAGTCTGCGGGCCATCTTTCTGCTGTCCCCAAATGAAAGCAATACATGGACGCTTCAGGTGATCGCAGACGGCCGTGAGCCGCAGGTGCTTAGCGAATTCCAAGGTGGAACGAAGACCGAACCGGCATCCCGGCGTCTGGCAGCGGCGCGCATCGTGACGATGGTTGGCGACTGCGTTCAAAACGCCAAAAGACCACCGCAGGCTGCTCCGAGCACAAAACCATCATCAAGATTGCAACTCCATGACGACACGAAGCCCCAACGCACTTACGGAACCATGGGCAAATTCATGGGCGTCTAGCCCATGTTTCTACTTAGATAGCGCGGCTAGGGCTTTCAATGGCTTGCCGGAGACCTGCATGCCCTTCCACTCGGTTTTCATGACTGCTCCCAGGGAGTGGTAAAAGTCGATGGAGGGCTGGTTCCAGTCGAGCACGCTCCACTCAAAGCGAGGACAACCTTCTGCTACGGCGATTGCGGCGACGCGAGTGAGGAGAGCTTTGCCGATTCCCTTCCCGCGATACTCGGGGCTGACGTAGAGGTCTTCGAGATAGATGCCTGCGTGACCGCGCCAGGTGGAATAGTTGTAGAAGTAAAGAGCGAAGCCAGCGGGGGTGGCCGCGTCTGCGTCGGTCAACTCCGCCATGATGCAATCGAAGCGCCTAGTCTCTCCGAAGCCGTCGCGCAGAAGGTCGTCTTCGGTGGCGAGGACGGCGTCCGGTTCGCGCTCGTAGAGGGCGAGGTCGCGGATGAACCGCAGTATCTGCGGGACGTCGGCTGGGGTGGCGGTACGAAGGGTGATGGATTCCATGGTCTGAAACAGATTATTCGATTGTGGCTTGCGGCGTACTCAAGTTATGGGTTTGACTTTGCTCCGGATTGGGCAGCGAGCCACTTGTCGAATGGGATATTGAAGTCGAAGAGTTGCTTTTTGTTGCCGTCTTTGTCCGCTACGGTGTGAACCATCTTGACGTAGAGCTCAGCGCCCTTCAGTGGCTGATCAGGCAGCTGGCGAACGTCGTAAAAGAGATAGCCGTCCAGGGTGCTGTGCGGGTTGACCGTGGTTCCATTGAAGCCGAAGTCGTTATCGTCTTTGGTGATCTGCTTATCGACAGGCTTGTCGTGAACGGTGACAGGCGGTAAAGGCAGCGGAAGGGGAATCTTCCGGCCGGCCGTACCTTTGGTGGAGAAAAGCCTGCGTTGAAGATCATCGTCGGTCGCAGCAGGAATCTTGTCGTTGTTGACCGAGATGAACTGGATGCGGGCGTCGTCGAGTGAGAGCGCCGCATCGCTGTCATTCGTGAAGATGACGCGGACAGCGACAAAACCGTGCTGAACATAGGGAAGACGGAAGAAGTCACAGTCTTTAGGGTTGTCGCAAGGATCAGCCGCAACGGTAACCTTTTCGTTGGGGTGCGTCTCGAAGGCAGCGTACTGGTTAGCAGGTTTTACCGGCGGAGCTTTCTTATCGGCGGCCAAAGCACTGCCTGCAAAAAAGCAGAAACTAGTTACTAGTAGGATCGGAGTCGTGGGGAACCGGTGGGACTTCATAGCCAGGGTTGATTATCATCTCCGCTGGCATACAACGTAAAGCGAGGGCTCGGCGACGGTGATGATGGTGGTCTATAGCGCGTTGCTGGTAGCCGTGCTGGCGGTGGGCGCTCCCTACTGGCTGGTGCGGATGGCAACCAGCGGGCGATACCGAGCAGGACTACGAGGAAGGCTGGGACTTGTACCGCAGAGCTTGCAAGCGGCGGTCGCCGGGCGAAGCGTTATTTGGGTGCATGCCGTAAGCGTGGGTGAGGTAATGGCCGCAACCCGGTTGATACGCGAACTGAACGTGAGGCTGCCGGGTTCGCTAGTGGCGGTTTCGACGACCACGGAAACAGGTCAGAGGCTTGCAAAGGAGAGACTGCCCGATTCGCCCGTGTTCTATCTGCCACTGGATCTCAAATCTCCCGTAAGGAGGTATCTGCGCGTGCTGAGACCACAGATGCTGGTGCTTATGGAGAGTGAGCTGTGGCCGCGGCTCATCGCCGAGTGCACCAAAGATGGAACTCCGGTCGTAGTAGTAAATGCGCGGATCTCGGATCGTTCGTTTCCCCGCTACATGCGACTGCGGCGTCTTTGGCGACCATTCCTGGAGATGATCTCCTTCTTCCTCGCACAGAGTACCGAGACCGCTGACAGGTTGATAAAAATCGGCGCTCCCCAGACGCGCGTTCGTGTGACTGGGAATCTTAAGTATGACGTGCAGACAAGAACCGACAACGAGATGACGAAACGGATCGCGTCGATACTGTCCGGGACCACACTGATCGTCGCGGGGAGCACACTTGCCGACGAAGAGGAGACGCTTCTCGCTGCGTGGCCTGTGATCCGGCAGGCTGTTCCAGATGCAGCGCTACTCATAGCCCCACGCCATACCGATCGTTTCGATGAGGTCTTACAGTTGATTCGAAAAAATGGACCCCCGTTCGTTCGATGCAGCGAACTCATGCAGAACGCTGAGCCCATTGTCGGCGGAACAATTCTCTTTCTAGACACAATAGGAGACCTTGCATCGGTTTACGCCCTGGCGTCCGTAGCCTTCGTCGGGGGGAGCCTGGTTCCCCGAGGCGGACATAACCCGCTGGAGCCCGCACAGTTTGGCGTGCCGGTCGTCATGGGACCTTCCTTTGAGAACTTTCGTGAGATCGTTGAGACCATGCAAAGGGAAGACGCGATTCGTATCGTAGCCAGGGAGAGGCTTACTGAGACGTTGATCGAAATGTTGCGTCAGAAAGACGACTCGCAGGCACTTGGGGAGCGCGGCAGAGCGGTATTTCAATCTCAGTCAGGATCGACGGCGCAAACGGCACAGGCTATCGTCTCGCTGTTGGAGGAGAAGGTGGAGACCGCGCGATGAGCGTGCGACGGCCATGGCTGCTTCCGCTGGCTCCCCTCTACGGTGCTGCGCTTGCGTTGAAGAAGCAACTTTTTGCATGGGGCTGGTTGAAGCGCAGCCACCTCGAGAGCACCGTGATCAGCGTGGGCAGCGTCTCAGCGGGCGGCGCAGGCAAAACGCCTTTTGTGTTGATGTTGGCTGGTATTCTGCGCCATCGCGGCTACGCGGTGCGAATCCTTACACGAGGCTACAAACGCAGCTCGGAGATGGTCGCAAGGGTCGAACCGTTCGATGACGCCCGCTGGCATGGCGATGAACCCGTCCTGCTGGCACAGCGCTCCGGAGTGCCGGTGTATGTGGGAGCAGACCGCTATCAGGCTGGCGTGATGGCCGAGCAGGGCGAGCCCTCGGAGAAACTCGTCGTTCATCTGCTGGACGACGGATTTCAACACCGGCGCCTCGCCCGCGACATAGACATCGTTTTGCTAACGCAGGAGGATGTCGACGACACGCTGCTGCCGGCCGGGAACCTGAGAGAACCGCTCGAGACCATATCGCAGGCGGACGTAGTGGTTCTCCGCGAGGAGGAGGCAGACTCTCTTAGAAGCGTAGTCAACGGATTGAGCGAGGCGAAGAACAAGCCTTCGATCTGGACCATTCGCCGGATGCTCAGCCTGGGCGAGGGCGGCGAGGTAGCTCTGCCCACGATGCCGCTTGCCTTCTGCGGAATTGCAAGACCCGAAAACTTTATCCGAATGCTCGCGGCACAGGGTTATGAGGCCGTAAAGACAGTGGCGTTCGAAGATCACCATGCTTACGACGAGGACGATATCGCGCATTTGATGCAGCAAGCGCGCGCAGTCGAAGCGAATGGATTTGTGACCACTGAGAAGGACGCCGTGAAGCTGACACCTATCCTGCGAGACAGGCTCGAGACGGTGGGACCCATTGTGGTCGCGCGTCTCTGTGTGGAGCTGCTGGACGAGAAGCAGTCGCTGGAGCAGTTAGTAACGATGGTGGGAAGACTGGATCGCCGCCGCCACTAGAATCATTAGGGATCGGACCCGCATGAGAAAATGATGCCTTGGCCACCGAACTCAAGCCCTCTCCCTCGCTCAGTGTCGCAACCCATGCGTCTGCTTATTCGCGAAGCGTCCTGATCGTACGGATTGGTGCGATGGGAGATGTGCTCCACGCGATGCCTGCCGTCGCTGCACTACGGCAACAGCACCCCGAATGGGTTATCGGCTGGGCGATCGAGCCGGCCTGGAGTGGACTGCTGCAGTCCTCAATCGACTTCAACCGTATCCCCCAAAAAGCCGGACGCAGCGACAGGAAACCATTGGTCGACCGATGGCACTCTGTACCGACCAGAGCCTGGAGCAAGGACCCCTTCGCTCTATCCACGCTGGCGGAGATCAAGATGACGCGTCGCGAGCTCCGAATGGCCCGGTATGACCTCTGTGTCGACATGCAGGGTTCCATCAAGTCAGCATTCGTCGGGCGAATGGCCGCCGCACCAGTATTCGCTGGTCCGGAGAACCCGCGGGAGACACCCGCGCGCTGGCTCTATACCCAACGAATACCAACCACCGCGACCCATGTAGTCGAGCAGGGATGTGAGTTGCTCAGCGCTGCCGTGGGAGAAACTCTGAGACCAGCGGCCGTGACGCTTCCGGTAGACCCGAAGGCGGAGCTATGGTGCAACAGACTTCTGGCTCAAATATCCCTGACCGGAGAAAGATTTGCGTTCCTCGCGCCCACTGCCGGCTGGGGGGCCAAGCAATGGCCCCCGGAGCGATACGGTGCCGTCGCTGCCGCCCTGGGCCACGCCGGATATCATTCGCTGGTCAACGAAGCTCCAGGCCATCGATTCGCAGATGCCGTCGTCAACGCAAGTGAAGGTTTTGCAACCGCCGTTCCCTGCTCCATCGAGCAGATGATCGCTCTCCAACGCCGAGCCGGTGTAGTGATAGCCGGAGACACCGGACCACTGCATCTGGCAGCCACGTTGGAGCGGCCAGTAGTCGGTTTATACGGCCCCACCGATCCCTTCCGGAACGGCCCCTACATGCCCGACAGTTCAAAGGTACGAGTGTTGCGCCACGAGTCCAGCCGGACAGACCACTCCCGCCACAGGGAGACGGAGACGGGGCTTATGCAGATCTCGACGGAAGAGGTAGTAGAAGCAGCGCTCGAGCTGCTTCGCGATGGACAGGATAAGGTAAGACTGTGAGCGAACGAACGACATGGCAGAAAATCGCACGGCGGATTCGCGTCCCGCTGGGATTCGTCTTTGCCGCAGTATTTCTGTGGCTGGCCAGACCGACCGGGAAGACTATGCTGCTGAGCCTCCTGCTGGTAGTGCCGGGCGTATGGCTCCGAGCCTACGCGGCGGGGTACGTGCGCAAGAACGCCGAACTGACCTTCACCGGCCCCTACGCCTACACGCGAAATCCTCTCTACCTGGGCTCGATGCTGATCGCCTTCGGATTCGCAGCAGCGGCAGGCAGCTGGGTGATCCTGATTGCGCTGACCACGCTCTTCGCCGCCATCTACATCCCCACCATCCAGAGCGAGGAAGCCTATCTGCGAGAGCACTTTGCAGGCTTCGACGACTACTCCGCCAAGGTGCCCCGCCTGTTGCCGCGACTGACCCCGGCGACGTTTCCCGCCAATCAGAACGCCAGCGGCGGCAGGTTCTCCTGGCAGCAGTGGCAGCACCACCGCGAGTACAATGCTCTAATGGGTGCTGGCGCGATCTATCTGGCGCTGGCGGTCCGGCTTTTTCTCCATCCCCGTGGGTAATGGAGATATCTGAGGCTGGGGCAGCCCACAAACTTCAACTCGTGAGAGTGCTGCCCTTTGCTGAAGCCGGAACGGTCTTTTCTTGCATTTTTCTTACTGATGTTGTGTTCCACGGGTTCGCTAACGGCGAGAGCGCAGCTTCTAGGGTTAGGGCCCAAGCCGACGCCGACTCCTGTTGTCATTCCAACGCTGCAGCCTCCGCAGCCCGGTTTCACCTTCCCCGAGAAGCAAACCCTGACCTTTACCGTGGACTGGCGCGTCTTTACGGCCGGCACCGCGGTCTTTCAGCTCGAGCAACAGGGGACAGTGCAAAAGATTGCGGCCACCGCCGACTCAACCGGTGCCGTAACCATGCTCTTCCCCGTTATAGATAAGTTCCAGGCCGGATTCGACACGAAGACCGGCTGCTCCACCGGCTTCACCAAACAGCTTCAGGAGGGACGGCGCAAGGTCTCCAGCGAGTTGAGTTTCGACTACTCCCAGGGCAAGCAGAAGCAGATCGAAAAGAACCTCGTAAGGGGCACGTCGAAGGAGCAGGTAGCCTCGATTCCAGCCTGCGTAACCGACTCCCTCTCCGCGATCTTCTACGCCGCATCCCAGCCCATGGCGGTCGGTCAAAGCATCCGATTTCCCCTGGCAGACTCGATGCGCACCGTGACCGTGGCGATGAAGGTCGAGTCCAAAGAAGAGATCAAAACCCCCGCAGGAACCTTCCAGACCCTCAAAGTAGAGCCAACCGCGGATGAGGGCATCGTAAAAAATCGCGGACACATCTGGGTCTGGTACACCGACGACGCGCGCCACATGCCCGTGCAGATTCAGGCTCGACTGTTTTGGGGAACGATCACCTTCCACCTCCAGTCGTACGATACGAAATAAGAAGAAAGACGGCTTTTTGATGACAGATCCGACAGATCCGACAGATCCAAAGCACGATGCAGCATTAGATCCAGACAGAGATCCCGACAAGTTCGTGACCGTAGGCAAGTTTCTCGAGCCCGTGAACGCCCAGATGGCGAAGGGGCTGCTCGAGTCGGCGGGAATCGAGTGTTTTCTACAAGGCGAGAACGCGAACAGCCTGCTGGCACTGGCGTTTCGAGCGCGTCTGCTGGTGCACAAGCAGGACGAAGAAACCGCACGCGAGATTCTCGGCGAATCCGTTGGCGAGTTGACAGGAGATGATCTGACCCCGGCGGAACAGCACGAGCTCGAGGCGGGCGATGACGACTGAACCGAGCCGCCCCCGGGCCGTACTCTGCCTGTCAGGCGGAATGGACTCCTCCGTCTGCGCCGCACTCGCTGCCCGGGACTACGACGTCTTCGCCGTCCACTTCAGCTACGGCCAGAGGACCGAAGCGCGCGAGTTGCACTCCGCCCAGGAGGTTGCCCGCATCATAGGAGTGAAAGAGCTGCTCCATCTGAAGATCGATCTGTTTCGCCGGATCGGAGGATCTGCGCTCACCGATACCTCAATCGCCGTGCCCATCGCGGCAGACGAAGCGGCAATCGGAAACGAAGTCCCCGTCACCTACGTTCCCTTCCGCAACGCGCATTTTCTCTCCGCCGCCGTAAGCTGGGCCGAGGTTCTAGGCGCAGAAAAAGTCTTTATCGGCGCAGTCGAGCAGGATAGTTCGGGATACCCCGACTGCCGCCCGGCGTACTACGAGGCGTTCAACCAACTCATCCGGATGGGCACCAAAGACGGACAGATCCAGGTCGTCACGCCGCTGATCCAGATGCGCAAGAGTCAGATCGTCCGGTTGGGAGTTGAACTCGGTGCACCGTTCCATGTAAGTTGGTCATGCTATTCCGGCGAGACCGAAGCCTGTGGCGTGTGCGAGAGCTGCGTTCTGCGACTGCGGGCATTTCGCGAGGCCGGAGCGGTCGATCCCATACCCTATGCGGTCGCGTGACCGTTGCATTTTGCATCAAAATTTTGAGGAAGCAGCAGTCGTTTTTCAACGAAGACTTTCGCCCGCACCCATGGGCCAGGAGAAGACAATAGCATGAAACGTATCGGATGGAAGATAAGCACCCTGGCAGCCGCTCTGCTGGTAGTCCTGGCGATGGCAACGCCTGCCCTCTTGAAAGCCCAGGCAGCGCCCCCCGCCGGAACCTCGAGCATCCACGGCCACATTCTCAATCCTGCGGGATTCCCTCTTACAAAAGGTGAGGTCCGCCTGTCGACCGATAGAACCTCTGAGGCCAAAGATCGAAAGTATCTCTACACCTTTCCGATCGACGCCAACGGAGACTACAAAGGCTCAGGAATTGTAGCCGGGAACTACATCGTCTTCGTCTTCCAGGACGACAAGAGCCTCGACTTCAACGAAAATGTTCCCATCGCCAAAGAGGAAGACAAGCTGGTGAACTTCGACATGTCCCGCCCGGAGTACCTCAGCAAGATGACTCCGGAAGAGCGCAAGCAGATCGAAGAATACAAGAAGAAAAACTCTGAAGTGAGTGCCACCAACGCGAAGATTCAGAATCTGAATGCGCTGCTCACTCAGGCGCGCGCGGATAACAAGGCGGGCAACTACGATTCAGCCATTACCGCCATGAAGCAGGCCACTGACACCAAGCCAGACGAGGGCATCCTCTGGGTTACCCTGGGCGACGCACAGCTTGGCAGCGGAGAAACCGCCGCAAAAGCAGCCAAATCAGCCGGCACCTCGCCCACCGATCCGGCGATCTTGCAGAAGTACACCGATGCAGCAACCTCCTATAAAAAGGCTGCCGATCTAAACGCAGCCTCCAAGAAGCCGAACCCCGAGACCGCCGGTGTGGCTTACAACCAGCTGGGACAGGCCGAGGCCAAACTGGGCGACGCCAAAGCTTCCTCCGACGCCTATGAACAGGCCGCCAAGGCCCAACCGGAAAAGGCAGGCATGTACTACTTCAACGAAGCCGCAACCCTCTACAACTCAGGCAAACTCCCTGAAGCAAGCGCTGCCGCCGACAAGGCTATCGCAGCCGACCCCAAGAAGGCCGATGCTTATTACATCAAGGGTCAGGCGCTCATTCCGCAGGCTACAGTCGATCCCAAAACCCAGAAGATCGTAGCCCCACCGGGATGCATCGAAGCCTATCAGCAGTACCTCGAATTGGCTCCAGATGGTGCCCACGCCGCCGACGTGAAGGGTATCCTCGAAGGCATCGGTGCACCGATCAAGTCGACCTTCAAGGCTGGAAAGAAGTAGTCTTTCAAACAGCAGAAGGCCCCGGGCGACACTGCTCGGGGCCTTTTTGTTTGTCCCGCTTACAGTCAAGCTCATAGGCAAGGAGAGACGATGCAGCCAGCGGCCGCAGTTCTAGGTTTCGATCAAGCTCTGGCGATGGTGCTGCAACACGCAACGGCTGTGCCGCGTCCGCCGAGCGAATCACTTGCGCTCCTTGATTGCGGGAATCGCGTCCTAGCCAAACCCGTTCTGGCGGACCGCGATCAGCCGCCGTTCCACCGATCGACCCGGGATGGATTCGCCCTGCGGGCGTCCGACACACCCCGCCCGCTCAAGGTAGTAGGCCAGGTAAGGGCCGGCGAACAGTGGCAGGGCAGCACGCTCGAACCCAACGCCGCAATTGAAATCATGACTGGCGCACCGATTCCTGAAGGTGCCGATGCCGTCGTGATGATCGAGCACGTTGAACGCGACCAAGGCTCGATCCGCCTGCTCGCCGGACGAACGATTCGAAGCGGAGAGAACATCGTTCCCCAGGGAAGCGAGGCTCGTGCCGGCCAAACCGTATTGGCCCCCGGCTCCCCAATCGAGGGCGCAGAAATCGCACTCGCCGCCTCGTGCGGATACTCAGAGCTACAAGTATTTCGCAAGCCGAAGGTAGCGATCGTCGCAACCGGAGACGAGCTGGTAGACCTGACCGCAACGCCCGCCCCCCAGCAGATCAGAAACTCAAACAGCTACGGTCTGGCCGAGTTGATCCGGCGCGCAGGAGGAGAACCGATACAGCTCCCCATTGCACCGGACCGGCGACCCGAGCTGGAACAAACCATCCGCGCCGCGCGCCGTTGCGACCTTATGCTTCTCTCCGGTGGCGTCTCCATGGGCAAATACGATCTCGTGGAGGAGGTTCTACAAGCTCTCGGCGCAGAGTTTTTCTTCACCGGCGTCAGGATGCAGCCCGGCAAGCCCCTCGTCCTCGGCCGCCTGCCAGCCGAGAGCAACCTGCCTCCACAATTTTTCTTCGGACTGCCCGGCAACCCAGTCTCCACCCAGGTAACCTTCCATTGCTTCGTCGAGCCGATGCTGCGTGCCATGGCCGGAGCAGGCGTGCAACAGCCCCGCTTTCTTCAGGCAACGCTGGCGGAAGACGTCGCTGGAAAGGCCGGCCTGATGCGTGTTCTCCCCGCCAGATGGACCTCCGACCGCATTCGCCCAGAAGTAAGACTCGTAGCATGGCAGGGATCGGGCGACCTCGCCGCTAACGCCCGGGCAAACTGCTACGCCGTGCTCCCGCCCGACAAAGATCACTTCGCAGCCGGGGATGTCATCACGATTCTCCTGCGGTAGGCTTGTGAGATGGACGACGTAGACTACACCTCCGAACAGCTGATGGACGACGACCCGGAACCGCTAGGCAACGATGCGGACTTCCCTCCCCTGGCCCCCGTGCCGCTGCATCTCTCGCACTACGATCAAGCGGGCGAAGCGCACATGGTCGACGTCGGCGAGAAAACGCTGACGCGACGCGAGGCAGTCGCAGCAGCATTCGTCGAGCTCTCCCCCGCAGTGCTCAAGGCGTTGCCGCAAAACCCCAAAGGCAATCCGCTGGAGGTAGCACGGTTCGCAGGAATTCAAGCGGCAAAGCAAACCTCCAACCTGATTCCGATGTGTCATCAAATCGCGCTGAGCTTCGTAGACATACAAACAAAGATCGTCGAAGGCGGCGTCGCGATCGAAGCCACAGCAGCAACAACAGCCGGAACAGGTGTCGAGATGGAGGCCATGGTGGCCGCCTCCATCGCAGCGCTGACGGTCTACGACATGACCAAAGCGCTCGACAAAGGAATTCGAATTCGCGAGGTGGGGTTGATACGCAAGAGCGGTGGCAAGAGCGGCGAATACCGGCGCGAAAGCCCCTAAGTCAAACCGCAGTCGCCAGCGTCACCGCGAACAGATGTTGCGGGTCCTCCCAGGACTTCATCTTCCTGAACTTCGCCGATGCCAGCAGAGCGTCCACTGCAGCCGAGGTAAATTTGTAACTGTTTTCGGTATGAATACTTTCGCCACGCGCAAAGTCAACCGTGAACGCCCGACCGCTGGAGTTCACGGGAATATGCACGCGCTGAGCGATCAGCGACTCCAGATGCATCTCGATGCGTGACTCTGCAGGGTTCCAACAAGCACGGTGGCGAAAGTTTGCCGGCACAAAATCAGCGCCAAGATCGCGGTTGAGCCTGGTAAGCACATTCAAATTGAAAGCCGCAGTCACTCCAGCAGCATCATCGTACGCGGCAAGCAGCGTGGCCACCGTCTTATTGGCGACAGGGCCACCATTGGGCGCAAGGTCCGTGCCAAGCAAGAGAGTGTCCCCGGGAAGCAGTTGAGCGCGAAGATTACGAAGAACATCCCTCGCATCCTCCGGCATGAAGTTACCGATACTCGAGCCGATGTAAAGCGCCAGCGTCCGCGTATCGGGCAGACGATTGAGCGGAAGCGCCTCGCGAGTATAGTCGGTAACCTGCGAGCGAACGGTAACGCCAGGAATGTTCGAAAGGATATTTTCACTCGCCTCTGCAAGGGCGGTCTCGGAGACATCCACAGGTTGATAGACCACACTCCCCTGCTGCCGAACGGCCTCGGCCAGGAGTATGCCCGTTTTGGTTGCCGTTCCAGCGCCCAGCTCGATCAGGGTAAGTTTTCCGCTGGGCCCCTGCCCAAGCGCAGCCTCGCTCAGAATCTCGCTGGCATTAGCCGCGAAGATGCTTCGCTCAGTCCGAGTCAGATAATACTCCGGCAGCTCCGTAATCTGTTCGAAGAGATGCGACCCAGCCTCGTCATAAAAGAGCCAGGGGGAAAGGGTCTTCGGTGTGGCGGACAGGCCCGTGCGTGCTTCGTACGCCACAGCATCAATAGTACTAATCAGCGGTTCGTCTGGCGCGAAGGTCGTTGATGGCACGTCTAGTCCCCTGAAGATCGATAGCTGAGTGGAAGGCGCACAAGCGTCGAAACCCCACCGCTGTGGAAGTTGGATGCATCTGCGAGGAATTCTGTGCAACTTAATCTTTACAAAAGAAGATTCTGCGCAGCCAAAATCGGGAGAAAGACAAGACAATCCCGCCTATTTGCAACAGTCAAAAGTCTTTATTGCGAGGAGCCCAGCTCCGCTTCTAGTATCTCCAGCTCGTCACATCCGCGCCCGCAGGAGCCGTCTTCGCGATCCGATCCATGATCTTCGGCAGGTACATCGTGTTGTAGTGCAGCCGCGACAGAGCATTCGGCAGCGTTGGATCCCCATTCCAGCAGTGCTCCGCCCTGGGCCCATAGAGCACCTCGCCGTCATAAGGCACACCATGCCCAGGCGTGCCAGTCGTCTTCAGAAAATCCTCCATCAGATAAACCGCGTCATTCAAAAAATAAGTGTCGTCACTACCCACATACAGATGGATCTTTCCCTGCAGCTTCGGGCCCAGGGTCTCCCAGTCCCGCTGCAACTTCGCGTTCAGGTCGTAGTGCTCCTTCCAGTACTCCGCGACCTTATGATCGATCGCCCCGGTCTCTTTGTCGAAGATAGGCTCCGGATATCCATCCTTCCCCTGCGGCGAATACACCGCTTGCCAGATATCGAACTGCTCGCCCGACCGTCCGCGATCGCCCAGCGCCGCCTCATACGCAATGTTGTCCCTCATCGAGATCAGCGTATGCCCCAGATAATCCCGCATCGCCGGCTGCTCCACCCGCTTGTTCGCGCCTTGCAGATAAAACATATTCTCGTCTTTATAAAGATCCCGCGTCATATACGCATGAAAGTCCACCGGATCAGGACAAGCCACAAAAGCCCCGTTGTAGTGGTCCGGATAGAAGATCTGCACCGCCAGCGACTCCCATCCGCCCGTCGAGCCGCCATACATAAACCGCGCCCAGCTCTGTCCAATCCCGCGAAACTGCTTCTCCACCACAGGAACCAGCTCCGTCTCAATCGCATCGCCATAGGGCCCCAGGTTCGCAGAGTTCACCGCATACGAGTCGTCGTAGTACGGATTCGCATGTTGAATCTTCATAACTAAAACGCGTGGAAACTTCGGACTGATCCACTGTTGATACTCCTTGTAAGCCTCCTCCTGCTGAATCCGGTTGTACCCCGCAAGATGAAACCGCTCCGAATAGTCTGGCTTCAAATTCGGATCAGGCGGCGTCGTCCGAAAATCATCGAAGCCCGTCACAAAATGATCATGGAAGATCATCAGCGGATAATGCGCCTCCGCATGTTCGTCGAACCCCTCCGGCACCAGCACCACCGCACTCAAATACGTCGGCGTCCCCCAGAACTTCGTCAGCAGCGCACTCTGAATCCGTATATGCCGAACATATTTTGTATCCGCTTCAGGCACAATTGGCGGAATCACCTGGTCCAACGAAATCGCAATCGGCGCACCGTCCCTTCCCACGCGCACCTTCACGGGCTTGCTGTACAAATTCCCCGGTGCCAGATTCCAGTGCTTTCCTTCGCCCCGGTCCGGCGACAGTTTGATCGTCTTTCCATCCGCGCGGTGAAACGTCTCATACACATCCAACACCGCCTGCACCGTGTACTCGCCCGCCGGAACATCCTTCAGACTTCCAATCGGATATCCCGCAGCCTTATCGTCAACCGCAACGCTCTGTCCGGGCTTCAGCCCATCCACGGTCACGCCAAACATCATCTGGCTCCGCGGCGTATCGTCGATCTGCATCCGAGGCTCGTCTGACGGATCATTCGACAACAGCAGCAGAACTCGCCCATCCAGCGGCTTCGCCGACCGCGCAGCAGGAAAAGACACCGAAACCGCCTGAACACCGGTCTGAGCACTGCCAATCTCAGAGTTCAAACACAGAAAGGCAGCAGCCAGCATGACGACGGGAGCAATCGAAGGAAGACGCATTGCGGAAGTATACAAACCCTGAGAGCAGCTGCACGGCAATATCTTCCGGGCCAGCCAGCCATCAAATTGGTATCATCCTTTCACCGTTTCTATCCGAGTACGCAGGCACTCTCTAAAAGACCTGGCCGGGCCCTCCGTGGAGAAAAGATGACACCTCTGTTTGCGTTCAAGAAAATCGCCGCAGCGACACTTCTATGCGGCCTTGCATCTGCCTCGATGGCCTTCGCCGCAAATGATCTTCCGGCAGCCAAGCCGCTGAAGCTCCCCGAACTCAAGTACGAGAAGTACACCCTGCCCAACGGCCTCGTCATCCTCACCCACGAAGACCATCGCCTCCCCCTCGTCGCCATCGACCTCTGGTACCACGTCGGTCCGCTCAACGAGCGCGCCGGCCGCACCGGCTTCGCCCACCTCTTCGAGCACATGATGTTCGAAGGCTCCGAGCACGTCGGCGAAAAAGCCCACTTCAAATATCTCGAAGGCGCCGGCGCCACCGACATCAACGGCACCACCGACTTCGATCGCACCAACTACTTCGAGACCCTCCCCAGCAATCAGCTCGAGCTCGGCCTCTGGCTCGAAAGCGACCGTATGGGCTTCCTCCTCGAAGGCCTCGATCGCGTCAAGCTCACCAACCAGCGCGACGTCGTCCGCAACGAGCGCCGCCAGGGCGAAGGCACTCCCTACGCGCTCGCCGACGAGCAGGCCTACCACATGCTCTTCCCGCATGAGCACCCCTACTACGCCTCCGTCATCGGCTCCCACGCCGACATCGAAGCCGCCCGTATCAACGACATCCGCGACTTTCACCAGCACTTCTACACCCCCAACAACGCCAGCATCGCCATCGCCGGCGACTTCGATCCCGCAAAGCTGAAAGCTCTCCTCACCAAATACTTTGGCCCCATCCCGCAAGGTCCCGCAGTCGAACCCGTCACCGTCAAAACCCCGCCCATCACCACGCAGAAACGCGCGACTGTCACCGACTCCGTCCAACTCCCGCGCCTGTCTGTAGCCTGGCTCACCCCTCCAGTCTTCACTCCCGGCGACGCCGAAACCGACCTCCTCGTCCATATCCTCGGCGGAGGCAAGGCCAGCCGCCTCTACCGCAAGCTCGTCTACGAACAACAAGTTGCCCAGACCGTAACCTGCAATCTCAACGCCCTCAAGCTAGGCTCCATCGCCGACTGTGACATCACCGCCAAACCCGGCGTCTCGCTCGACACCCTCGAAGCCGCCCTCTGGAAAGAAGTAGCCAGCCTCCAATCCGACGGACCCACTCAAGCCGAACTCGACCGCGCCCGCACCGTCGACGTCACCGCCAAGATCACCGGCCTCCAGCGCCTCGGTGGCTTCGGCGGCGTAGCCGACACCCTCGATCGCTACAACCAGTTCCTCGACGACCCCGGCTACCTCCCCAAAGACATCGCCCGCTACCAGGCCGCAACCGTCGCCTCCGTCAAGCAGGCCGCCACGCAGTACCTCGGTAAAGATCAAAGCGTCGTCGTCAACTGCGTCCCCGGCAAAAAAGTAGTCGACGACGTCCCCCGCAGCCCCGACAACACCGACGCCGACGTCAAGCTCACCGCCCCCTACACCGCGCAGTTCGAAGACCAGCAGAACTGGCGCAAAACCGCACCCGCACCCGGCCCCACCACCGCCTTCCACCTCCCGGTCCCTAAAACCTTCACGCTAGCCAACGGCCTCCAGGTCTATCTCCTCGAAGATCACTCCCTGCCCGTCTACAGCGCCGCAGTTGTAGCCCGCGCCGGCAGCGAGTCCGACTCCACCGCCAAAGCTGGCCTCGCCGGCTTCACCGCCCGCCTCCTCACCGAAGGCACCACCCAGCGCTCCGCCACCACACTCGCCGACAACGCCGAGCAGATCGGCACCACCCTCACCTCCACCGCCGACGTCGACAGCGCCAACGCCAGCCTCAGCGCCCTCAGCAACAACACCGAAGCCGGCCTCGACCTCCTCTCCGATGTCATCGAGCATCCCGCCTTCGCACCCGAAGAAGTCGAACGCATCCGCAAGCAGCGCCTCGTCGCCATTCTCCAGGAAGGCGACCAGCCCGTAGCCTCCGTCCTCCGCGTTGGCTTCCGCACCCTCTACGGCGACCACCCCTACGGCATTCGCTCCATTGGTAACACCGACGGTATCAAATCCATCACCCGCGACGACATCGCCACCTTCTGGCAGGCCCACTACGGCCCCAAAGACTCCGCGCTCGTCCTCGCCGGCGACGTCAACGAGTCCGAGGTCAAACACCTCGCCGACAAGTATTTCGCCCCCTGGTCCGCCTCCGCAGCCACAGCCACCGCCGTCCCCCCCGCCCCAGCCCCACCCGGCCTCAAGATCGTCATCGTCGACAAGCCCGGCGCACCGCAAACCGCGCTCTACGCCATCGGCCTCGGCCTTCCCCGCACCACGCCCGACTACCCCGCCGTCATGATCATGAACAACGTCCTCGGCGGCCTCTTCGCCAGCCGCATCAACATGAACCTCCGCGAAGAACACGGCTACACCTACGGCGCCAGCTCAGGCTTCATGATGTACCGCACCGGAGGACCCTTCTACAGCGGAGCGCAAGTCCGCACCGACGTCACCGCCCCCGCCGCCAAACAGCTCATGCTCGAACTCAACCGCATCCGCACCGAACCACCCACCGAAGCCGAGCTCAAGCTCGCAAAGGACTCTCTCCTCCACTCCCTCCCCGGCGACTTTGAAACCACCAAAGCCTCCGTCGGCGGCCTCCGTCAAATCTTCATCTACAGTCTCCCAACCGACTACTTCGCCAAGCTACCCGCCCGCTTCGAAGCCGTCACCCCCGCCGAAGTCGCCAAAGCCGCCCAAACCGACGTCCATCCCGACCAGCTCATCCTGATGGCCGTAGGCGACCGTGCAAAAATCGAGCCCGGCCTGAAGGAACTCAACCTCGGCCCAATCGAGTACCGAGACACCACCGGCAACATCATCAAATAACTTCAACCAGTCAAACGCAGCAAAGGGCCGCAGAAGATCATTCTCCGGCCTCTTTTTCCCCACCCCTGACTTCGTCATCTCGACCGAAGCTGCTCACAGTCTCATCGTGAGCAGCGCAGTGGAGAGATCCCCGTATTTTGCAGTTGCAGTTGCAGTTGCGTTTGCCTTTGCCTTTGCCTCTAGGTACCCCAAGGCTTCAGCCTTGGGTCTCTAAATCAACAGCAGCAGAAGGGGCTTTAGCCCCTGGGGTATGCCGTCTCCTCCCTGCCACATCTGCAATCGCAAACGAAGACGCTAAGCCTTCCCGAGCACCCGAGCCATAGCCTCACCCACAGCCTATTCCGTAGCCTCACCACGACTCGTTCTTGCTGTCATCCTGAGCGCAGCGAAGGATCCCGAAGAACTTCGCTCACCCAAACCGACCGAACCTTTTACTCACCTTCAGCCGTTTCCTCGCCAGTCAGTTCAAGCCTTCCCCAGCACCCGAGCCATAGCCTCGCCAATCTCCGCCGGAGACTTCACCACCGTAATCCCAGCCTCCGTCATAGCCTTCATCTTCTCCGCAGCCGTCCCCTCACCGCCAGAGATGATCGCGCCAGCATGCCCCATCCGTCGTCCCGGAGGAGCCGTCTGCCCAGCAATAAACCCAACCACCGGCTTCTTCACGTGCTCTTTGATGTACTTCGCCGCAGCCTCTTCCGCCGACCCGCCGATCTCCCCAATCATGATGATCGCCTCAGTCTCCGGATCCTCATTCAGCAGCTTCAGCGCATCGATATGAGTCGTCCCAATAATCGGATCGCCCCCAATCCCAATCGCCGTCGACTGCCCAATCCCCCGCGTCGTCAACTGGTACACCGCCTCATACGTCAGCGTGCCCGACTTCGAAACGATCCCCACCGAGCCTTCCTTATGAATCCGCCCCGGCATAATCCCAACCTTAGCCTTCCCCGGCGAAATAACCCCCGGACAGTTAGGCCCAATCAGACGCGTCTTCGTCCCTCTCACAAACTCCCACGTCTTCACCATGTCCAGCACAGGAATCCCCTCAGTGATACAAATCACCAGCGGCACCCCGGCAGCCGAAGCCTCCAGAATCCCATCCGCAGCAAACGGCGGCGGCACAAAGATCACCGAAACATTCGCCCCCGTCTCCTTCACCGCCTCTTCGACGGTGTTGAACACCGGCCAACCTTCATGCGTGGTCCCACCCTTACCCGGCGTCACCCCACCCACAACCGTCGTCCCATACTCCGCGCAGCCCTTAGCGTGAAAAGTCCCCTCACGCCCCGTAATCCCCTGCACAATCAGCCGCGTATTCTTATCAACCAAAACCGCCATTACTTGCCACCTTTCGCAGCAGCCACAGCCAAATCCGCGGCTTCCTTCATCGTCTGCCCCACCTGAAAGTTCAATCCCGAATCCGCCAGAATCTTCCGGCCCTCTTCCACGTTCGTGCCTTCCAGCCGAAGAATGATCGGTATCTTCACGCCCAGCTTCTTCGCGGCATTCACCACGCCCTGAGCCAGCACATCCACCCGCAAAATCCCACCAAAAATATTGATGAAGATAGCCTTCACATTCGGATCGCTCAACAGAATCCCGAACGCATTCTCAATCTGCTCCTGGTTCGCACCACCACCGACATCAAGAAAGTTCGCCGCACTCCCACCCGCATACTGAATGATGTCCATCGTCGCCATCGCCAGCCCGGCGCCATTCACCATGCACGCAATCGTGCCATCCAGCTTGATGTAGTTCAGCGCAAACTTGCTCGCCTCAACCTCCAGCGGATCTTCCTCCGCCAGATCACGAAGCTCCTTCAGATCTTTATGCCGAAACATCGCATTGTCGTCAAAATTAATCTTGCAATCCAGCGCCAGCAGCTTGTCATCCTTCGTCGTAATAAAAGGATTGATCTCCATCAGCGTCGAGTCCGTCTCCACAAACGCCTTGTACAAGCCCGTCATAAACTTCACAGCGTCATTGATCTGCGTCGTCTTCAATCCCAGCTTGAACGCCAGCTTCCGCGCCTGGTACGGCGCAAACCCCACCGCCGGATCGATGTACTCCTTATAGATCAGCTCCGGAGTAGCATGCGCCACCTCTTCAATCTCCATCCCACCCGACTGCGAAGCCATAAACACCACCTTCGCCGAAGCCCGGTCCAGCACCAACCCCAGGTAAAGCTCCCGCTCAATCGCAGACCCTTCTTCAATCAGCAGCCGCTGCACCTTCTGACCGGCAGGCCCCGTCTGGTGCGTCACCAGCTGCATCCCCAGAATCGCCTTCGACGCCGCATTCGCCTCTTCAAGCGTCCGCGCCAGCTTCACGCCGCCGCCCTTGCCCCGCCCACCGGCATGAATCTGCGCCTTCACCACCACAACCTTGTTCCCCGCGCCAAACAGACTCTTCGCAGCAGTGTCCGCCTGCTCCAGCGTGGTCGCCATCTCGCCGCCCGGAACCGGCACACTGTACTTCCGCAGAATCTCTTTCGCCTGATACTCGTGAATTTTCATGGATACCTTCGAAATTACGCTCGCGCGAGAAGTGTAGCGGACTCCAACAACCGCCCGCAATCACAATCTCGCACAACCGTGCGGTTACCGCCCGCACTTTAACCCGTAACCTTAAGGTTCTCTTCATCTTGCCTCTGTATGATGGACGACATTAGTCCGGCGGGAATCTTCCCGGCCAGCACTCACCGCCCAGCCGCAGCTCCGCGTTGATTCGTTCCAGTCTCAAACACTCTGTGAAACCACCGTACCTAGCAAGGTTGGATTCTTGAGTGTTCATCTCGTAAATCCCAGCGACAACTCTTTTGGGACCGCTGTAATCACACCCCGTTGGCTCTTCGTCCTCGCCGCCGCCACACCCTCCCTCGCAGGCGACCCCATCCTCATCGACGAATCCATCGAACAAATCATCCCCGACTCCATCCAGTCCGGCGACATCGTCGGCATCAGCGTCCACACCGGCAACGCCCTCCGCGGCTACGAGGTCGGCCGCATCGCCCGCGAACGCGGAGCCTGGGTCATCTACGGCGGCATCCACGCCACCCTCTTCCCCGAAGAAGCATTCGAGCGCGGCGAAGCCCACGCCGTAGTCAAAGGCGACGGCGACATAGCCTGGGGCAAAGCCGTCACCGACATCCTCTCCGGCGCTCAACCCGAAAAGATCTACGAAGGCGGCCGCATCAGCGGCACCGACTTCCTCGCCGCCCGCTGGGATCTCATGCCCCGCGACAAGTACATGTGGGCCTCCGTTCAGACCATCCGTGGCTGCCCCAAGCACTGCTCCTTCTGCAGCGTCTGGCGCACCGACGGCCAGCAGCCCCGTCAGCGCCCCCACCAGTCCGTCATCGACGAGATCGTCAATCTCCGCCAGATTGGCTTCCGCTTCATCGCCCTCGCCGACGACAACTTCTACCCCGTCACCCTCACCGACCTACGCCTCGCCCGCGAACAAAACAATGAAGCCAAGCTCGCCGAACTCACCGCCATCCGCGCCGAACGCTTCCTCCTCATGGCCGAACTCGCCAAGCTCCCCAAAGACATGGTCTTTTTTACCCAGATCACCATGGAAGCCGGCGAAGACGGCGAATACCTCGACGCCATGCGCAAGGCCAACATCAAAGGCGCGCTCGTAGGCGTAGAGGCCGTCACCCCCGAAGGCCTCAAGGCCGTCTTCAAAGACTTCAACTACTCGGGCGTTGCTCTCGCAAACCAGCTCCAGACCTTCAAGAAGCACGGCGTCCACGTCCTCGGCTCCTTCATCTTCGGCCTCCCCACCGACAAGCCCGCCACCTTCGACGCCACCGTCGAGATGGCCCTCAAAGCCGGCGTCACCTTCGCCCAATTTGTCATGATGACGCCCTTCCCCGGCACCGTCGACTTCAACCGCTGGGAAATAGAACAAGCCAAAGCTCCCGAAGTCGTCGCAACACCGACCGGCGACATCCCCATCACCCGCTACTGGCTCATCCCCACCGCCATCCGCCCCAAGATGTTCACCCCTCACCCTACGATGAGCTCGCTGGAAATCAGCCAGCGCACGCAAAAAGTCTGGGACCGCTTCTACGATTGGTCCTCCATCTGGGAGCGCTCCGCCTGCACACCCACACTCCGCGCACGCGTAGCCTTCATGTTCCTCTCCAAGCTCTACCGCCAGATGTACGCCGGCACCGGCATCTCCACCGACAGCGCGCGCCGCAAAAAATCCAAAACCTGGGCCCGCTGGACCGCCAAGCAATGCCGCAAACTCTTCGCCGCCAGACCCATGCCCGAACTCCAATCCCCAGCATGGGAGCACGCCTTCTCCTCGGCAAACCTCCGCCGCCCAGCCTTCCTCGGCCCCCAGGAGAATCCGTCACCCTTCACCGTCATCACAAAGCTGTAGCGGGTCGTTGGTTAGCGAGTCAGCGAGTTGACGGGGTTACCACGATTTTATCGACCATCCGGCATAAATCTTAAATTTACTGTTCCATATTTGCCTTCGTATCTATCGCCAAAATAACCGATCTCTTCAATCCCGATCTCTTCCGGTTTCCATCCTGAAGAGATAGCTTTTTGCTTTGCTGCCTCCCATTGTTTCTTGTCATGCTCTCTGTAGAATTTCCAAAACACGTCGGGCGGAAGAACATCAAGAGTAAGTCTGGTCGTGCCGAACCTGTAATCAGTGTCAAATTCTTTAACGATCCCACTCTGTTCCAGGTCTTTTCGTTTTTCTTTTAGCCATGTATCGTTCACTTCGATTCCAAGGTGATAGCCCCCTTTGCCTGTCCTGAAAAAGAATCTAGGAGACCAAGGAAAATACGCACCTGAGAATTGCACAAAATCTAACGGCACCTCAATCATTGTCTGCGTGGTGTAGTAATCCCATCCAGTCCAGTGAACGACGTTATCGCCATTCGGATCTACCGATAGCACCACTCCGCGAATGCCATGAACCGCGAAAGAAAGGCCGTCCCATGGTTTACGGGCGACATCCTCTGAAACGAGTTGTTTCCATTTTTCATCAGTAATTAGGCCCAAATCGATCAGCATTGACGCTATATGAGGATTCAGGTCAATTATGTGCGGCGTGAAATGAGAGATATCTACCTTGTTTGATGAAGACCATGGCAGATAAAGGGGTAGAAATATGGCGATTGACAAGCCCGTCAACCAATTCAAGCCACCTAAATAGTGCATGACAGATAGAGCTATCGCGTACTTGGAAGCCATTTTTGTAATGGCCCAAACGAGGCTTTTCATGTTAGCGAGCCTCAACGATATCGAACTTAGATTCCCTGTCATCCACTTTTAGAGAGTAGTGCGAACAGGTTTTACCTGTGATCACTTCTTTGAGAGATACCAGCATTCCGTCTTTATAGTCAGCAGGATCTGGCTTTTTTCTATCGAACGCAGTGGTACTCAGCAGTAGAAGCAGCGCAAAAGCTTTCATGCTCTCAAGCCTAGCAGCAGAATAAAGCGCCGAATTACAACTTACGCAGTAAACCAACCATCTTTCGCGGTGGTTTTCTATGGAGATTCGATGCCTATCAGCTCGCTGCAAACACCAGCCAGTCAGCAGATCAATAAGCGTCATCCAGCCAGCTAGAGCGAGTCCAATGGAGGAGGCATTCCATTTCCCGTTTTTTGGCAGTCTTCACCCTGAACGCAGTAAAGTATCCCCTACATTTGCACTTACTCCTTTCTAGCAAGCAACACCTGCCTCAATTCCGCTGCCCCGCTGACTTGCTAACTTGCTAACTGCTGACTCGCTGCCCCATCCACCTGCTACGCTTAAACCGATGCCGCCCCAGCCCCATCTCAAGCAGATCCTCGAAGCCCGTTCCACCCTCACCCGCGAACAAGCCCGCGACCTCATGCAGCAGATCCTCTCCGGCCAGCTCACCGACCTCGAGATCGCCGCCCTCCTCGGAGCTCTCGCAGCCCGCGGCGAAACCGCCTC
The DNA here is from genome assembly GCF_014201315.1 of Edaphobacter lichenicola. Lineage (NCBI taxonomy): Bacteria > Pseudomonadati > Acidobacteriota > Terriglobia > Terriglobales > Acidobacteriaceae > Tunturiibacter > Tunturiibacter empetritectus. The sequence goes on from NZ_JACHDY010000002.1 coordinate 225,252, forward strand.
CGAGATCGCCGGCTTTGTCGACGTCATGCGCACCGCCGTCACCCCCATCCCCCTCACCGACGCCGAGCGGAAGAATCTAGTCGACACCTGCGGCACCGGCGGAGACGCCAGCGGCACCTTCAACATCTCCACCGCCGCCGCCCTCGTCGCCGCCGCCACCCCCGACGCAAACCTGATGGTCGCCAAACACGGCAACCGCGCCATCACCTCGCAGACCGGCTCAGCCGACGTCCTCGAAGCCCTCGGCATCCCCGTCGACCTCACCCCAGACCAAGCCGCGACCACCCTCCGCACCCACCACTTCGCCTTCCTCCACGCTCCCAGCCTGCACCCTGCGATGAAGGCCGTCATGCCCGTCCGCCGCGCCCTCGGAGTCCGCACCGTCTTCAATATCCTCGGCCCCCTCACCAATCCCGCCGGAGCCTCCGCGCAGGTCATGGGCGTCTACTCCGCGCATCTCGTCCCCATCGTCGCCGAAGCCATGTGCCTCCTCGGCACCCATCACGCCTTCGTCGTCCACGGCAGCACCCTCCGCGAAAAGGGTCCTGCCGGGAGCCCAGACGGGAGTTTAGACGAGATCTCCATCAGCGGCCCCACCCAACTAGCCGAAGTCCACCACGGCGCCATCACCATCGCCACCATCACCCCCGAAGACCTCGGCCTCCAGCGCTCCCCCATCGAGACCCTTCAGGGCGGCGACGCGCAGACCAACGCCGCCATCCTCACCGCCATCTTCTCCGGCGAGCAAGGCCCCCGCCGCGACATCGTCCTGCTCAACGCCGCCGCCGTCCTCGTCGCCGCAGACCTCGCCCTCGACCTCCCCAACGGCATCGCCCTCGCCGCCAAAAACATTGACTCAGGAGCCGTTACCAGACTCATCGCCAACCTCCGCACCTGAATCAAGCAGCCAACAAGAGAAACCCATGACCAACCCTATGAACCCAGAACACCCCACCAAACAAAGAGTCTGCTTCCTCCTCCAGGTAAAGCCCGACCGCCTCCACGAGTACCGCCGCCGCCACGCCGCCGTCTGGCCCGACATGATCGCCGCCCTCCAGCGCACCGGCTGGCACAACTACTCCCTCTTCCTCACGCCCAGCGGCCAGCTCATCGGCTACCTCGAAACCAACGACTTCCAGCTGGCCCAAACCAGAATGCGCTACGAACCCATCAACGCCCTCTGGCAGTCCGAGATGAAGGACTTCTTCGTCCAGACCACCAGCAAAGACCCCGACCAGCTCATGTCCCCCCTCGACGAAGTCTTCCACATCGATTAGCCGCCGGAACCAAACCACCCCCCAACCCGTATCTTCTCCAGCAAGTCAGGAGCCTGCTCCAAATGTCGACCTACCCGCCGCCCGCAAACTCCATCAACCCGGCCTTCGTCACCTCTGCCCTCGAGCTCCCCGGCTACCGCATCGTCCAGAACCTCGGCATCGTCCGCGGCATCGTCGTCCGCTCGCGCAACATCGTTGCCACGATCGGTGCCGGCCTCCAGACCATCGTCGGCGGCGACATCACTCTCTTCACTGAACTCTGCGAGAAGACCCGCCAGGACTCCTACGCCATGATGAGCCTCCACGCCGCCCAGCTAGGAGCCAACGCCGTCATCGCCTTCCGCTACGACGCCAACGAGCTCATGAAAGGAGTCACCGAAGTCCTCGCCTACGGAACCGCCGTTGTCGTAGAAAAGCAGTAAAGAAAAGCAATAGACAAAGCAGTAAAGCCGCCAGCCTCCCCATCAACCTCGCGTTTCAAACACCATGTTGAACGGCGTCTCCGCAGCCTTCCGAAAGTGCGTAAGCCCTCCCTCCCGCACCACCTTCTCGATCCTCGTCGGCCCCGCCTGCGCTCCCAGTCCCAGCCCAACCTCCTGCGCCAGTGAGCAAGGCACGCAGACCGTCGCAGAAGCGGAGTAGAAGATACGCCCCACCGGATTATGATTCGCCGCCGCATCGTCATTGGCAAACGGCTCCACAATCATCCACGTCCCACCCGCCGCCAGCGTCGTCTTCACATGCTTCGCCGCCCCAACCGGATCGCCCATGTCGTGCAAACAATCGAAGAAAGCCACCAGGTCGTAGTCCTTCCCCGGAAAAGCCTTCGCAGAAGCCACCTCAAACGTCACTCGATCCGCGAGCCCCGCCGCCTCTGCCTTCGCCCGAGCCTTCTCTATCGACGGCCCATGATAATCAAACCCGAAGAACTTCGAAGCCGGATAAGACTTCGCCATCAGCAGCGTCGAAGCTCCATGTCCGCAGCCGATATCCGCCACCCGCGCCCCCGCCTTCAGTTTCGCCTCCACTCCCTCCAGCGCAGGAATCCAGTTCGCCACCAGATTCGCAAGATAGGTCGGTCGAAAGAACCGCTCACACCCTTCAAACAGCCCCTTCTCATGCTCGTGCCAACCCATCCCCTTGCCCGTGCGATAGATCTCCGTCAGCTTCTCTTCATCCTTCATCAGCGAGGCCAGCATGTGATAAAACCCCGGTAGATGCACCGGCGTATCGTCCAGCGCCAGCACCAGCGCCTGCTCCGGTGTCAGAAAGAACGCGCCCCTGGCAGCGTCAAACTCCACAAGCTTCCCAGCCGCATTCGCATTCAGCCACTCGCGCACATAACGCTCCGCAGTGCCCGTCTTCTTCGCCAACTCCGCCGGAGTCACCGGCTCTCCATCCCCCATCGCGCGATAGAGTCCCAGCTTGTCCCCAATCAAAATCACCGGGGCCTGCATCGCCGCACCCATATCCTGAACCACCCGCCCCATAAGCGCATTCAACGCATCTGGATTGATCTCTCGCCCCGATGGGGCCGCCTGCTGTGTCGTAGCCATAGCAATCTCCTCGGAAAAATAATCGGGATCGCGACAGGCATCAATAAGTTGTGCGCAGGAGTCATCGAGAGCAAGCACACGACCGGCACCTATGCGCGCAGATCCCCGGGCCCACCAACTGGCCAAGAGCATACTCGGACCCATCCCCACCGTCAAACACGGCGCTCCCAACACGCATCCTTCAAATCCTGTGTATATACTCGTCTTCAAATCAAGGAGGCTTCATGGCTCGAGTCACCGGCATCGGCGGCATCTTCCTTCGCGCCCGCGATCCCAAAACCCTCTCCGCCTGGTACGCCAAACACCTCGGCATAACCCTCTCCGACTACGGCGGCGCCACCTTTCTTTGGACAGACGAGATTCCGGCCACCACCGGCAGCACCACATGGTCGCTCTTCCCCGAAGACACTCCGTACTTCGGCAAGGGCACCGACAAGGGCCCTCAACAAGCCATGGTCAACTACCGCGTCGACAATCTGGACGAGCTCCTCACCCAACTCGCCGCAGAAAACATCCCCATCGACCCCCACCGCGAGGACGCCGACTACGGCCGCTTCGCCTGGATCACCGACCCCGAAGGCAACCGCATCGAACTCTGGCAACCCCTCGCCGAAAAGGAAGCCGAAAAGAATGAAGAGCCTCCCGCATAACCTGCACCCCTACTGTTGTTTTTGATCTTGGTCTTGCTCTCTGTTTTGCTTAAGGGCACAGCTTCAGCCGCGCCGCAAGAACTTTGGTTGCATTGCGGCTTTAGCCGCTGAGGTCCGCTTTCGTTTCGAAGCGCATACCTTCGCTTCAAACGCTCAAAGATCAGATCATGCAAAGAAATCCGAACTCTCTCGACAATCAGGAGCAACCCGTGACTCCCGCCCCCAACATCCAGCAGGTCGTTCCCTTCCTCTGGGTCGCGAACCTCGAAGCCTCCCTCCGCTTCTACGTCAACGGCCTCGGCTTCGAAAAAACAAAAGAGTGGATCGACGACGGCAAGCTCCGTTGGTGCTGGCTTCAACTCGAAGGCGCAGCCCTCATGCTCCAGGAGTACCGCCCCGACAAGCGCCCATCCGGCAAACCAGGTGAAGGAGTCTCCCTCTGCTTCCAATGCAACGACGCCCTCGCCATCTATCAAGCAGCGCTCGCACGCGGACTCAAACCCCAGCGCCCCTTCGTAGGCAACGCCATGTGGGTCACCATCCTCCCGGACCCCGACGGTTACAAATTAGACTTCGAGAGCCCCACCGACGCCCCAGAAGAATCCCTCTACGCCGACGCAGACTAGTTTTCTGAACCTAAGTATCCAATTACATATCGAACGGGTGTCGTTCCATCGACCACCACCCCCATCCGAGTGCAGCCAGCCATACCCCCGCAAGCACAAGCCACTGTCTCCTCGTAGTTGCAGCAATTAATGCCAACGATATCCCTGCAAAGGGGCTCATAAAGAGCCCACGGAGGATCATCGCGCCCCTCCAATCCGGGTAAGGAGCTAGATGTCCCGGCGTGAGAGTAAGCAGTAGAAATGGAAGCCAGCAAAGTAGGGAGAGCCAACCGCAGATACTTGCAACGAAATACCATTTGCCCATGCCGGAAGCTCCGTCCGCTAAGTTGTGACACCATTACCTTACTGCACCGCGACAATCTCTGGGATACATCTCCGCCCAAGAGGTCGCGTTACGAGAAACTTCCTCCACGGACCGGATCACCACCTCAAGCAAAAGCAAGGGCCGGCACTCGTCAGAGTGCCGGCCTTGACCCGCTACAACCAGAACTGATCGACCTACTGGAACGCCTTATCCCAATTCTTAATCAAATTGTTCACATTCAGCGTCCCAATCCCAGTCGCAAAGTCCCATCCCGCATTGCTGTTATAGGCCTTCTCATAGGCCTTGCTTGAAACCGAGAGAACACCGTTCGTTCCCGAAGGCGTATAGCAGTTGAACTTGCCCAGGCAGTTCACGTCCATATCGCCCAGAGTCACATCGTAGAACGTGCACGTGCTGTCCACTCCGTTGCCCAGCGTCGCGCTGCAGGAGTTGTTCCCCGCGCCGCCAAACTCCTGCCTGGCCAGCGCATAGTAAACATAGTTCGGATTACCCTGCGGCGTTCCGGTCGACTGATCGACCAGCGCCTGGATACCCGCCACAATCGGCGCCGCAAACGACGTACCGCCCGCGCCCGACCAGTTCGACGGATCGCCCGTGCACGGAGCACCGCCCGCACCCGGCGCTGGCTGGCTGTAGCAGAACACATAGTAGTGTCCCCAAACGCCATTCGCCGCGAACAGCGACACATCCGGAAGGTCCCGCACTCCGTCCGCAGGATTGCCGAACAGGCTGCGCTGATAGTTCGGCTTCTTGTAGCCCTTGCACGTCCCGCTGTCTGCCGCCGTGCCGTTCAGAGGCGACGTATTGCCGTACGCACAGTTGCTCGGTCCGCCGCTTCCGCTCGCCGTAGTCAGAAAGAACGCCTCACCCTCAGCCGAGTTGCAGAAGCCATTCTTGCCAAAAGGGACGTTGTATCCAACCGTGTTCGTGATCAGCGTGCTCGCGCAGGAGTCATTCCACGGAATCTCAGGAATGTACGACTTCGCTGAGCCGAAGGTTGCATTGTTCTTCGCGCTCCAATAGGTGGAGACGGTCCCGGCGTACGTGTCGCCAAAGTCCGTTCCGCCCACCGCCACGTTGTACTGCGTCGAAGCGAATCCGCTCACCGCAATACCGAACTGCGCCGCAGGCTGATTCGCATCGCAGCTTGCCGCACCCTCGTCACCCGAGGACACAAACACCGAAACCCCCTCCGCCGAGGCCTGCTGGTAAGCCGTGCTGTAGGTCGCATTGCCCGCCGCTCCCAGCCCAGCCTCGCACTCGCCATAGCTGATGCTGATAACCGGCGGAGGCAACGGCAGATTGATCAGAGCGTTGATCGCCAGCAATCCGCCAAACGTCGTCTGCGTATCGGCGCACGAGGCCAGAACGATCGCAGCGTTTGGAGCCGCGGCGCTCGCATACTCAGCATCGAGAATCGCCTCGCCGTCATTTCCAATCAGCACGCCGGGGTTCTTGCAGCCACCCGGATGAACCTGCCGGAAGCTGCCCTTCGTGTACTTCGACAGCCCGAACGTGCTCCGGAACGTAACCCAGTCCGCCGTCGAGTAGACGTTAGTGTTTTCAATCACCACCACCGTCTCGCCCTTGCCGGTAACGCCTCTGCCGTAGACCGGCCCAAAGTTATAGATCGTGTGCAGATCGTCCGGCACCACCGCTTGAAAACCCGCGTTCGTCGTAAAGTCAGGACTCGCCCCCTCAGGCTTCGCAGCCCTGGCGACGATTCCCTTGGAGGCACCATCGATACGCGCCGCGCTGATGCCCTTATTCGCAGGCTTCGGACGGAAGTCGCTCAACGAGCTCACGCCCACCACCACCTCCGCCAGCGCCGCAGGAATCTGCGGATTCTGCATGTTGGCAATATGCGATTCACCACGCACCTTCAACGTGTGCATCTCCGTGCGAAACGCGCTATTCACCTGCGCCGCACTTCCCGAAAAATCGACCACCATCCCGCTCTTCGAAACTTCGTTGACCTCAAATCCATGGCTCTTGAGCCATCCCGTCACCTCTGCGATGTCCTTCGCGCTCGGACCATAGTCGGCTCCAAGCTCTTCGGCCGTCAGCCACTGATGAAAGTCCGGGCTGCCCGGCCTGTGCATCGACTCGATCTTGGCCGTCAGCGCCGCCTCGCGCTCCGCCGGCCGCTTCAGTTGCAGCAGCATATGGTCCAGCCGCATTGCGCCATCCACCGCGCCCCGGTCATTCAGCGCATTCGCCTCCGGGCGTACATTGCCGGCCAGCGTGATCATCTTGCTGTCCGACACCGGTGCCGTCACCGTTGACCTGGCCGAGGTTCCAGTCTGAGCCTGCCCCGAAGACAACAGGGAGATTCCCATCGCCGAAAGACAGAGAAATTGCGTACAAAGAGAACGTAGTTTCATGAAATAGCCTCACTCAATATGGTTTGCGTGCTGAATCGGTCGCAGAGAAGCACTGAGCTCTGCGAAGAAACGTAGAGCGTTGCGAAGAAGCGTCGAGCTAGGAGGTACAACGAACGTTGTATTGCGGAGTCCCCTGTTTGGTGCAAGTTACCGTCGGTGGGAGGATACTACGGGCCTCCTCCAGCGAGGTCAAGCGCGAAAATCTCGCTTGTGCGCAAGATAAAAAAATACTTCACCCCCGTGTCACATTCTTCGGAGCCAGCAAGTACGCTGCCAAAACACCACGCCCACCACGCAATCCACCACGTTCTCACCACCAAAAAACCACACTCAAAACGCCGTTTTCCGCAAAACCCCAGCAAAAACCACAACTCCGCTGGCCAAAAAAATTACTCCCCCGAAATCCACCGCCGCCCGCGGTTAGGATAGCCAGAGACCCCAGCAAAAAGGCCTCCTCACCAATGACCCGCCCCATCCCCGGCAGAATCGAAACCATCGTAGGCCCCATGTTCTCCGGCAAATCCGAGGAGCTCATCCGACGCCTCAAACGCGCCCGCATCGCCCGCCAGCGCGTCGCCTGCTACAAGCCCGACATCGACCTCCGCTACCACCGCACCTCCATCGCCAGCCACAGCTCCCAGACCCACGAAGCCTGCACCGTCACCAACGTAGAGCACCTAAAAGCCGCGCTATTCCCTCAGTTAGACGACATCGACGTCATCGGCATCGACGAGGCTCAGTTCTTCGACGACACCATCCTCCCCCTCACCGTAGAGCTCGTCCACCTCGGCAAACGCATCATCCTCGCCGGCCTCGACACCACCTTCAACGCCGAGCCCTTCGGCCCCATTCCCGCCCTCATGGCCATCGCCGACGAGGTCACCAAGCTCTCTGCCGTCTGCATGGTCTGCGGCGCCCCCGCCATCCACACCCAGCGCCTCGGCCAAAGCCAGGAGCTCGTCCTCGTAGGCGCCGCAGGCCTCTACGAAGCCCGCTGCCGCACCCACTTCGAGCCCTTTCTCGACGACCAACACTCCGAACAACTCGAACTCCCCACCGTCGCAACGATCCTCTAAGCAAACAGAACCGCCAAACAGGAACGCCCTTCGCGATCATGATAAAAATAAGCGACCTCCGGAGACATCACGTTGAGCAAAAAACAAGAAAGAATCCTCACGGGCATCTTCCTGTTCTTCGTCTGTGTGCAACTAGCCCATTTTGTGCACAACGGCTGGTATACGTACGGGCACACCGCACAAGTACAAAGACCACAAATGGGCGGTACCTTTCGTCTTGCCCTTCCTGCTCTGATCCAGACGACCACCAGGATCTTCCATGTGAACGACACGTCCATTACTGCCGCCGCGTTCGACTTGATAACAGGATTCTCCGCACTCTACCTCCTGTATTTGATGACGGTCGATCTCCCGTTGGAAGAGCCGGATCGGCCGAAAGACAGAGCGCTGAAGATCCTCTTCTTCCTGGCGATCATTCAATTTCCGCTTGCTTGGGTAGTTCCCTGGCAACGGCCCGAGACGATGCCTTCCGCTCTCTTCCTGGCGTTCTCTCTCTTCTGTCTCGCGAAGATCGAAAAAAATCGGCTGTGGTCGCTTCCACTTCTGGCTGCAGTCCTGATTCAAACCCTCGTTCGGACCGACGTGCCCCTTGTCTTTGGGGCGGCAACCGCTTTCGTTGGCCTCTGGTCCCTCGTCAAAAAGGGGTCGCAGGGTAAATTCCGCGCGAGCATGGACTACATCGTCATCGGCAGTCTTATCGCCCTCATCTCTGCGGGGATTCAGGTTTACCTGCACACCCTCTATCCACAGGCCAGCGTAGACATCCAGTTCGGGCCGAATTCTACCTTTCACAATCTCGAGATCCTCACCATCATCTTGGCGCCGTTCGTCTCATTCGCACTATTGTTGATGGTCTACCGGCCTCCTCTAACCGCCGTGGAAAAAGTGGCGATGGCGTCTGCTCTCCTCTATCTACCGATGTACTTCACGTTCGGCCTCGTCACCGAAGCGCGCATTTATGTGCCCTTCCTGCTGATTATGTGCATGGTCACCGCCAGGGTATCGGCATCTTTCCTGAGCGCCCGATTCGACGCCGCCACCTGATGCGCGCCTGACAAAACATCCAGCCGCCGGCCGCCTCAAGATACTCAAAACGATGCCAGGAAGATACTGCCTTCCTGGCATCGTCACGCCTCCCAACTGCGCTGGCTTCAGTGCTTCGACACCATCTCCATCACATCCTTGCGCAGCGCCAGCGAGCTAGCCGGCCGCGCATAGTACATGTGCCCCCCGGGATACTCATGCACCTGCACCCGCGTCGGATCGCCCATCGGCGGAATCTGGCTCACCGTTAGCACCGACCCCATAAACGGGCAGGATAGATCCGCCCATCCATGCGCAATCACGACGCGCAGCTTCGGATCGGTAGCCACCGCAACCCTCAGATCCGTCGCCGAAGCCGACCCCGAAAACGCGCCATTACGCCCGCTGTTATCCCACATCCTGTTCACGTCGAACGACAGCGCGTTGTAACTCGCATCCGTCTTCCAACCAACCGTCCGAGTCACAAAATCCACCATCGCCGTAGTCGTCGGCGCAATAATACTCAACAAAATCGGGTCCTGCGTCTCCTGCGTAGGGTTGTAAGGAAACGGATCGTAAGCCGTCACGTTCGGGTCATACCGGCTGCCCAGTTTGCCCGTCTCCCGAAACTCCTCCCGCAAAAACGCTTGCGTCTCCAGCCGCCCACCCGACTGCTTCACAAACGTCGGATCAAGTCCCGTCAGCTCCGTCACCTTCTTCACCAGACGAGGCGTCGCCGCCGGATCGCTGTTGCCCTTCATCAGGTCCACCGCATACTCGCTCCGCGTGTAGTCGATCACCTCGCCCATGTTCTCGTTCGTCAGCTTGCCCTGCCGCTCATAGTTCGCCGCCACGATCGAAGGCAGCGTCATCATCCACGGAATCGGCGAGATATCCGGCGAACCACCCTGCGGAGACAGCGCCGGCGAAACCAGCACCAACCCATTCACCGCAACCCCGGTCTGTGACTGCAGATAAGCCGTCAGCCTCGGTCCGCGATACCCCCCATAGCTCTCGCCCACAATGTACTTGCGAGCCTGCAGCCGCCCGTTCTTCACCAGCCAGTCGTAGATGTTCCGCGACAGATACGCAATGTCCTGGTCCGGCCCATAAAACTGCTTCTTCGACTCCTCCTCCGACACCAGCGAACGCGAAAAACCCGTCCCGATCGGGTCGATAAACACCAGGTCCGTAAAGTCCAGCCACGTCCCCGGATTGTCCGTCAGCGTCGCCGGATCCGACGGACTCTGCCCCTCCGCGCCGAACGCCACTCTCTTCGGCCCAATCGCCCCCAGGTTCAAATAAACCGAAGCCGCGCCCGGCCCACCGTTGAATGCAAACGTCACCGGCCGGTCTTTGCTCTCAACAACACGATCCTTGCCCTCAACAACATAGGACGTATAAACCACCTCGCCGCTCAGCCCGCCCTTGCCATCCCGCACCGGCAGCGTACCCACGGTCACGGTGTAGTGCAGCGTCTTGCCGTCCAGCTGCATGGTCTGCTCCACATGCGCATCCGCCGGAAGAGGAGGCAACGTAGCCGAGATTCCCGGCGTAGCCGCAGGCTTCGCGTCAGCGGGCTTCGCATCCGGCCCGGCCTGTGCAGCCGCGAAAAGAGGAACCAGTGCAGAGAAACTTGTAAGAAGGAACGAAAAAACCACGAACTTCGACAGGGACGGAAACCGCATTGCAATCATGATCCAAATTTTACATAGTTGTTCCGACGCAGCACGCAACCCAAACAAATACTTCGGTATTCTCATCAGGTAGTCGATTTGGAGAATAGAACCCATGCGCAACATCCTCGCCGCCGTCACCCTTAGCCTTCTCGTTGTCCCCGTCCTCGTTGTTCCCGCTTCCGCCAAGCCCAAGCCAAAGAACGTCGTCATCGTTCCCATTAAGACCGGCACCGGCGAAGATGCAGGAACCGCCACCTTCAGCCCCTCGAAGAAGGGCGTTCGCATCAAGCTCGACCTCAAGAACCTCCCCGTAGGCGAGCATGGCGTCCATATCCACGCCAAAGCCCTCTGCGACGCACCCGACTTCAAAACCGCAGGCGGCCACTTCAACCCCGAAAACAAACAGCACGGCTTCCAGAACCCCATGGGCCACCATGCCGGCGACCTGCCAAGCAACGTCACCATCGGCGAAGGCCATCTCGGCCAGGCCACCTTCAACGTGAACTACCTCTCGATGGACCCCACCGCAGCGAACAGCATCCTCGCCAACGGAGGAACCTCCATCGTCATCCACGAGAAAGCCGACGACATGAAGACCGACCCCTCCGGAAACTCCGGCAACCGGATCGCCTGCGGCGTCATCTCCGCTCCAACCCCCTAACCCACATTCACTGTCCATCTGTGAACAAACCGGAACGCCCATGCGTATAGCAATCCATGGGCGTTCTGCACATGGCGATTCCGACAGTGAGCCGGCACACGGCGCTCAAATCCCCGGCGCGCCGCCTGCCTAGAGTCCCGGCACAGCACGTTGCCACTCCCGACATCCTTCAAGTCCAGCAACAAATCAATCCATCCCCCGCTCCACGCGGTACACTTCTCCCACCGACAAAATCATTTGAGGCGAAGTTGGAGCGTACCCCACAACAGGATGCGGCACAGGAAGCAGCGCAGGAAGCCCTAGCCAAACTGGTGCGCCAGTGCATGGCCGGAGACTCCCAGTCCTGGCAGCAGCTCGTCGCCTCCCAGCATCGCCGTATCTACGCCATCTGCTACCGTTTCACCGGCTCAGGCACCGACGCCGAGGACCTCACCCAGGAGGTCTTTCTCAAGCTCTACAAGAACCTCGCCAGCTTCGATACCCAAAAAGGCAGCTTTCAGACCTGGATCACCACGCTGGCCCGCAATCTCCTGGTGGACCACTTTCGCCGCACCCGCCTCGAGCGCGCCTCCGAGTCCCTCGACGCCACCTTCGACGGCGAAGAGGACAGCCCCACCATGGCCGACCGGCTCGCCGACCCCCGGCCCTCCCAGGAGCATCATGTGGCCGGCCTCGAGCTCAAAGTTCGCGTCCAGAGCGCCCTAAAACAGCTCTCGCCCGAGCTTCGCGAAGCTGTTATTCTGCGCGATCTCGAGGATATGGATTACAAAGAGATATCACAGGTTCTCCGCATACCCGAAGGAACCGTAAAAAGCCGCATCAGTCGCGGTCGCGGGGAACTTGCAAGGCTTCTGCAACGTATAGAAAGTTAGTGGACATAGTGCTAGAGAGAGAGGTGGTTTAAAGTGGCAGACTTCAACCAATTCGGCAGCGTCAAACCAGGCGCACCCGGAGATCCTCAGCACTGCGCGCAGTGCGAGGCCATGTTCGCCGATGCCCTCGACGGTACCCTCTCCGCCGCAGATCAGGCCACCTTCGACACCCACATGATCGGCTGCCCCAGCTGCGCCGGCCTGCTCGCCGACGCCCAGCGCGGAGCCACCTGGATGGAGATGCTCAAATCTCCCCGCCCCGAGCCCCCCGTCTCCCTCTTTGAGAGCATCCTCGCCCAGACCAGCGGCAAGACCGCCCTCGGTCCCGCCAAAGAAGACCAGCCCCCTATCGTCCTCGGCCGAACCGACTACCTACGCACGCCGAATACCCTCCCCGGCCATTCGTCCCTGCTTCCCTCCGCCGGAGGAACCCTCGCAACCAGTCCCTTTACCTCTGCCAAGGTCCTTCCCTTCCGCACTCGGGTCACCTACGGGCTTCGTTCCCTGGGCCAGACCATGCTGCAGCCGCGCCTCGCCATGACTGCTGCCATGGCCTTCTTCTCCATCGCCCTTACCATGAACCTCACCGGCATCCACCTCAGTCAGCTTCACGCCAGCGACCTCAAACCCTCCAGCATCATGCGCAGCTGCTACGAGGCCAAGGCCAAGGTAGTCCGCTACTCCGACAACCTGCGCGTGGTCTACGAGCTTGAGTCCCGCGTCCGCGACCTGCAGCAGCGCTCCTCCGACGATAACGGCTCAACCGGATCGTCTGGATCATCGACCAGCAGCACCCCCGTCAACCAGAACGACTCCACCCAGCCGGGCAGCAAGCCAGCTGGCGCCCAGCCGGATAATCAGAAGCCCGGCGACAAGAACGACCAGAAGCAGAACAGCCCCAAACCCAACCCTGGCTCCAGCCGCCGCGAAACCCCAGGCGGAAACGTTCAGCTAGTAGCATCTGTCAGCACCCGGGCCCCTCTCCCCTTCCAGTCTCAAGATTTTATTGTCTTTACTCCCAGTCTCATTAAGTCGGAAGGGGGATTGGTATGACTTGCGCAAACCATCCTGAACGTGAACGTATTGCTTTTTGCCAGAACTGCGGCAAACCACTCTGCCAGGAGTGCACCCGCACCGTCGGCTCTGCTGTCTTCTGCGAACCCTGCCTCGCCGCAAAACTTGCGGGAACTCCGCCGCCTCCTGGAGCGGCTTCCGACGCACGTCAGCCCGGCGCCCCTGCCGACACTGTCTGGCAATCGGGAGCAGGAATGCCTTCCGGTTGGCAACCTCCGGCTGGCCCCAACCCCGGCCTCGCCGCTCTCTTAGGCTTTATCCCCGGTGTCGGCGCGATGTACAACGGCCAGTACGCCAAGGGCGTCGTCCACCTGGTCGTCTTCGCGATCCTCGTCAGCCTCGCCGACAACCACGGTATCTTCGGCCTCTTCATCGCCGGCTGGGTCTGCTACCAGGTCATCGAGGCCTACCACACCGCCAAGGCCCGCCGCGACGGCACCCCGCTCCCCAATCCCTTCGGCCTGAACGATCTCGGCGAACGCCTGGGCTTCGGAAAGTCCTGGCCCGGCGTCAGCCACTCCGGCCCGGCAGCCCCCTTCGTTCCCCAGGGAACCGCACCCACATCAGACACCCCCAACTCCCCACCGAGCAGCGCCTATACGGCCCCGCCTGCAGGCTATCCGCCACAGTATCCGCCTCAGCAGCCGTCCGCTGCCGCCTGGGGATCCCCCTGGGAGAACTACGCCCCCCCACCCGTTTCCCCGATCCCGCCCTACGGCGCGCCAGCCTACCCGGTCGATCCCAACCTCCCCATACCGCGTAACCGCTTCCCCGCCGGCGCCCTCTGGCTGATCGGCCTTGGCTGCATCTTCCTGGTAGGCAATGCGGGCCTCTTCCATCACTTTCCCATCCACCGCATTATTCCCTTCTTCCTGATCGGACTCGGCGTCTGGCTCTTCGTTCACAAGATGACCGGCACCGGCAACGGCCTCTCAGACGACGGCACCCCTGCCTACCAATACCGCCTCTTCAGCGCACTGCGCGGCTCCATCTGGGTCATTCTCGTCGGCGTCCTCTTCCTGCTCGACTCCTTCGACATCCTCTCCTGGTCCCACAGCTGGTCGCTCTTCCTCATCGTCGCCGGTCTCATGGCAGTCTTTCAGCGCACCTCCTTCAACTCCGCCGCAGCCGTAACCCACCCTTACGGGGTTCCTCCGGCTTCCCCGGTCGCTACGCCCCCACCAGCCACTCCCAGCACCAGCATCGTTCCCTCCAACCAGCACGATCAGGAAGGGAGCTAGGCCATGGGAAGCTATCCTCCTCCACCCTATCCGCCACCGCCCGGCCCTCCCTACGGCGGCGACTGGAAGTATCAACGCCGCGTCCTCAAAGAGCAGGCCCGCGCCCAGCGCGACATGGCCCGAGCCCAGCGTGACGCCTACCGCTACCAGGCCCGCAGTCTTCGCCGCAGCTCCATCCTCGGGCCTCTGCTCCTGATCACCATCGGCATCCTCTTTCTACTGGTGCAGACCGGCCGCGTCGAAGCTCACCGCCTCTGGGACTGGTACGCCCGCTTCTGGCCCATCCTGCTCGTAGGCGCCGGCATCGTCATGCTCCTCGAGTGGGCCTACGACCAATACATCCAATCCGATGACACCCAGCCACGTTATCGTCGCCGTCTCGGCGGTGGCGTCTTCACCCTGCTCCTGATCCTGGGCATCACCGGCATCGTCTTCAGCAGCGTCAGAAATGGTAACGGCCACAGTTACATGCTCAACGGCCTCAACCTCAACCAGGACAACCTCGACGAATTTCTCGGCGACAAACACGAGAGCGACCAGGTACTCTCGCAATCCTTCCCCGCCAACAGCGGCTTCACCGTCGACAACCCTCGCGGCGACATCTCCATCTCTGGCACCAGCGACGACAACCAGATCCACATCTCCGTCCACAAACAGGTCTACACCCGGTCCGACTCGGACGCCGACAGCAAAGCGCAAAAGCTCAGCCCGACCCTGACCAGCACAGGAGACAGCCTGGCGCTCTCCGTTCCAGCCATCGACGGCACCCGCGCCGACCTCACCATTAGCCTGCCCGCAACGGCACCGCTGATCGTCACGGCCAACCACGGCGACGTGCACGTCAGTGCACTCAAGGCTCCGCTTCAGGTTACGGCCAACCACGGCAACATCGAGCTCACCGGCATCACCGGGGTCGTCATCACTCACGTCAACAACAGCGACTCCGATCTCTCCGCACACAGCGTCTCCGGCCCCCTCACCATTCAGGGCCGCGGCCACGACACAACTCTCTCCGACCTCTCTGGCCCAGTCACCATGAGCGGAGACTTCTTCGGAACCACCCACTTCGAGCGCATCCGCGGCCCTATCAAATTCCATACCAGCCGCACCGACCTTCAGTTCGCCCGTCTCGATGGCGAGATCGATATCAGCCACTCCGACATCTCCGCCAGCGAGGCCGTCGGTCCCTTGACCCTCACCGCAGGCAATCGAAACGTCACCCTCGACCGAATCGCCGGAGACGTCACCGTAACCAACCGCAACGGCTCGGTCGATCTCACCAGCGCGCCTCCTCTCGGCAATGTCACCGTCGAGAATCGCAACGGCTCGGTCAACCTCACCCTGCCGGAACAGGCAGGTTTTGCCTACCAGCTCGACGCCACCAACGGAGACATAGAAAGCGACTTCTCCGACATCAAGATTCCTGACGGCGGACTCCAAAAGAAGACTGTTAGCGGCACCTCAGGCAAAGGCGGTCCGCTCTTTCACATCTCCACAAGCCAGGGCGACATCTCCCTGAAGAAGGGGAGCATCATGCCACTGCCTCCGCTGCCTCCCATGCCGCCCAAGATCACCGTTCTACCCCCAGATGCGCGTCAGGCTATCCAGGACGCGAAGCAGGAGGCGCGTAACGCCGTCCGCGAAGCAAAGCAGGAAGCAGACGCGGCGAAACGTGAAGCCAAACAAGCTGCCGACGAGGCCAAACGCGACGCCAAACAGCAGAACCAATAACCGCAGTAGCGCTCACAAGTGCTGCTACCCAGTTTTTGCTGTCATCCTGAGCGGAGCGAAGGATCCCGACAGGCTTCACTCCCCCATACCCTCGAAGCCTTTCTACCCTCACGTCCGGATTCCGGCTTAATCAGAGGTCCCTCAAGTCATCTCTTCGCCGCAATTGAAATTGGAGTCGACGCCCGAACTCCATAGGTATCGGCAAAGCTGTTTTGATTGATCCCAAGGCTCAACCGGCCGCGCGAGTCAATGTAAGCCAGAGGCTTTCCAACCGCCACATCGCTGAAGGTCTTCACAAACGGCAGCTGGTAAAGATGGTCCCCCACCTGCACCGGAACTACATCCCCCACGTGATACCCGAGCTTCGCAAACGTCTCAGCCAGCACGTTCAGCACAAGGTTTCCAAACGGCCCGTCGGTCCCGATCACCTCACCATGCAGGCCTGACGCATCCACCACCGCGCTGCGAAGGTTGAGCCTTACCAGACTCGCCACCTCCACCGCAGGCCCTGCTTTAGTCCAGTCATCGCCCCGCGCAAGATGCGCACCCGCCGGAGAAAAGATATCTCTGCCATGAAAGGTAGAAGAGGTCTTCGCCCCGATCATCCACTCCGGATTGGTGATCTGTCTCACTCCGTCAATTCCATCCCTATCCTGAATTAAGGTCAGCAGGCCGTTATCCGGCAACACAAAATACTGCCCCAGCCTGGAATGAGCAATGATGGCCCTGCGCGTACTTCCCACCGTAGGATCGATGACTACAACAAAGACCGCATCCTTAGGGAAGTATGGCGAAGATCCTGCCAGAAATCGCGCACCCTGGGCAATGTCGTACGGCGTCGCCTGATGCGTGATGTCGATGATCTGTACCCCAGGCGCAACTCCATTCATCACCGCCTTGCAGATTCCAACAGCATCGTCCTTCACATCGAAGTCGGTCATGAAACCAATCGTCCGCAGCGCAGTTCCATCCGTTGCAGCGGAGCCGCTCTGTGCCGA
The DNA here is from genome assembly GCF_014201315.1 of Edaphobacter lichenicola. Taxonomy (NCBI): domain Bacteria; kingdom Pseudomonadati; phylum Acidobacteriota; class Terriglobia; order Terriglobales; family Acidobacteriaceae; genus Tunturiibacter; species Tunturiibacter empetritectus. Next base: position 242,425 of record NZ_JACHDY010000002.1, read on the forward strand.
AGCCTCGCGGACAAAACTCGTCCAGAAAAGACCAGCCGCAAACAACAAAACACAAATCCTCTTGAACAAATCGAGTCGTCTCACCAACAACCTCACAGAATGAAATAGGGATCTCTCTCCAATCATACCCAGTCAGCGACCCGGTTCAAGCACGCCCTTGAGCCGCAAGACTACTCCACAAGCAAGCGGGCCGCAGATCTACGATGTCAGTGGCAGTTATTGGCATATAGACGGTAATTTTGAATCAATTCTTCATATAAAGAACGTTCTGGAAACATCGGAACTGACCGTAACTCCGGTCCTCTGGATGGCTGACGGAACTGAGTATGATCTGGCTCCGATTCCGTTGCAAAAGGCAGAGTCCGTCAGCATAAATATAGCTCACGCCATTGCTGACGCCCCGTCCTCGATCACCCAACACGCATCCCTATTCGGCAGCGCTGGAATCCGCTACTCGTGGAATTGGAGAGATGCGGCGATTGCCCACGTCTCGACCACTGATGAAATCAATAGTCTTACTTACATCACTCACGCGTCTGCTGCCATCGCTCCCAATCCCGATCTCACAAACGCACCAAACCGTAACAATGTAGTTGAGGGAATGTGGTGGCTCCACACGAAAAGCGTCATCCCTTTCGTCACTTTCGTTAACACCTCGAAAGCAGACATTCCCGCACATATCTTAATCTCTGGCGGAAATGCCGATTCAGCTAAGTCAGAAAATATAGTTGTCGGGGGCGGTCAAACGCAGGTCGTCAAACTTGATCGATTAATCCAAGCACTGCCTGTTCAGTCAGATGTTGGAGGCGTTCAGGTGTCTTACATTGGTAAACCTGGCACTCTTGTCATTGAAGGAGGACAGGAGGATTTTAATGTGGGTTATTCCTCTTCAATACCTTTTATGACGTTGGAATATCGGCAGGTGAGAAAGATGGTTGTTCCAACCTCGGTCACATTCGCTGCGGTTGGAGTGCAAGTTGGAGTTCCTGAGGCTAGAACGCAGTTCCCCCAGGACACAACGTTCCTTACCAATCCAAAGGGCGCCGGACGTTAATGGGTACGAAAGCGCACGTTTCGATCTTTAATGTGGAAACGGCGACTTGCAAGGAGTCCTGTGAAGATTGCGACAATGTAGTTTCAGCCATCTTGACGCCTCCAAATGGGAATCTCTCCGTCGGTGCGAACCTTGGGTACGTTGTCACTGCAAAGATGAAAAACGGTCAGACATTCAATGCCAATGGCAGTACGACATTCTCAAGCTCGAACACAGGCATAGCAACGATCACCAGCGGTGGAACTGCTTTGGGAATTAACGTCGGATCTGCAACCATATCCGCAAGAGACGAAGACACTGGAAACCCGTCATGGGCGCCTGGATCGCTCTGTAACTTTCCAATCCCAAGTTGCCCAGTATTTATTGCTACGCCTACTGCGCCAATAAGCGTGCAGCTATGCCCGACAGCAGTCACTGTTTCTCAAACGTTCCCTCGATCACTTCCGGACCTTGATCAACCTCTTGCCCTAACCGGTGTTGGTATCTTGGCTCGCATGCTGGTTTCACCCTCAATATCCAACTATGCAGGCACCATCATTACCGAGATCGTGACAACAACCGGTAATTCTTGTCCGTCCAACATTACGGATTACACCAATTTCCCAACTGTCTTTTCCCAATTTACGGTGGGTTCACCCACAACTTGGGAAATGGTGAGCTTCCCAGTTGTGACCAATTCGTACTATGACTCTCATCGGATTCTGTCAGATACGGACATCCTCGGTTTAACCAACGTCTCTACCTGCACAGCAACAGCGACACAAGTCTACTCTTGCAGCGGCCAACAGATCGGCACGTTCCTGCTCGAGAATACTTACACGCATGGTGCGCTGTCAGGCCAGAGTGTGACTAATGTCTTAACAACCAAGACCCACGAGTAGGTTTAAGCATGAACAACTCTATTTGTTCTTTGAGTGTCGTGATCTTGGGAGTATGTATACTAAACCCCTCTCGAGCCCAAGCTCCGCCCACCCCCGACCAGATTCTTAGTGCAAAGGGTGTCTCGACTACTCTTTCCGGGTTAAGGAACGCTGTACAGGATCCTCGTCCGGAGGTTAGAGGACTCGCTGCAAACGTACTTGCTCAGAAGAATGATCGCGAATCTATCCCTAGTATCGTGAATGCCCTCACCCACTCTTCTACTTCCCTTGAGAGAGAGAATCTCGCTCAAGCCCTACTTACATTTGGAGATCCTGCGGGTAAAGCGGGGATGCGAAGTGTATGTGAAGATCGCAGCGCGCGAGAAGACTTGCGTATGATCGCGTCGATACAGCTTTTCGATGCAGGAGATGATGGCTGTGTCAACGGCGTCATAGACGTCCTCTCGTCCACGTCTGACCATTCTATAAGATCCTCCGCGATGGATTTCTTGACCAAGGCAAAAACCTCTATATCGTCGGAACAGAGGACGTTGCTTGCAGTTGGCCTGCGGAATTCGCTCAAGGATCAGATTCCTGCGATAAGAAAGCAGGCTAGCGGTTGTATTGCTTTTTTTGAGGTACGAGATGCAAAGGAATCACTCGAGGACGCAATTGGCAAAGAGACAGACTCCTCAACTCTAACGAAGATGCGAGGAGACCTTAGAACGCTTGAGTCTACAGATCACAAAAACCAGTAAGGAGTCTGCCTACTTCTGAATCACGTTGGGTGTTCCCTGCGAGTTGCCCTACAGCGCGCTCGTGTCGAAGAAGCTCATCCTCCCTTTGGAATTAGAAACGCTTGCTGCTTTCCACACCACACGAAACACCACACTTTCACCACAGATCGACCATCCAATAACCACGATTTTGCAGCAGGAAACTGCTCCTCCCGCAGCGCAGCCAGAAAGGCCGAGGATTCCAGCCTGAGAGCGGCACTGATCCCCCTAATTACCTGAAATCCACCACAACTCACCACAAATGCCGAAGACCGTCTTTATCCACAGCCAATTGGTCAGTCCTCTGGCCTTGACTTTCCGGACTTGCAGAAGCATAGCTGGCCCAGGCAATAAAAAAGCCCCATCCTCGAAAGGATGGGGCTCTGTAATATGCCGGCGATCACCTAATCTCCCACACACTTACGCGTGCAGTACCATCGGCCCAACGAGGCTTAACTTCCGTGTTCGGGATGGGAACGGGTGTGACCCTCGCGGTAAACTCACCGGCAAATTTTTGAAATCTCGCTCTCGCGATCTTCCACAACTGAATAGATTGGGATTAGACGTTTGTTGCTTTTACTGCGTATTTTCCAAAAGATATAACTACAAAGCTTGTATTGAATGACTCCAGAACAGTGGACTTCCCGTAATTGTTCTTACGAGAATCAGTCTGCGCAGAGTAAATTCTATGGACAAGCCGAACGGGCGATTAGTACTGGTAAGCTACATGCATTACTGCACTTCAACCTCCAGCCTATCAACCTAGTGGTCTTCTAGGGCCCTTCATTTCCCTTTTGGGTTGGGAGATCTCATCTTAGAGCGTGCTTCCCGCTTATATGCATTCAGCGGTTATCACAACCGAACTTCGCTACCCAGCCGTGCCCTTGGCAGGACAACTGGAACACAAGAGGTTCGTCCATCCCGGTCCTCTCGTACTAAGGACAGCCCTCTTCAAATCTCCTACGCCCACAGCAGATAGAGACCGAACTGTCTCGCGACGTTCTGAACCCAGCTCACGTACCACTTTAATCGGCGAACAGCCGAACCCTTGGAACCTTCTACAGCTCCAGGATGTGATGAGCCGACATCGAGGTGCCAAACCGAAGCGTCGATATGAACTCTTGGCTTCGATCAGCCTGTTATCCCCGGCGTACCTTTTATCCGTTGAGCGATGGCCCTTCCATACAGAACCACCGGATCACTAAGGCCTGCTTTCGCATCTGCTCGACTTGTAGGTCTCGCAGTTAACCACACTTATGCCTTTGCACTCGACGGTCGATTTCCAAACGACCTGAGTGTAGCTTCGCGCGCCTCCGTTACAATTTAGGAGGCGACCGCCCCAGTCAAACTACCCGTCTTACTATGTCCCTCTCCCGGATTACGGGAGCAGGTTAGAATCACAACAACCGCAGGGTGGTATCTCACCGTTGGCTCCACCGAACCCAAAAGTCCGGTATCAAAGCCTCCCACCTATCCTGCGCAGCAGTGGCCGTAACTCATAGTAAAAGTATAGTAAAGGTGCACGGGGTCTTTTCGTCTAGCTGCGGGTAACCGGCATCTTCACCGGTACTACAAGTTCGCCGAGCAACTCGTTAAGACAGTCGAACGATCGTTACTCCATTCGTGCAGGTCGGAACTTACCCGACAAGGAATTTCGCTACCTTAGGACCGTTATAGTTACGGCCGCCGTTCACCGGGGCTTCAGTTCAAAGCTTCGAGCTTGCGCCCTAACCTCTCCCTTTAACCTTCCGGCACCGGGCAGGAGTCAGCCCCTATACGTCGTTTTTGACTTTGCAGAGACCTGTGTTTTTGTTAAACAGTCGCCGTTCGCGTTTCACTGCGGCCCCTCTGGGCTTGCACCCTGAAGGGCGACCCTTCTCCCGAAGTTACGGGTCTAATTTGCCGAGTTCCTTAACAAGCTTTCACTCGAGCGCCTTTGGATATTCTCCTCGTCTACCTGTGTCGGTTTGTGGTACGGTTCCCAATCTCTCTCCTTAGAGGTTTTTCTTGGCACCATGAAATCAGCAGCTTTCAGCCATTCGGCTTACTGCTTTACGCCTCACTGTTAAGCCTCTCCGGATTTGCCTAGAGAAACCAGCTTACGCGTATCGAACACCATAGCCATATAATGTCCTGCCTATCCTTATGCGTCACCCCATCGTAATAACGAAAAACTGGGAGGTCCGGAATATTAACCGGATTTCCATCGCTTACGCCTTTCGGCCTCAGCTTAGGGACCGCCTAACCCTGAGCGGATTAACCTTCCTCAGGAAACCTTAGACTTTCGGCGTGAAGGGTTCTCACCTTCATTATCGCTACTTATGCCGGCAGGGTCTCTTCTGTAATGTCCACGCATCTTCCCAGTTGCGCTTCATCCACGACAGAATGCTCTCCTACCACGCACACCTAATGGTGTGCATCCGCTGCTTCGGTATACAGTTTTAGCCCCGTTGTATTGTCGGCACCGGACCGCTTGACCAGTGAGCTATTACGCTTTCTTTAAAGGATGGCTGCTTCTAAGCCAACCTCCTGGCTGTCTGAGCGTTCCGACTTCCTTTCCCACTTAACTGTAATTTTGGGACCTTAGCAGGCGGTCTGGACTGTTTTCCTCTCGACTGTGAAGCTTAGCCCCCACAGTCTGACTCCCGGGCTGGTTGTGATCGGCATTCGAAGTTTGATTAGATTCAGTAAGCCGGAAAGCCCCCTAGTCTATCCATGTCTCTACCACCGATCCAAATCACCCGAGGCTAGCCCTAAAGCTATTTCGGAGAGAACGAGCTATAACGGAATTTGATTAGCCTTTCACCCCTACCCTCAGCTCATCCGAGCTTTTTTCAACAAACACCGGTTCGGTCCTCCAGTGAGTGTTACCTCACCTTCAACCTGGCCAAGGGTAGATCATCCCGCTTCGCGTCTATTCCTGCCAACTTATCGCCCTATTCAGACTCGCTTTCGCTGCGGCTCGCTCACGCTTAACCTTGCTGACAAGAATAACTAGCCGGCTCATTATGCAATAGGCACGCGGTCAGACATTCCCTTACGGGCATAGTCCTCCCACTGCTTGTAGGCACACGGTTTCAGGTACTTTTCACTCCCCTCAATGGGGTGCTTTTCGCCTTTCCCTCACGGTACTGGTTCACTATCGGTCAGAAACGAGTATTTAGCCTTACGGGATGGTCCCCGTGGATTCAAGCAGGGTTTCTCGTGCCCCGCCTTACTCAGGTACCTGCTTCGAGTCTGGATCGCTTTCGTCTACGGGTCTGTCACCCTCTTTGGATCTCCTTTCCAGAAGATTCGACTAGCAACCAGATTGGTAACTCTACTTTTGCAGGCCCTACAACCCCCGAACTACCTAAATAGTACGGGTTTGGGCTGTTCCGATTTCGCTCGCCACTACTATCGGAATCGAGGTTTCTTTCTCCTCCTGGAGGTACTGAGATGGTTCACTTCCCTCCGTTCGCCTGTTCCAACCTATGAATTCAGTTGGACATACCCAGGTTTTACCTGGGTGGGTTTCCCCATTCGGAAATCTCCGGATCAACGCGTGTGTGCCGCTCCCCGAAGCTTATCGCAGCTTGCCGCGTCCTTCATCGCCTGTTTCTGCCAAGGCATCCACCGTGCGCCCTTAGTAGCTTGACCATAGAATTTACTCGCACGCAGCAGAGTGACAACCTCTGCAACATAGAGCTATCTACGTTTGATATAGTCCACGCCTGTGTCGTACAACCGTCATCTCAACTTGCGAGAATCAGGTCGGTAACACGAAAATTATTCTAAAGACACTCAATACTGACGACAGCGTCGCAATCAGAAACAACCTGAGAGCTAGCTGCTCAGCCTTGTAGTTATATTTACCCAATCTATTCAGTTGTCAAAAATCATCGAGCGATTCGCATTGCTGCGTCATCACTTCGCGCCCTCGGGCGGCTTGAGCATTCCTGCTCAAGGTTCAACCTCCGCAGCGCAGAGACTCAACCTCAAGCAGACATCGCTTGCATCACATATCGAACATGCCAATCGAGAAGTATGGTGGAGCTGAACGGGATCGAACCGTTGACCCCCTGCTTGCAAAGCAGGTGCTCTCCCAACTGAGCTACAGCCCCTTGTGATTTACACAAGTACGATGATCAGATTTACCTGACCGTCGGGATAAAGGTGGTGGGCCTGGGTAGATTCGAACTACCGACCTCACCCTTATCAGGGGTGCGCTCTAACCAACTGAGCTACAGGCCCGACTCTACAGCACCAGCCTCCAGCTTATCAGCAAGGAGCCTGATGCGCAGGCTGCTCTGTTGTTGATTCCGAAGAATCAAGAATCGAGCTCTCTCGAAAGGTTTCGAGGACACAGTTGAACGTGCATAGCAGCTACGCCGCTATTGACCATCGGTGTTGACAGATAGCGAAAAAAAGAAGGTCTAGTTCAGGCTCATCTAAACTCGCCGAAGCTAATTTAGATGGTTCTCGACAACGTCACTTGGAGCTCAACTTGGTCGCAAAACCAAGCTGCCTGCATTCGCAGGGCGCTGAAGTGTGTCGAGGCGTTCTCTTTTAGAAAGGAGGTGATCCAGCCGCAGGTTCTCCTACGGCTACCTTGTTACGACTTCACCCCAATCATGAATTACACCTTGGGCGGCTGCTCCCTTGCGGTTAGCGCACCGACTTCTAGTGCAACCCACTTTCGTGATGTGACGGGCGGTGTGTACAAGGCCCGGGAACGTATTCACCGTGGCATGCTGATCCACGATTACTAGCGATTCCAGCTTCATGGAGTCGAGTTGCAGACTCCAATCCGAACTGAGGCCGGCTTTTTCCGATTAGCTCCCCCTCGCGGGTTTGCAGCGGTTTGTACCGGCCATTGTAGCACGTGTGTAGCCCTGGACATAAAGGCCATGAGGACTTGACGTCATCCCCACCTTCCTCCCCGTTATCCGAGGCGGTTTCGTCAGAGTGCTCAACTAAATGGTAGCAACTGAAGATAAGGGTTGCGCTCGTTGCGGGACTTAACCCAACATCTCACGACACGAGCTGACGACAGCCATGCAGCACCTATATAGCGGTCTATTGCTAGACGCCGACGTTTCTGCCGGATTCCACTACATTTCGAGCCCAGGTAAGGTTCTTCGCGTTGCGTCGAATTAAACCACATGCTCCACCGCTTGTGCGGGCCCCCGTCAATTCCTTTGAGTTTCAGCCTTGCGACCGTACTCCCCAGGCGGATTGTTTATCGCGTTAGCTTCGACACGGCAGGATTGGGTACCTGCCACATCAAACAATCATCGTTTAGGGCTAGGACTACCAGGGTATCTAATCCTGTTTGCTCCCCTAGCTTTCGTGCATCAGCGTCAGTTATGGTCCAGTGAGCCGCTTTCGCCACAGGTGTTCCTTCCGATATCTACGCATTTCACCGCTACACCGGAAATTCCACTCACCTCTCCCATACTCAAGCCCGGCAGTTTCTTATGCAGACTATGGGTTGAGCCCATAGATTTCACATAAGACTTGCCAAACCGCCTACGCACCCTTTACGCCCAATAAATCCGAACAACGCTTGCCCCCCTCGTATTACCGCGGCTGCTGGCACGAAGTTAGCCGGGGCTTCTTCTATGGGTACCGTCATAATCTTCCCCATCGAAAGGAGTTTACATACCAAGATATTTCATCCTCCACGCGGCGTTGCTGCGTCAGGGTTTCCCCCATTGCGCAAAATTCCCCACTGCTGCCTCCCGTAGGAGTCTGGACCGTGTTTCAGTTCCAGTGTGTCCGTGCGCCCTCTCAGGCCGGATACCGATCATCGCCTTGGTGGGCCATTACCCCGCCAACTAGCTAATCGGCCGCGACCTCCTCCCCAAGCGCATTGCTGCTTTGACTCGTAAGTGTTATGCGGTATTAGCTAAGATTTCTCTCAGTTATTCCCCACTCGAGGGTAGATTAGTCACGTGTTACTCACCCGTGCGCCACTTTACTCAGAGCCGAAGCCCCTTTCTCGTGCGACTTGCATGTGTTAGGCACGCCGCCAGCGTTGATTCTGAGCCAGGATCAAACTCTCGTTTAATCTTGGTTTGCTTGCCGCACATCGACAGGGGTCGGTGCGGATCAAGCGCCCCCGGTGCTCGAAAACACCCGGAGGTTTATAACTAGTGAGAATGACTAAACCAAATTTCGTATCATCTCACGACTGGCACGTTCAACTATGTTGTCAAAGATCCGAACTGCATCCACCTAAGCGGGCAGCTTTGGATCAAGGACTGAATCGGCATAAGCCATATTCGTGTCCTCGAACTTGATGCGCTGTTGTCGTCTGTATTTGCTACTTACTCTATCTCTCTCGTTACTTTTTATCGGCCTTGCTTCAGCCTTTCGAGGAGCGCTTCAGTAGCGTGTGACGTTTTAGCGAACTTTCTGAGATTATCAATCTTCAGCTCGTCTGTCAACTCCTATTTTCGTTTTCTTTAGAATTTGTTTCCCTCCTAAAGGCTTCGAAAACAGGCCTGACAGTCATTCGCTCAGCACAAAATATCAAAACATCGTGACGCTCGAAGACGAGCGCGGAGCACTTAGCTCCTGGTGCATCTCAGATCAACTGCAGTGGCTTGGGTTTGGATTGCCGGTAGGCCCTCAGGCTCTAAACCGATATCAAACGCTTGGACTGCGCTCCGTCATCCCTTGTTACTTTGCTCTCGTGTTGCCAGAGCCAAGGTGCGAAGCAGTGTTGCTTTACTTCTCACCTAGAGTATCGTGCTTTCTGTTTCCGTGCAAGCTTGATGCTTTCCACTTCGTCTCTTGCCATATCTCTCTTTGCGACTTCCTGAGATTATCAGCGACGGAGGCTCCGCGCAAGCTCAACGCTGTGAATAATTAGGAGTTCCTGTAGAAAAGTCGGTTTTGTCCAGTAAAGACGCGGGTAAGAAATCTTCGATTCTTTGAACGTGTTGACTGGAATTGCTCCTCGATCTTCGTTTTGAACCGTGAGACTGGTGTACGGTCTAGAATCGTTCCACTATGGAAGCCAATGAAGTCTCAGAGTTTGCCAATCAGATGAAGGAATCAGGAGAGTCCGGTGGGGAGTCGCTGAAGAGCATCTCGCTCGGGATCTCGGTTCTGGCGGTGCTGGTCGCCATGGTCACCGTTCTTGGGCATCGCACTCACACCGAGGCGGTGCTGATGCAGTCTCGCGCGGGCGATCAGTGGAACGAGTACCAGGCGAAGAAGATTCGCATGGATAATCTCTCGGTCACCTTGGATCTGCTGGCGATGGAGCCTACCCTCAACGCTGCTGCCACCGAGTCGAAGCGGAAGGAGTATGAGGCTCATATCGAGAAGTGGAAGGAAGATCTCTCCGAGGAGCAGAACAAGGCGCGTGAGTTTGAGGCTGAGGTAACTCACGCCGAGGCCAAGGCCTATCGTTACGATCTTGGCGAGGCGCTTCTGCAGATTGCCGTGGTTCTCTGCTCGGTTACGCTCTTCACCCGGAGACGTGCCTACTTTCTTCTTGGACTCTCGCTGGGGGCAGCGGGGGTTGTTATCTCCATCTCTGCTTTGCTTGTGCGCTGAGGGCTCTTTTGGTTCGCTGGGAGTTGCGGATGGGTACAGGCAGACCTCTTCGATTTCTCGGGATGTCCTACCCCCCCCCCTTATTACCCGCGTGTAAACTATTTATTATGAGCGGCTTACGCACTAGCTAGGCTTCTAAATACGACATAACAAACGAGTTGCGTACAAATTCCTTCCTTGCAAGTACTTACAGGTGCTGCCTGCCTCAGAGTGACACGCGGCGCGTCCTTTTTCTTTTTTCTGTACTAGATCCAGTTTAGTGGATTGGCGGTAACTTATACGCCACGCGTATGTTGCTGATCCTAAGGTGATTGAGTCCGGAGAGGGCTTGACAGCAGAGTTTGGCCGGAAGATCGCGAGAATCGTACCATTTGAAGGCTGAAGGGCTGCTTCTTTTCGCTCAGAATGAGCGGTAATACAGACAACAAGGATGGATCAGCTTGAGCTGCCGTTGAGAAGGCGGGCCAGCGTGTAGGCGACTGCGGCTGCGGCTCCTCCGATGAGAACTGTCTGGAGGGCGCTGCGCAGCCACCCCGTGCCCACCAGCCTTCCCTTCAGTGCTCCGAAGATTGCGAGGGCAACGAGCGTGATGACGACGGAGAGTTTGAGGGCGGTGAGGTTGTCCGGGACGAGCATGTAGGGGAGCAGTGGGATGAGTCCGCCGGCGATGTAGGAGATGGCGATGGTGAGGGCGGAGCGGTGCGCGCGGTTTGCGGCGGGCTCCTCGAGGCCGAGTTCGAAGCGCATCATGAAGTCGACCCAGGCGGTGGGGTTTTGTTTGAGCGCGTTGAGGACTGGGGTTGCGCTGGCGCGATCGACGTCGTAGTGCTCGAAGATCTCATAGATCTCTTCTTCTTCGTCGCGGGTGCGTTCGACGATCTCGCGTTCTTCACGGCGGCGTTCGGAGACGTAGTGTTCGGCGTCTCCGCGAGCGGCGAGATAGCCGCCGAGGCCCATGGCGATGGAGCCGGCGGCGATTTCGGCGAGGCCGGCGAGGACTACGATGCGGGAGGAGGCGACGGCGCCGGAGAGACCTGCGGCGAGGGCGAAGGGAACGGTGAGACCGTCGGAGAGGCCAATGACGATATCGCGAACGACCTCGGAGGATTCGAAGTGACCTTCGACGTGGGGGCCGTGGGTGTGGGGTGCGTGGGCTACCTCATGCATCTGGGTAGTGTAGTGCAGGCTTTGTGCAGGCGGAAGAAGCACTGGACTGGAGCGGTTCTAAGGGATGTTTTTGCGGGCTGCAGGGAGTCTTTCGAGCAGGCGAACCGTCTGTATGAGCACGGGACTGTGGACGCAAGAGCAAGGCGGATGGTGCATGAGACAGCGGGGTATGGGGCGTTTTGGAACGATGGCGCTGGTGATGGCTCTGGCAGCTCTGCCGCCCGGATTGCGCGCCCAGCAGGGGGAGGACGATCGCGAGGGCGGGGCTGTCTTTGCGGGTGGGCAGATGGTTCGGGGAACAGTGACCGCCGCAGCCGCCGATCATCTGACAGTGAAGACTGAGGCTGGCGAGGTGTACCAGGTGGTCTTCTCCGCGAATACGCGAGTGAATAAAGACCGGCAGCCGGTGAAGGTTACAGATATCAAAGCGGGAGATGGCGTGGGCGCGATGGGGGTACTGGATCCTGCGACGAAGACGGTGCATGCGGTGTTTGTCGGCGTAATGGACGCCGAGCAGGTGAAGAAGGCGCGGGAGGGGATGGGCAAGGTCTACATCACCGGGAAGGTGACGGCGATTGATATGGACGCGCTGAAGCTGACGGTGTTGCGTCCGGATGGTGTGACCCAGGTGATTGGGGTGGATGAGCAGACCTCGTTCAAGCGCGGTGGGCGTGGGATGTCGATGCTTGCGAGTGGTGCGGGGGTGACCGAGATGGGGCCGGCGGGTGGAAGAGGGAGCGGTGCCGGCAATGCAGCTGGCGATGGATCGGGTGGAGAGAGTATTACGCTTGCGGACGTGAAGGTTGGAGATGCAGTCGCCGGACGTGGGGCGCTGAAGAATGGATTGTTTGTGCCTACGGAGCTGGGGGTCTCGGATGCAGCCGCGCGGAGACGACGGCGCGAACTGAGTGGAAACGGAGCTGTTGCGGCTCCCGCTGCGGCTCCGGCAAAACCTGCTGCGGTTCCTCAGTGATGCGGGCAATAAGGGCAATAAGGGCAATAAGTTCGAGGGTGATGGAGCGAGGCGAGGCAAAGGTGCGGGGATCGATTCGATCAGCAGCGTTGGGTTGGGCGTTGGGTCTGGTGTTGGTTGGGACCGCGTGGGGACAGGCCGTGCCGCCGGTTCAACCAGGTGCGGCACCACCGGCGCCGGATGCGGCGCCTGCTGCTGTTGAGACGCCTGCTACGGTTGAGGCGAGTGGCGGAACGATCAGTGGGACAGTGAAGGCTGGAGCAGTTCCCTTGCCCGGGGTTGCCGTGACGGCGAGCAATACGCTGACCGGGAAGAAGGATGCGACGACGACCGATGTGAATGGCGCGTTTGCGATGACGGTTCCGCGCAACGGCCGGTACGTGGTGAGGGCTGAGTTGGCAGCGTTCGCAGCGGAGACGAAGGAGGTTTTGATCAACGCCGCTGGACAGAATGGCGGCAAGCCTGCGCAGGTGGCGGAGTTTGGATTGCAGCTGGCTTCCCGGGTGCAGCAGCAGGAGGAGCGCCAGGCCGCTGCGACGAGCGCTGGAGTTGCGCGGGGGTTGCAGGCGTTGAGCGTGACTGGGGATGCGTCGGGTTTGGCTGATGCGACGGTAGGCGGAGGAGGGAGTGCCGGGGCGCAGCTTCCGTCGCTCGCAGGGATTGGGGGAGGCGATGCGGCGGCAAGCGATTCGGTGACGGTGAATGGCGCGGTGGGACAGACGAATGGGCTTGCGGGATATAGCGAAGACGATATTCGGGAGCGGGTGCAGGACGCGATTGCGCAGGCGCAGCGGCAGGGTGGGGCGGTGGGCGATATTGCGAATTCGGTGGCAGGGATGATAGGCGGAATGATGGGAGGGGGAGGATTTGGCGGGCCGGGCGGCGGTGGATTCGGAGGGCGCGGTGGTGGCGGCGGACGTGGTGGTGGTGGCGGTGGCGGCGGGTTTCGTGGGTTCAATCCTACGCAGCCGCATGGAGCGGTGTTCTACCAGGGTGGCAACGGTGCGCTGGATGCGACAAACTTTTCGTTGACGGGAGCGCCGGTGGTGAAGCCGGCTTATAGCTCGAACCGGTTTGGCGTGAGCTTTACCGGGTCGCCGTTTATTCCGGGAGTGGTGAAGGCGAGTACGAAGCAGTTCGTCTTCTTCAACGTGACGGGGCAGCGGAATATTACGCCCTCGAACCTGTACGGCACGGTGCCGACCGACGGTACCAATGGAACGGACAACGAGCGGGCCGGAGATTTTTCGCGCCTGGCGCAGACGCTGTATGATCCGGCGACGGGACAACAGTTCAGCTGCGGCGGCGTGTTGAATGTGATTTGTCCGAGTCAGATCTCTACGCAGGCTAAGGCGCTGCTGAACTTTTATCCTGCGCCGAATATTGCAACGACGGGACGACAGGGTTACAACTACCAGACGATTACGACGGCGGGAAACAACGCTACGACGGCGGCGCTGCGATACGTGCGGAACTTTGGGCAGAACAACACGTTTGGCGGGGGACGCAGGCAGCAACAGGGCAACGGGCCTGCGACGTTACGGCAGAATATCAACTTCAATGGAAGCTACTCGCACACGGCTGCGGATAATCCGAATATCTTTCTGCCACTGGGGGGCGCGACCGAGACGAATGGATATGGCGTGACTGCGGGCTACACGATCGGATATGGGAAGCTGACCAACAACGCTTCGATCAACTGGAACCGGTCGCACAGCACGGCGCGGAACTACTTTACGAATGGGAGCGATCCGCTGGATGGGACGGGGATCAGTATTCCGAAGCCGGTGATTGGGGGCGATGCGGGGATCTATAACGGCCTGCCGAGTGTGAGCCTCCCAAACTTTACCGGGTTGACGCAGGCGCTGCCGAGCGATGCGGTGAATCAGACGATCTCGTTCTCGGACTTTGTGAGTTACAGATACAAGAAACACAATATGCGCTATGGGTTTGATATACGTCGAATGCATGCGGACACGGTGGGTGGGACGAATGTGGTGGGGTCGTTCACGTTTACCGGGTATGCGACGCAGAATCCGGCGAGTGCGTGTACGCCTTCGTCGACGGTGGCTTGCCCCGTGGTTCCGCCGAGTGGATATGGACTGGCCGATCTTTTGCTGGGGCTGCCGCAGCAGTCGGCAATACAGGCGGCGACGCAGAAGACTTATTTACGCGCGAATGTCTTTGACTGGTATGCGCAGGACGATTGGCGGGCGCTGTCGAATCTGACTATGAACTACGGGATTCGATATGAGTATTTTTCGCCATACGTGGAGAAGGATAATCGGCTGGTGAATCTGAATCACAATGCGGATTTTTCGGTGGTGACGCCGGTGTGTCCGGTGGCGATTGCGGGGTCTTGTACGGCGGGGACGGTGCGGTCGCTGGTGAATCCGGACAGGAATATGTACTCGCCGCGGGTGGGGTTTGCGTATCGGCCGAAGCTGAAGATCTTCAAAGATACGGTGGTGCGCGGAGGGTATGGAATCAACTTCAACACGGGGCAGTATGCGACGCTGGCTAGAAATCTGTCGGCGCAGGTGCCGTTTGCGTTGACGCAGACCAACGTGGTAGGGCAGACGGGATGCACGCCGGGGACGTTGACGCTGGCGAATGGGTTTGGCTGCTCGACGACGCCGGTGCAGAATAACTACGCTGCGAATCTGGACTATCGACTGGGGCATGTGCAGGTGTGGAACGTGGATATTCAGCGGACGCTGCCGCTGGGGATCGTGGCGAATATTGGGTACAACGGAGCGAAGGGCGGGGGGCTGGATATTGTGCGGGCGCCGAATCGGACGGCGACGGGGGTGCTGAATCCGGGGGCGCAGCCTTTCAACTATGAGGATTCGCTGGGGTTTTCGCGGTTTCAGCAACTGAGCGTGAATGTGAGGAAGCGGCTGCAGAAGGGGGTTTCGCTGCAGGCGACGTATCACTATGGGCACTCGATCGATAATGCTTCGTCGATTGGCGGGACGACGGTGGTGCCGGCGCAGAACGATCTGGATCTGAATGCGGAGGAGGGGAACAGCTCTTTCGATGTGCGACACCAGGTGACTGGAAACTGGGTGCTGGAGCTGCCGTTTGGGCCGAATCGGGCGTTCTTTACGAAGGGTGGATTCTGGTCGAGGGCGCTGGATGGGTTCTCGCTTTCGGGGGATTTTACCTTTGCTTCGGGGACTTACTTTACGCCGCACTATATTTCGACGGTGTCGGAGACAGCTACGGGGACCAACAACACGCTGCGGCCGGACAGGGTGTTTTCGCAGCCAATCGCGGGGGAACAGAATATTTTGAACTGGTTCAATGCGGCGGCGTTTGCGGCTCCGGCGAACGGGTATGGGACTGCGTCGCGCGGGTCGATTGAAGGGCCGGGGATTGCAGTTACGGATGCTTCGCTGTCGCGGACAGTGGCGCTTGGGGAGACGCGGTCATTTGAGATGAGGGTGACGGCGACGAATGTCTTCAACACGGTGCAGTACTCGGGGATTGATACGACGTTGAACTCGCAGACGTTTGGTCAGGTGACCTCGGCGGCGACGATGCGGCGGTTGACGGTGCTGGCGCGGTTTCGGTTTTGATTTTGAGGGACGAGGCTATGAGTTTGCGACTAGCTGTGAGTTTGCGACGAGCTTTCGGTTTGCGAATGGTGGCCACGATGCTGGTGGGTGCGATTGCGTGGATGCCCGTGGGTGGGTGGGCGCAGCAGCCGGACCAGTCGGGTGGATTCACGCTGAAGGTGCAGAGCGATATTGTGCTGACGAACGTGGTGGTGCGGGACAAGAAGACGGGTGAGGTGGTGAAGGGGCTGAAGGAGAGCGACTTTACGATTCTGGAGAATGGGAAGCCGCAGAAGATTGCGAGCTTCGACTATCAGAATGTGGATGAAGCTGCGGTGCTGCGGGAGAAGTCGACCGTGATTGGGAAGGCTACGATTGCCGATCTGGTGAATGGTGAGTTTGCGGCCAATCCGGCTTCGCTGCGGGATCATCGGCTGATTGTGATGTTCTTCGATTTGAGCAGCATGCAGCCGGAGGATATCGACCGGGCGGTGGAGTCGGCGCAGGATTACGTGAAGAAGAAGATGCAGCCGGCGGATCTGGTAGCGCTGGTGAGCATGGCTACCGGCCTGAGCATGGATCAGGATTTTACGTCGGATAAGGCGGCCCTATTGAGGGGATTGGGCAAGTACAACGGGACCGAGGGGACCGGGTTTGCGAACGGGAACGAAGGGGGCAACTCGGGTGGGACGGCGGATGATGCTTCGAGCTTTACCTCGGACGACAGCGAGTACAACGCGCTGAACACGGATCGTGAGCTGTATGCGATACGGACGATCGCGAAGAGTCTCGAGCGGGTCGATCAGCGGAAGAGCCTGTTGTACTTCAGCGGTGGGCTGACGCGACAGGGGATCGAAAACCAGGCGAGTATGCGGGCGGCTACGAATGAGGCCGTGAAGGCCAACATGGCGATCTACAGCGTGGACTCGCGGGGGCTGGAGGCTCTGCCGCCGGTGGGAAATGCCTCGACCGGGAGCCTTCGCGGGACTGCGGCTTACAGCGGCGGCGCGATGCAGAGCCAGTTGGACGCGAACTTCGGCTCGCAGGAGACGCTGGCGACTCTCTCCTCCGACACGGGTGGAAAGGCGTTCTTCGATTCGAATGATTTTGCGCCGGCTTTTCAGCAGGTGCAGCATGATACGGAGGCTTACTACATTGTCGGGTTCCGCTCGACCAATACAGCGCGGGATGGAAGCTTCCGGCACCTGACGGTGAAGCTGAATCGCAGCGATGTGAAGCTCGACTACCGGCCGGGCTACTACGCGCCTGCCGACTTTCAGCACCAGAAGACAGAGGACCGGGAGCAGGCTTTGATGGAGGAACTGCGGAGCGATCTTCCGGCGACCGATGTTGCGGTGTATCTGCAGGCGTTGTACTTCAGGATGGCAGAGAACAAGTTTTTTGTTCCGGTCTCGCTGATCATTCCGGGGTCGCAGATTCATAGTGTGAAGAACGGTGACCGGGATAAAGCCAATATCGATGTGATCGGACAGGTGAAGAACGCCGAGGGCATCGTTGTGGGGAACGTTCGCGATACGGTGAAGCTGGCGCTGGATGCGGCGCAGCAGGTTCAGCAGAAGAAGATTCAATATTCGACCGGCTTTACGCTGGCTCCGGGAAGATACCACCTGAAGTTTGTGGTGCGGGAGAACCAGACGGGCGCGATGGGCAGCTTTGAGACGGACCTGCAGGTGCCCGATCTGAAGAAGACTCCGCTGAAGCTGAGCTCGATTGTGCTGTCGAGCCAGCGGGTGCCGAATACTGCCAAGAAGGTCGCGAGTCCGCTGGTGCGGGACGGGGTGGAGTGGATTCCAAATGTGCCGCATGTGTTTCGGCAGGATCAGCATCTCTACTTTCTGTACGAGGTGTACGACCCGGCGAAGGAGAAGGGTGCGCCCGAGCCTGCGAGTTCTCCGGGTTTGACGCGGCGCGAGGGCGGGCCGGTAAGGGTGCTGACCAGCATTGAATTTCTGATTGGCGGCGTGAAAGTGTATGAAACGCCACTGGTTGAGGCCAAAGCTGTGAACATCCCCGAGCGCGGCGCCGTGGCGTTCCAGTTCGATGTGCCGTTGACTCCGTTGAAGCCCGGGACCTATGTCTGCCAGGTGAACGTGATTGATGATGCCGGTGGGAGCTTCAGCTTTCCCCGGATGGCAATGAGGGTGGAGCCGGGGGCGGCACCTGTGGTGGCAGCTCCTGGAGCCGCCGCTACGCCGGTCTCCCCGGGTGGTCCTATCCAACGGTAAGGAAGTGGCTATTGACAGTGTTAAATACGAGGCCGATGATGATGGCGAACTAGTGAGGTCCTCTTATGAGACCGCAACTTGGCTTGGCTCTTCTTCTCCCTGTCTTCGCTTTTGCGCTTTCCAACCCTCCCCTGACGGCGCAGAAGCTTTCGCAACCCGCCACCCCTGACGCGGCTCGCGATTTACGTCATCAAAGCGCAGACTGGTTTGCAATCGAGCCGCATCTCCCTGATCCGGTGACTGCGAGCCCGCAAAAACTGGAAACCGCGGGAGACGTTCTGCGAGCGCGACGCTTTCCGGAAGATGCGCTGGTCTACTACGGTTATGCGCTGCAGCGCGGCGGACCGGAGCAGGAGTTACTCATTCGAATTGGTGTGACGGAGCTTGAACTGCGGCATATCGACGTTGCGCGGCTTTACTTCCTGCGGGTCGTTCGTCTGCAGAAGAAGAATGCCCAGGGTTGGAACAATCTTGGTGCGGCCGAATATGTGGAAGGGCGTTATGGGGCGGCAATCTCCGACTACAGCAAGGCGATCAAGCTGGACAAGAAATCGGCGATCTATCACTCCAACCTTGGAACCGCGCTCTTTGAAGAGAAGAACTTCGAGAAGGCGCGGCAGCAGTTCGATATCGCGCTGACGCTGGATCCGGACATGATGCAGCATCATGGAGCAAGCGGGATTGAGGCCCACATGCTCTCGCCGGCGGATCATGCGCATTACAGCTTCGAGATAGCGCGGCTCTACGCTCATCGCGGCGATGAAGAGAATATGCTTCGCTACCTTACGCTGGCCAGCGAAGGTGGATACGATGTGCTGGGATCGATGGGTTCGGACGAGGTGCTGGCGAAGTATCGCAAGGATCCGCGCGTGATAAGCCTGGTGCGGAATGCGAACGCACTGCGGAACGCAAAGACCTCGGTTGCGGATGCGCGGAGCGGAGGCGTACCGCCACTGTTGCCACAGGTTCCCAACTAATTGCACTATTTATAGGGGCAGTGACGACAATCTGAGTTACAACAGTAGCCGCGCTTGAGATGATAGGCAGCGGTGAAGACGAGATATGGACCTTCGTAGTAGAAGTCTTCGGGCAGGAGCTCCTGGGGCGCGTCTTCAGCGGGTGGAACCGGCGGTGGAATGACGGCGGGTTTGATGGAGTCCTGCATTGCTGACATAATCCTAGACCAGTATCCTAGACCAGTTTGAAAACCTGCGGGTGGGTGACCGCGGGAGTTCTTTTCAAGAGAGGGTCTGGGATGGGGTCTGGGATAGGGTCTGGGATGGATCGACGCACTTTTCTCAAAAGTTCCCTTGCGGCTGGAAGTGCCGCGTTGCTTTCAAACAACGGGCTGTCGGCGAGTGCGGCGGCGTTGCAGGATCGTGTTCCGGGGGCGATTGCGGACTCGGAGATTGAAGGCGCGCGCTTTCCGGATGGATTTTTGTGGGGGATGGCTTCGGCGGCATACCAGGTGGAGGGTGCGTGGAACGTCGATGGAAAGGGCGAGTCGAACTGGGACCGCTTCGCTCACACGGTGGGGAAGGTGAAGGGCGGCGCCAACGCTGATGTGGCGTGCGATCAGTATCACCTCTACAAGGACGACATTGCGATTCTGAAGCGGCTCAATCAGAAGAGCTATCGGTTCTCGACGTCGTGGTCGCGTGTGATGCCAAGCGGGACGGGACCGGTGAATCAGAGAGGAATCGACCACTACAGCAGGCTCGTCGATGCGTTGATGGAGGCGGGGATTCGTCCGTTCTGCACGATCTATCACTGGGATCTGCCCCAGGCGCTGGAGGATCGGGGAGGATGGCCGAACCGCGATCTTGCGTCGTACTATGCGGAGTTCGCGGGGACGCTGGCAAAGCATCTGGGCGACCGGATTACGACGTGGGCTCCGTTCAACATGCCTTGGACGTTTACTTACTATGGGTATGGAGTCGGGGTCTTTCCTCCGTGCAAGGCAGACTTCAATCAGTTTTTGAAGGCCGCGCATACGGTGAATCTGGCGCAGGGCGAGGCGTTTCGCGCCATCAAGGCTGCGTCGTCGAAGGCTACGGTGGGGAGCGCTTATGGGATGGCGCCGGCGTATCCGAAGACCGACAGCGAGGCGGATCGAGCGGCTACGGCACGCTATCACGCGATGAATAATCTTTACTTCCTGAACCCGGCGATGCATGGGGAGTATCCGAAGGCGTTTGTTGGCGCGACGCCTTATGAGGCGATGGGGTTCAGAGCGGGCGACGAGAAGATCATGAAGGTGCCGCTGGATTGGGTGGGGTTTCACTACTACACGCGGCGGGTCGTCTCGAACGCGAGCGGGAGTGGTGGCGTTGGGGGACACTTTGGCACGGAGACCGAGGGCGAAGGAGGAGGGGCGGCGCGTGATCCGCTGACACAGATGCATGTGGAGATGCCGACCGAAGGGCCGCTGACGGAGGCTGGACTGGAGGTCTGGCCGCGCGGCATCTATGACCTGGTGACGCAGATCTCGCGGGAGTTCAACCACCCGATCATTGAGATCAGCGAGAATGGCTGCTGCTATCTGGATGGGCCCGATGCCAGCGGGCGGGTTCAGGATGGGCGGCGGATTGCGTTTCATCGGGAGATACTGGCGGAGCTGGCGCGGGCTATCGCGGATGGCGCGAAGGTGCGGGCCTATCATGCGTGGAGCCTGGTCGATAACTTCGAATGGGCGGACGGATATACGCAGCGATATGGGCTGACTTATGTTGATTTTCGCGACCAGAGAAGGATCGTGAAGGATTCGGGACTCTGGTATGGGCGGGTGGCGGCTTCGAATCGGCTGACTTGAGTGGTCCCGCGGGTGTTGGAGTTACTTGGGGGCGTCCTGGGCGAGGCGGAGGCCGGAGAATTGCCATCGCGTGGCGGGTGAGAAGAAGTTTCGGTAGGTGGCGCGGATGTGGGTGGCCGGCGTAACGCAGGAGCCTCCACGAAGAATAACCTGCGAGGACATGAACTTGCCGTTGTACTCGCCGAGCGCGCCGGGAAGGGGCTTGTAGCCGGGATAGCCGGTGTAGCCGCTGGCGGTCCACTCCCAGACATCGCCGAAGATCTGCTGCAGGCCGGGAAGCGCCGACGCTGGAGTCGGATGGAGGTTGCCGGTCTCGAAGAGGTTGGCCTGGACGGCGGGGATCGCGGTGAGACTCTGCGCGGGGTTCGGTTGATAGGTGAGGAGCGCGGGTTGCGAATCAACTACTTTGCGGAGAAGGCTGAGCTGGCTGGCGGCGTGCTCCCACTCGAACTCGGTGGGGAGACGGTGCCCGGCCCAGCGAGCGTAGGCGTCGGCCTCGAAGAAGCTGAGATGGCAGACGGGGGTTTCGCTGAGGTCGTCAAGCGAGCGGAAGCCTTGCATGGTGTAGATGGACCAGCCGGAGTTGGTCTCTTCATCGCGACGCCAGTAGAGTGGGGCCTGCCAGCTTTCGGCGCGGTTGGTAGTCCAGCCCTCGGAGAGCCAGAGCTCGGGGCGGTTGTAGCCGTTCTGGTCGATGAAGGCGAGGAATTCGGCGCAGGTGACCAGACGCGTGGCGAGGCGGTACGGCGCGAGATAGACGGGGTGGCGCGGAGTCTCGTTGTCGAAGGCGAATGCGGAGACGGACTGGATGGGGTCGGTGGGATCGAGCTTGAAGCCGATTTGGGTGATGCCGCCTGCGAAGTCGATCCAGTCGAGCGGCGGCGCGATGGTGTCGAGCTTCTGCTTCACGGGTGACTCGAGGTAGGGAGGATGCAGCGGGTTGGTGAAGAGAGCGTGCTTGATGTCAGTGGCGATGAGCTCCTGGTGCTGCTGCTCGTGCTCGAGGCCGAGGGCGATGCGGCGGGCGGCTTCGTCTTCAAGCGGATGCTGCATCAGGGCCGTCATGGCAGCGTCTACGTGAGTGCGGTAGGCGAGGATCGAGTCGAGGGGAGGACGGGAGAAGGAGGCGCGGAGTTTCTTCTCCGGCATCTCGCCGAGGGAGTTGTAGTAGCTGTTGAAGAGCCAGTGAAAGTCGGGATGGAAGGGCTGGTAGCCGGCGGCGAACTCGCGGAGGATAAACGTCTCGAAGAACCAGCTGGTGTGGGCGAGATGCCACTTGACCGGACTGGCTTCCGAAGAGGACTGGACCATCATGTCTTCTGGAGATAGGGGACTACAAAGATGTCTGGTCGCCTGGCGAACGGCTTTGTATCGCGCGAGGAGTGATGTAGCGGCGGCGGTTGTATCAGCTGTCTGGGACATATTCTTCTCGCTTGGTGAAGAGATAGCGAACAGAGATGTGATGCCCTGTAGGACTTCAAAGTTGCTGAAAGGTTACGCCAGTCCGGTGACCCGTGCGCGCAAACGGCGCTTCCTTCGCAGCTTCCAATGCTGCTTACGGCTTGTTGATCACACCGAGATCGACCATGCCGTTCACAAAGTATTGCACTGCGAGGGCAACCAACAGCAGGCCCATGATGCGGACCAGGATTCGGACGCCGGTCTCTCCCATAGCGCGAGCGACGCGATCCGAATTCCCGAGGACGAGGTAACAGATCATCGCCGTAATGAAGATGGATACTAAGATCGCTACCATCTGCCAGCGCGTCTGGGCCTGGCCGACCAATACCATCACGCTGGTGATGGAGCCTGGGCCTGCGAGCATCGGAATGCCGAGCGGGACGATGCCGGCGTCTTCTTTCTGAGCGGCTTCGGTGGTCTCCTCCGTCGACTCCTGCGTAGGCGAGCGCTTGGCCTCGAGCATGTCCAGACCGATGAGCAGAAGGATGATGCCGCCGGCGATCTCGAAGGCCGGAAGCGTGATGCCGAACATCTTGAAGATGTACTGCCCAGCGACGGCGAACGCGCTGAGCACGACCAGCGCCGTGACAGACGCCTTCCAGGCCATCTTTCGTCGGCGCGCCGCATCCGCACCAGCCGTCACCGCGAGAAAGGTGGGCAGAGCGGCAAACGGGTCGACGAGAAAGAAGATGGAGCTGAGCGCGAGAACAGAAAACTGCACATACGCCGAGTGCTCCAGCCCCGAGAGACTGACGGCATGGGGATTGAACATCACTCTCTATTCTCCCATGCCGGGCAGCCGTTATAATGGTGCTTCAGCGCCTAGGAGCGTACGAATGCCCATACAGACCACCACGAATATCTGGCACAACGGGAGCCTGATTCCCTGGGACAAAGCCCAGATTCACGTTATGTCCCACGTCGTCCACTACGGCTCGTCCGTCTTTGAGGGCATTCGCTGCTACGCCCAGCCGAACGCCGCCAGCATCTTCCGCCTGCCGGAACACATGGCTCGGCTGGTCGATTCGGCCAAGATCTACCGGATGCCGCTTCCCTACACCGTGGAACAGCTCTCGGCCGCAGTGATCGATGTGGTCGAAGCTAACGGCGTTGCTCCTTGCTACATCCGCCCGATTGCCTTTCGCGGGTATGGTGAGCTTGGCGTCAATCCGCTGAAGTCGCCGGTTGAGGTCTACATCGCAAACTATCCCTGGGGCAAGTACGTTCCGGGCACCTCCGGAGCCGATGTCTGCGTGTCGAGCTGGAGCCGGCTTGCTCCGAATACGATGCCGACGCTCGCCAAGGCCGGTGCGAACTATATGAACTCGCAGCTGATTCGCATGGAGGCCGAGATCAACGGCTACTCCGAGGGCATCGGCCTCGATACCAATGGCTACCTCTCTGAAGGCTCGGGGGAGAACCTGTTCCTGGTGCGCGGTGGCGCGCTCTACACCACTCCGCTGGCGAACTCGGTTCTAAACGGTATCACCCGCAGCTCCGTTCTCACCCTGGCCAAGCAGCTCGGCATCGAAGTGGTCGAGCAGGCGCTTCCCCGCGAGATGCTCTATATCTGCGATGAGGCCTTCTTTACTGGAACCGCCGCCGAGGTAACACACCTCCGTTCGGTCGATCGGATTATGGTGGGCGACGGCACGATGGGCCCGATCACCAAGGCTCTGCACGATGAGTTCTTCGGCATCGTCCACGGCACACTGCCGGACCGCCACAACTGGCTGACGCCGGTGAATGTGAAGGTCGGCGAACCGGTCGGCGTATAAGCAACTGAAAAGTCACAAATAGAGAAGAGGCAGCCATAGCGGCTGCCTCTTCTTTTGTGTGTGCCAGTTCCCCTCGCGTTGTTCGGGCCTTGGATAACCGAACGATACCGTGACGGTATCGCACCCTCCGGTTATAGATTGATCCTGTCGCCGTGGCTCGGAGGCTGGCTGGTGACGAGTATGCGCGTTGGGTTCGAACTGCGGTTGAAGACCTGATGCTGCTGGCCGGGAGAGACCTCTATACCTGCGCCGGCTTGAAGGACGAAGCTGTGCCGCTCCACGTCAATGGTCAGCTCTCCTTCAAGAACATAGAAGAACTGGCGGGAACGGAGGTGGAGGTGCCGGACTTCGCTTGTGCCGGGTGGCATGAGCTCTTCGATGATGCTGAGGTCGGTTGTCCTGACGAGATGCCAGCCGTCGCAGTCGTCTCCTTGAGGGCCACCCCATCGGTAGTGCTCGGCCGTCTGTGGGCTGATGATCTGCGGGCTGATGATCTGAGTCATCGGGAGTCGTTCCAGTTGCGAGCTAGTTGGAGCCTCGCGGAACGTTTCGCATTCCGAGGACGTGGAAGTCCTTGAGGCCGCCCTTGAGAACATAGACCAGCGCGTTATTTCCATTCGGATCGGTCGGTCGCAGGAAGAAGCCCGACTCGAGCACGAAGTCCCGGGTGTTGCTGATGATGCCTTCGATCATCTCTCCGTCGTAGAAGTAGACGCGCACCCACAGGCCCGGTACGACGGGCGCATGCTCGTGAAAGTGGAGAGCCCTGTGACGCAGATCGCCATCGAAGGTCTTGACGAAAAAGACGGCCTTCGCATCCTTGGTGGGGACATCCTCCACGACGTCCGAGTCCAGGAGCTTCAGCCGGATCGAGTCCAGGGGATAGACGGGATCATTGCGCAGAAGCTGTTCGATCGAACCAAGCTCCTGCGGTTCCGCGAGACCGCGAACAGCATGGTTCTCGTAACGGACGACGACTCGATACGCGTCGGAGGGCTCTTTTTCGGCGACCTGGGATCTGGCCTGGGACCCTACGATGCGTGGTTGTTCCGCGGAGACAGGTCGTACTGCTTGATCTTGTACAGGAGCGCCTTGTAGCTGATTTGCAGATCGTTTGCCGCGGCCTTCCTGTTCCATCCAGTTCCCTCCAGTACCTGTGCAATTGCCGTCGACTCCGCATCTCCCTTAAGGTTGCGGACCATCGCCTTGAGCCCGGCGCCACTTGGCGTCTCCTGGGCTGCTGCCGCTGTAGCTGCTCCCCCTTGATAGACGGTGGAGGGGGAGAGCTCGTCGACGATGGATCTCTCTTCGCCAAGCACCAGATAACGGTTGACTACATTTTCCAACTCGCGCAGGTTGCCCGGCCAGGAGTGTTCCGACAGTGCGTCCAGCAGGTTTTGCGAGAAAGGGAGCGGATCGCGACCGTACCGCTTGGCCCCCTTGCGCATAAAGTACTCCGACAGCACGGGAATCTCCTCGCGACGCTCCCGCAACGGCGGAATGCTGAGGGTAAATCCGTTGAGGCGATAGTACAGATCCTCGCGGAAGGTCTTGTTGGCCATCGCCTCCTTCATATTGATGTTGGTGGCGGCGATCACGCGTACATCCACCTTCATCGGCGAGCGGCTGCCCAGACGGGAGAAGGTACCGTCCTGCAGGACCTGCAACAGCTTGGCCTGGAGAATGGCGGGCATCTCGCCGATCTCGTCGAGAAAGATCGTTCCCCCGGTGCAGACTTCGAACTTGCCGGGCTTGGTCTTAACCGCTCCGGTAAAAGCTCCCTGCTCGTAGCCGAAGAGTTCGCTCTCCAGCAGGTCGGCCGGGACTGCAGCGCAGTTGACCTTGAGAAAGATGTTCTGGCTGCGGGCCGACATCTTGTGGGTGTAGAGGGCGAGGATCTCCTTGCCGGTCCCGCTCTCTCCCAGAATAAGGAGTGGAATGTCCGCGCGAGCTACCAGGGCGGCCTGAGCTTCCAGTTCGCGCATTCTCTTGCTCGAGCGCACAAAGGAGTGACTCTCGTTGAGCGGAATCTCTTTCAGTGCGTCGGCGACGGGAATCTTCTTCTCGGCAGAGGCCAGGTGCTCCTCGATGGCCTGCTCGACATCGCTGCCGGTAAACGGCTTCATCACAATGGCACGGACACCCAGACGAATGACCATCTCCAGATCGCGAAGTTCGGCGGAGCATGACAGGACGACCACTGCGAGATTCGGCTTGGTGCAACGAATATGGGTTAGGAGGGGCAGCGGGTCGCGGTTGGTATGCAGGGCAAGCAAAAGCAGATCCGGCTGCTCGGCCTTGTCCAAACGCTCCAGCAGGGTCTGCTCGTCAGAAAAGAGACTGAGCGAGTACCGGGTGCCGAGGGTAGACCGAAGATAATCCAGAACCGCGAGATCCGGCTCCAGAATCAGAATCTGGGCACGCGTTCGCGTATTGGGCTTCAAGGCAGGAACGGGATAAGAAAGCGCAGCTGACATACAAAGTACCTCAAAGTGCAGATCCGGACTGTTTCCCAAACCTGCGGTGATCCTGAACCCGGTTGGCCCCCAGGGACAGGCTGTACTCGATCCAGACAGTTGCAAAAGCGGGAGAGTCATCCGAACCACCCGCGCCAGCAGATTCTAGCTCGACTAACACAACAATTGCACAAAAATGTTACGAACTTTGCCGACAAAAGAGATAAAGGTTTACCACTCTTCTATCGAGTAGGCCTAGCTTACATGGTACTGGCACGAGTAAAACGAAAAAAATGTGAACTTTTTTTTACGAGTTACTTTGGTGAAAGGGGGCTTGGTGACCTCAAAATCCAATGGAAAAGCACCACTTCAATCCGATTTTGGGGTTTCCCCGTATATTGCTTCCTACGGTTGAGACCGGGAAATCCTCACTATCCCGCCCCGGTGTCCCGGAAATGGTGCTTGACGTGCAGTGTGAAGGATATTGCAAACTTGCGGTTTCTGCCCAACGCCGATAGGAAAAAATAACCTTGGATCACCACGCCGAATCCGCCGCCTCTCTTAATCTGCCGCCACTTGAGATCTTTTTTGGCAAGACAGCCGTTATGCAGGCGGTTCGAAACAAGCTGGAGCGCGTTGCCGAGACTGACGTCCCGGTGCTGATCCAGGGGGAGAGCGGAACCGGCAAGGAGATCTGTGTGCGCCTGCTGCACGCCTTCTCTTTGCGGGCCAAAGGTTCGCTCGTCAAAGTAAGCTGTCCGGCAATCCCTCACACGCTGCTCGAAACTGAGCTGTTCGGCTATGAAAAGGGCGCTTTCACGGGCGCTATGTCCACAAAGCTGGGGCGCGTCGAACAATCGCACAACGGCACGCTGTTTCTGGATGAAGTCGGAAGCCTCGACCTGGGAGTTCAATCGAAGCTGCTTCAAGTGCTGCAGGATGGAACGTTTGTTCGCGTGGGCGGCCATGAACCCCGGAGCATCGTGACCCGCCTGGTCTCGGCCTCGAACACAGATCTTCGCAGCCAGGTCGAGGATGGAAGCTTCCGCCTGGACTTCCTCTTCCGCATCAATGCGGTCACGATCAACCTGCCTCCGCTGCGTCAACGGATCGCCGACCTGCCCATCCTGATCGATTACTTCATCGATCACTATGCAAGAATCTTCCACAATGCACCGGAATTACTCTCCAAGAGCGCAGTCCGCCTGATGCAGAACTATCATTGGCCGGGAAATATCCGCCAACTGGAGAACCTCATCCGCAGCTATGTGCTGATCGGCAGCGAGGAGGCCTTGGTCGCGGAGCTTATGCCCGAGACTCCGCGCGGCGGCATCACTACCGATATCGACCTCAGCGAACCAGTCTCGCTGAAGAACATTACGAAGAAGGCGACTCAGGATCTTGAGCGTCAGATCATCCTGAAAGTTCTGCAGGAGAATAGCTGGAATCGTCAGAAGACGGCGAAGTGGCTTCAGATCAGCTATCGGTCCCTGCTCTATAAGCTGAGCGAGGTCGGCATGCCTGAGGTTCCGCCGCGGCCTCTGCGGATACCGCACCTGGTGAAGAAAGAAGAGCGGACGCTGAAGCCTGCACTGTCCTCGCGGACGCGCATCTATTGAACTGCGTCTTCTGATGAACTGCCTCTTCTGATTCGCATTCCGTTGAGTTCGAAAGAAATGTCCTGCCGGACGGGCCCACTGCGCTTGCCACCCCACAAACGAAGACCTGTTTGCGGGGACCCCGATTCGCGCGGTCACTTCGTGACTTGTATACCTTTTTCTGGTGGAAAGGCACCACCTGTCCTCCCGTTGGTCGGAACGAGAGTGAGACTTGTTGTCTGTGGCGGCAGCTACTGCGCGCCCTGTCTTCGGATGATCGTCTTGATCGTCTCGAACATGATCAGCAGATCGAGCCCAAGCGTCATGTGCTTGATGTAGTAGAGATCGAACTCCAGCTTTTCGCGACTCTCCGCCAGCGTCGCTCCATAGCCATAACGAACCTGCGCCCAGCCTGTGAGGCCCGGGCGGATCATGTGGCGAAGGTTGAAGTAGGGAATCTGTTCGGTGAGCCACGGCACAAACTCGGGCCGCTCCGGGCGCGGACCCACAAAGCCCATATCGCCGCGCAATACATTCCAGAGCTGCGGGACCTCATCAAGACGGGTCTTGCGCATAAACATGCCGACACGGGTCACGCGTGGATCGTTCTTGGTCGCCCACTTTGCTCCGGCGACCTCTGCATCGGTTCGCATCGTGCGGAATTTGTAGACCGTGAAGTTCTTTCCGCCGAGACCTACCCGCGTCTGCCGGAAGAAGATCGGGCCTGGGGATGACAGCCGCACCATCAACAAGACGATGGGGAAGAACGGCAGGAACAGAAGCAGACCGACCGCGGCCGTCAGCGTCGAGACGATTCGCCGGGCAATCTGCTGAGAGGGCTTTACGCGGAAGCCCTCGCTGTAGATGAAG
This sequence comes from Edaphobacter lichenicola, assembly GCF_014201315.1. Classification (NCBI taxonomy): domain Bacteria; kingdom Pseudomonadati; phylum Acidobacteriota; class Terriglobia; order Terriglobales; family Acidobacteriaceae; genus Tunturiibacter; species Tunturiibacter empetritectus. The sequence continues at coordinate 271,587 of NZ_JACHDY010000002.1, forward strand.
CTGCTGGGATGAAGCCCGTCGAGATGCAGCTTGCCGGTAAGCCGCTCCAGCAGGGATCCGGCATCCTCAATGACAACTCCGTTGAACCGCAGCTTGAGCAGCTCTCGGACGGGAAACTCGCCGCGACGGTCCTCAATGGCAACGATGACGCGATCAACGGGCGGCTTGGGTACAGAGAATCTCTCCAGCGCAGCGTGGATGGCCTCTTTGCGCTGGTCGCGGTCAGCGACGACGCCATCCCAACCCAGGACCTCCATGCCCGCGTCCTTGCGGGCTTCGAGCAGGTTGACGATGGTCTGGGCACGCTCGCCCGCTCCAAGAACATAGACCCGCTCCCGGAACATCTCCCGGCCGATGATCCACTCGTACGCGCTGCGCCAGGCGACCAGTGCCAGGGTGAGAAAGATGAGACCAAGCAGCAGAACGTAGTGGGCGATGTCGGCTGCGGGAAAGAGGTAGATGATCGCCGAGAGCAGGAACGACAGGAAACCGAGGACCAGCAGCAGGCGAAAGTAGATCTCCCAGCTTGCGGAGATGCGCTGCGGCTCATAGAGATCGAAGTAGTACGAGCAGAGCAGCGTCAGGATCGTCAGGCCAAGAATCTTCAGCCCCCCGTTCTCATAGTTCAGAACGAGATAGGTATCCGGCCCCAGCAGCAGCACCGTCGCCAGCAGGAAGCAACCACTCACAATCAGCGCTTCGCACAGCAGGAGAACGATGGTACGCGTGGGATAGTACACGTTGAAAAGCCGGATCATCTGGTCAATCGCTCCCTGTTACGGTTTGGCGGCATCGTATCCATAGTAGCTGCCGACCTGGGGCGCTTCCTGCACAGCATTCAAGACAAATCCGAGAATGTTTGAGGCTTTCAACTCACTCTGAGCGCGCTGCGCAACGGGGAACTTCGTCTCTCCGCTGCGTGCCACCAGCAGAACGCCATCGCAGGCGCGGGCGAGGTTGACGGCATCGGAGACGGGCAGGACAGGAGAAGAGTCGACGATGATCCAGTCGAAGTGCGGCGCTGCCAGTCGAATCAGTTCTTCAAAGCGTGGGCTGCCTGAGAGGTCGGCTGCCTTATCGCCGCCGTTGCCGCCTGCAATAAAGGTCAGGTTCTGCGTGATTGCGGCAGTTCCCGCGGTCATTCCCTCAAACGGCTCCGACCGCTGCATCACCTCGACCAGACTCGCCTTGCCGGCGAGATAGTCCGCGAGGCCAGGATGCGACTCACAGCCGAGAAGTTGATGGAGCGTATAGCGCCGCATGTCGCCGTCAACCAGCAACACCTTGCTGTTTTTGTGACGGGCGAGGCTCATGGCGAGATTGGTCGAGATAAAGCTCTTGCCCTCCTGGGGCAGGCCGCTGGTCACCATGATGCTCTTGAGCGGGCTGATGTCGCGGAGCTCGAAGATTCGGGAGCGAAGGCTCCGGAACTGCTCGACCGCAGGCCCCCGTTCCAGCAGGGAGGGCAGGTGCTCGAGAGACAGCGCCCAGGGGCGGACGGGAATCTTGTTGACATCGAGCGCATTTGGGTCCACCCGAACGACAGGTGCCTCGACATAGGGCTCAGCAACCGGAGTAGAGCTTGCCTGCTCTTCCTCGGCTGTGGCCACGGCGGTCGCATAGATGGCGGAGTGCACCGGCTGCTCTGGGATACGCGGCTCCGGCTCGCGCCGCTCCAACCTGCGCTCGGACTCTGCCTTTTGGAGTGCTTCATAGATGCGGCTCATCGATCGTGCCTTCCCGGCTCTCTGTTGAAAGCGGCTATAAAGTTATCTTCTTTCGAGTTGAAAGCGGTCTGCTTGTCGCCGTTGCCGAGGACAGCCGAAGAGAGCATGAACGGCTGTACCTCCAGCTCAAGCTCTGCCGCCACGCCCTCGACGATCGTCGCGGTCACCTGCTGAACCTGTTCGACATAGGCCACAATCAGCGAGTGCTCGCACAGCAGGTTGATGATGCGCGGAATTCCCCGGCTGGCACGATGAACCAGATCCAGCGCCTCAGGCGAGAAGAGCGGCCAGCTTGCACCGGCTATTCTCAGGCGCTCGGCGACGTAAGCGTGGGTCTGGCTCTCGGTCAGGGCCTGCGTGCGGCACCACAGCGAGACGCGCTGCCGGAGCTGGCGCACGCTCGGATGGCGCAGCTTCTCTTCAAGCTCCGGCTGCCCGGACAACACAATCTGCAACAGCTTCTCCGACGAAGTCTCAAGATTAGTCAGCAGCCGAATCTCTTCCAACAGCTCCCAGGAGAGGTTCTGCGCCTCATCGACGACCACCACGCAGGTCTCCTCCATGCGGAAGCGTTCGATCAGCCAGCGATTCAACTGCAGCAGCATGCCCGACTTGGTTCGCGTCGCCGGCACAATGCCGAAGTCGGTGAGCACAAACTCCAGGAAGTCCAGCACGTCCAGACGCGGGTTGAAGACGAAAGAGGTTGAGACCTTGCGACCGCTGAAGGAGGCCAACGCCCGGCGCAGCAGAGTCGTCTTGCCGGTGCCCACCTCGCCCGTCAGCACCGTGAACCCCTTGCGTGCGGAGATGCCGTACTCCAGGCAAGCCAGCGCCTCCCGGGTGTGCGGCATCATGTAGAGAAACCGAGGGTCGGGGCTGGTTCCGAAGGGACTGCTCTGGAGCTTGAAGAAGGTGTTGTACATCTCAGCCCCCCGCATTCATCAGCGGCTTGCCGCCCGCGGTTACGTCCGGGCTGCGACGGCCGAATAGGTTCCGCTTCATGGCCACCGGCTCCGCTTCGCCGGAGAAACCAATGACGGCGAGGGTGGGAAGCTTGGTAAACGCCCAGATATCGCGCTCGTTTCGAATAGCCGTATCCAGGTACTCGAGCAACGCGATGATGAACAGACCCAGTGCCAAGCCGCCGGCAAAGCCTCCGATGATAAAGACCGAACGCTTGGGAAAGGAGGGTGATTCGGGAAGATTAGGTTCATCCATAACTCGGAACTGCTCTCCTTGCTGCCGACGCTCAAGGTCGGTTGCCATCTTGGCTGTTTGTATCTTGTTGAGCAGATCGTCGTAGAAGGTCTGCGCAGTGCTGGTGTCGCGCGTAATGCTCTTGTACTCCTCCTCCACCGCGGGGCTCGAGGCAATGCGATCCTGATAGGTCCGAAGCTGAGCCTGAATCTCGGCCTGATCACGCTTCTTCTGCGCGATGGCTTGTTCCATGGAACGCAGCTGAGCACGCATCTGCTGCACGCTGAGGGAGTCGGTCGGCTTCGGAGCGGAAGACGCCGACGCAACCGAGGGCGCGGGGGCCTGGGCAAGTTTGCGTTCCAGCTCATTGACCTTTCTCTGCGTGCTGACCACGTCTGGATAGTCGTCGGTGTAACGCGCCTTCAAATCCGCCAGTTGAGACTGAAGCTGCTGCAGTTCAAGCTGCTGGGCCTGAGGGGCCACTGCTACCCCGCCGCGGTCCGTAGTCTGCGGCTGTTGGGCCTGCTGCAACGCCATGATCGATTCGGCATAACTCCTATCCTGCTCCATGCGGGCCAGCGCCTGGGTCGCGGCATCCAGCTGTGTATTCAGGGTGGTCAGCATGTTCATGTTCGACGCCTCTGCGCCTGGTAGCTTCCCCATGTAAGTCTGCTGGAACTTGGCGAGTTTGGCGTCCTGCTCGTCCAGCTTGGCCTTGGCATCAGCCAGTTGACTCTTCAGAAACTCGGTTGTTCCTGCTGCCGAGGCTGCCCGGTCGCTGAGGTTTTCACTCACGAAGAGCGATTGAATCTCGCCGCAGACCAGTTGGGCCGTGCGGGCATCGTTCGCCTGAAAAGAGATGAAGAACCCCGGCAGACCGTTGGTTCGCGCAATCTCCGATTGAATGGGCGTGATCCCGATATTTTTGCGGGTCAGATCGATGCGTTCGTCCATCGACAGCTTGCTATTCGCGAAGAGGTTGAAGCGTTCGATGATCGGCTGCAGCCGCGACCGGCTCAAGATCTGCTCCTTCATAGAGGCCAGCCGTCCGCTGAGGTCCTCGGTGACGACGGCCTTGACGTAAGACTCAGGAACCTTCTGCTGCTCCACCAGAACCAGTGTCTGCGAAATATACTGCGGCTGCACCAGAAACGTAAGAGCGAACCCGACGATGGGAAAGATGATCGCGGGAATCGCAAGGATCCACCATCTTCGTTTCAGAATGATGAGGTAGTCCTGCACCGTCAATGCGCGATGGCCAAGCATGATGACTCCTTAAAATTGCCCCAGATTCGTGGACCGGGGAGTGAACGTGACTCCAAATCCAATTGTCTGGTAGGTGGTGTCGACTATGTTTTGTGTGACCGGCACAATGAGATTATTGCTGAAGGACTGGCTTACCGCCGTATAGCTTGCATACCCGGAGAAATGAGTACTGAATCGGCGTGTAAGCTGGAAGCCGCCATAGACAGTGTCATAGGTTTCATTGCTCGAGACGAGGGAGGGGCCGGTGAAGAACTGCGTCAGGCCGGTGCTTCGAGAGTAAGAAGCGCTCAAACCAAGGACCCAATTCCGGCCGTAGTTGCGGCCTGCCGAAGCTGCGACCGAGTTGGAGGTTGCACCGGGCAGGACTCCGGATCCGCCGTTCGCTCCCCGCGCATAGTTTACCCCTGCATGCCAGTTCTGATAGCCGTAAGAGAGTCCCGCCGTCACCGAGACATTGGTCGTATCCGGAATGAGGGTGCTGTTGGAGCTCGAAATCCATTGCGGACCGACCGTGGCGTTAAAGCTGAGCGTTCGGCTCAACACGCGCTGATAAGAGACGTTGAGGCCCCGGGTTTGAAAGTCGGGTTCATTCACGCCCGAACTCGTGCTGCCGTAAGAAAACGTCGAATAGACGCCTGAGACGCTGACGGAGCTTCGTGCATCGATGCGATGATTCAACGCGACGACACCAGAGACCTGGGTTGTATCAAGACCTTCTTCGTTGCTGCCTAAATAATGAAGCTTTCCCCAGCTGCCAGACCCGCTGATGGAAGAGTTGTGGGAGATCTGCCGCTCGGCACTGCCGCTCAGGCTATTGCCGATGCGATCGCCGTTGGTCGTCAGGATTGTCCCGATCGGCCCCGCGCCGGGGCCCTGAACCGGAGTCGATCCGAGGTCGCCTACGCCAGGGATTCCGGATAGTCCTGTGGTGGGCGATTGCGGCAGGTAGCTGAAGGAGTCCGAGACATTGAAGATCCAGTTACGGGTCACATACCCCTGAGACGCCGCGATGTTCCAGAAGCTGTTGGTTCCCTGGCCCGCCTGGTTGCCGAAAATGACACCACCTGCGAAGAGCACGCTGAAAGGTCGCGCCGTACTGCGGCCGGTGTAGGCGGCATTGGCGGAGAGATTGGTCGCGTAAGTCGTCTGCCCGGACTGGTAGTAGCCGTACTGAATCACCTCCGAGGCGGTGAGAGCGTAGTGAAAGACCCCATCGAGATTGGGCAGGTTAGGACCCAGGGCAGAGGACATCGATGACTCAGCGGTCGGCAGAGCCTGGCCCTGTGCGAGGGAGGGAGCCATCGCCAGCAACAAGCCAAAGATCAGTGTTTGAATCTTCATATCTTCCTTCATGGGACGACGATCGTGTCTCCGGAAAGAAGCGAGACCCCTGCATTTCCGCCCTTGAGCGCCTGCTTGTAGTTGAACGGGATCTTCTGCTGTTTGCCGTCGACGGTTCGCAGGATGTAGATGCGCCTGGAGTTCGCAAACTGCGTCAGACCGCCACCGGTAACGATCGCCTGCAACGGGGTCATTCCCGGAGTCATGACGACGGGGCCGACCTTGCCCACCTCGCCTACCAGGAAGATCCGCTTGCTGTTGACCGCGAGAACCACCACGTTGACCACGGGATCCTGAATGTACTTTTTGAGTCGCTGGCTAATGTCGGTCGAGAGCGCAGTCGGTGTCATTCCGGCTGCTGTGATATCTCCCACCAGTCCCATCGAGATCATTCCGTCCGGCCGCACCGGGATCGTGCCCGAGAGCGTAGGCTCCTTCCAGACGGTGATCTGCAGGGAATCTTCCGGCCCGATAATGTAACGCGCCGCGTCCATCGGGCCTGCATAGTTCGGACCCGCCGTTGCGGTAGTACTCGGTGCGGCGGGAGCGGCCGTCTGCTCACTCGCCGGCGTGGCGTCCGGTGCTGCACTTTTCGTAGCTGCAGCCTCTGATGTGACCTGTGCTGCCAGTGGCCCGGCCGCAACCGGAAGCAGCAGCAGCAAGGCGCCCATGGAACAAAACCGCTTCATCGAATAGCCCTCAACCTTCCTCTTGCCCATTCGCCCTGGATTCACTCACTTATTCTGACGCATCCCCTTGCGCGTGAGGGTACCTCGCCTTGAATCCATTTAGAAGATCACGCCGCCCAGGGAATACTCTCTGTCACCCCATCGCTTGAGGATCGGTGAAGACCCCCGAATCTTCTATCGGCAAATACTATGCTTCTAGCAACGCGATGGCCAAAACTCGCACCTCATCGCTTTTTTCTTGAGAAAACTGGAAAATATAGGTATCTGAGGGAAAACTATCGTGCTGCCCTCCTTGGGCTTGCTGTGGTATGCAGATTATCAGTGCAAGTGTGAAAACTTTTTCCCATAGGACGTATCGTTGCTACCACTTTTGTGTCGATAGACTCTAAACCGGTGAACAAACCCAGTTTCCGGGAAGAGGCCCGTGAATTGCTTACAGGGATCAGGTGAAGTATAACGTCATACGAGAACACCGGGGACAACTCCTACCATGCCCTACGCAGTGGATCTAGCCGCGAAGGAGACCAATCCAGAGCTGCCTCTTACCTCCCCTTCCGGCACGACGGCCCGGCTTGGCTGGCTTGCCTACGCTTCGATTGCCCTCCTCCTGGTTGTTCTGTACTACCGCGTCGCTATCAAACTGGTATACGACTGGTCCACCATTCCGGATTACTCTCATGGCTTCCTTGTCCCCTTTTTCGCAGCCTTTCTCATTTGGGACAAAAGGAAGGTGCTCCAGGCCACCCCGATCCGCCAGAGCTGGTTTGGAGTTCCGCTGGTCGTCTTCTCCATCGTCGTTCTGATCCTGGGCGTCTATGGCGTGGAACTCTTCACCTCGCGCATGTCCTTTATTTTTTTGATGACCGGCCTGATCTGGACCTTCTTCGGCTGGGCGATGGTCCGTGCCCTTCGCTTCCCCCTCCTGGTTCTTGTCCTCGCGGTTCCCTTTCCCGCGATTCTCTTCAACCAGATCACCTTCCCGCTGCAGTTGCTGGCCTCGCGGATCGCCAGCGAAATTCTGCCGCTGCTGGGTGTACCTACCCTCCACGAAGGCAACGTGATCGAGCTGCCGGTGATGAAGCTGGAGGTCGCCGAGGCCTGCAGCGGTATCCGCTCACTGATGAGCCTGTTCACGCTCGCAGTCTTCTACGGCTACTTTCTGGAGCGGACCAACCGGCGTCGTATCCTTCTTGCTCTTGCCAGCATTCCCATTGCCGTCGCGGCCAACGTGGCGCGCATCGTCGGTACCGGCTTATGCGTCCAGTACTGGGACCCGGAGAAGGCGCTCGGCTTCTTCCACGAGTTCTCCGGCTGGGTGATGTTTGTCATCTCTCTGGCCTGCCTCTACCTGGTTCACCGGGCCATGCAGCTGATCTCCCCTGCAAAGGCACAAACCACATGAGATCCCCACGTTTCTGGCTTGTGATCCTTCTACTGGCCGTGACGGCCTTTATTCTGCAGAGCCGCGGCGACACCGACCGCATCCCAGCAAGCCAGCCTCTCAGCCAGATGCCGGAGCGCTTCGGGGACTGGAGCGCGCAGGACGTCCCGCTCACCGACGATACCCTGGCGGTGCTCGGCAAAGGCGACTTCCTCAATCGCGTCTATACGGGTCAGCCAGCGGCGGCGGGTAGTCCGATGACAAAAGCCGCCCCCATCAGCCTCTTCATCGGCTACTTTGCCAGCCAGCGCACCGGCCAGACGATGCACTCTCCACAGAACTGCCTGCCGGGCGCCGGTTGGACTTTCGACTCGCAGAGATACACCAGCTTCCAGGACATCAATGGCAAGCAATACAAGGTTGGCGAATACGTTATCAGCAACGGAGATATTAAGCAGTTTGTCATCTACTGGTACCAGGCACACGGCCGCAGCATCCCCAACGAGTACAAAGCAAAGCTCTACATGGTGGCCGACGCGATCCGCACCAACCGCACCGATGGCGCCCTGGTTCGGGTCATCACCCAGGTTCTGCCGTGGGAGTCGTTAGACAGCGCCAGGGATCGGGCTACCCAATTCACCCAGCAGATGGCTCCCAATCTGCCCCGCTTTATTCCCAACTAAAGAAACCGGTAGACCAAACTTTCACCTAAGTTGTATATCGCACAGCCATGCCGGGTCGCGACAGTATCAATTACAGTGCGAGAATGACAAGATTACAGTGCGAGAATGACAAGATCGTTTGAAGAACAGTTGAGGAAATGCGCGATGCGAACCACCCTCCCCCTGGCAGCCCGTCGAATCTCAACAGTGCTGGCCGTCTCTCTTGCCCTTGGACTCACCGCGGGCTGTCATCGCGATCCCAACAAGCAGAAGCTGCGCTATCTTGAAAGCGGCAAACGCTACGCCGACCAGGGCAAGCTCAAGGAGGCGACGATTCAGTTCGCCAACGCCCTCAAGGTCGACCGCAACTACGCCGATGCTCACTACCAGCTCTCCAAGGTCTTCCTCAAGCAGGGTTCGGTCATGCCGGCGTACAGCGAGTTGATGCGCACGGTGGATCTGCAGCCCGCCAACCTCCAGGCGCGTATCGATCTGGGCAACATTCTGCTCGCCGGCAAACAGATCGACCGGGCCGCCGCACAGGCCACCGCGGTCCTCGCCATCGACAACAATAATGCCGACGCCCATGCTCTTCTTTCGAGCATCGCCGCAGCCAAAGGGGACCGCATCGAAGCTCTGGCGCAGATTCAGCAGGCTCTCGCGGCAGACCCGAATCGCGCGGCATTCCATGCTTCGCTCGGCCTTTTGCAGAGCAACGATCCAGCCACCGCCGCCGCCGGGGAAGACCAGCTCCGTAAGGCCGTTTCGCTGGACGGAAAGAACGTGACAGCACGTGTCGTCCTGGCCTCGCTTCTGCAGAAGAAGGGGGATCTTCAGGGTGCCGAGGATCAGATGAAGGCAGCCATCGCGGCCGACCCGAAGAGCGTGATGGCGCGCGCCAGCCTCGCGGATCTTTACATGCGGCAAAAGGACACGGCCAAGGCCGAGCAGACTCTTCACCAGGCATCGGAGGATCTCTCCGACTCCGAGAGCGGTGCAGGAATGCTGGCTACCTACTACATCCGCACCAACCAGCTTGCCGCGGGCGAGACCGCCTACGCAGACCTTATCTCCAAACATCCGAAGAGTGCGCCGCTCAAGATCGCTTACCTGCGACTTTTGATTCTGAACAAGGATCTGCCCAAAGCGAGGACCGTCGGCGCGGAGCTATCCAAAACCGACCCCAATATTCCTGAGGTTGCGGTTCTCAACGGCATGCTTATGCTCAACGATGGCAAGACCGCCGATGCCTTCGCCATGCTGCAGAAGGCGGCCAAGGCCAATCCCGACAATCTGGTCGTCAAGCTCTGGCTCGGCCGGGCAGCCCGCGCCAAAGGCGACATGGGCGTTGCGCAGCAGAGCTTCCGCGATGCCGCCAAACTCAGCCCGGGAAGTCTGGAGGCGCAGGCCGGTCTTGCGGAGATCTCGATCGATACCCACGACTTCAGCACGCTTCATCAGGTAGCCGATACGGCCATCTCCATTAACCCACAGATCGCGGGCCCCTATATCTGGCGCGGCATCGCCGAAGGCAGCCAGAAAGAGCTCGACAAGGCAGACGCAGACTTTCATCAGGCCATCAAGCTGGATCCGAAGAACTCCACCGGCTATCTGGAACTGGCGCAGCTTCGGCTCTTCCAGCAGAAGACTCCTGAGGCCAAGACCCTGCTCGAACAGACCCTCGAGCTGAACCCTAACTCCTCCCGCGCTCTCCGTCTGCTGGCCACCACTCTCCTGTTTGAAAAACAGCCGGCCAACGCGATCAGCCGAGTGCAGGACCAGATCGCGAAGACTCCGCAAAATGGCGACATGTACAACCTGCTGGCTGAGCTGCAACTGAGCACAGGCGATGCGAAAGACGCGCTGGCCTCGTCAGAGAAAGCGATGCAGCTGAACCCGAGCGACAACGCAGCGGTGGTCACCTACACCCGGGCCGAAGTTACAGCCGGCGATCCCGCCAAGGCCGTGGCCAAGTGGCAACAGTGGACCACGGACCATCCCTCCGACGCGCAGGGTCTTACCATACTGGGGACCATGCAGGAGTCGCAGGGCGATCGCAATGGAGCCATGGCCAGCTACAAGAAGGCCCTTGCCGTACAACCCGAGCAGCCCATCGCCGCCAACAACCTCGCCTACCTGATGGTGGACACCGGGCAGAACCTGGACGTTGCCCTCTCTCTGGCCCAGATAGCGCGGCGCGCCATGCCCTCTTCTCCGAACACAGCCGACACCCTGGCCTGGATCTACTATCAGAAGGGCAACTTTGCTTCGGCCCGCGATCTTCTCGAGGATGCCCTCAAGGCTGCTCCTAACAGCGCGTCCATCCACTATCACCTGGGAATGACGTATACCAAGCTGTCCAACACCGCCGATGCGATGACTCATCTGAAGAAAGCGGCGGCGTTGGCTCCGAACACCCAGACCGCGAAGGACGCCGACAAGGAACTGGCTCTGCTGGGCTAACCCTCTTCCAAGGCGTCAATCCTGCATCGGCCGAGTTAGCTCACGAGTATTACTCTCCCCGCAGCAGACTCGCGTAGACACTGGTGATCTGGCCCATCATGGCCTCTGTCGTGAACTTCTCCGCGGCCAGCCTCTTTCCAGCTTCCCCCATCTGCTTTGCCTTCGCGGTATCGGAGAGCAGGTCGACAATCGCGGACGCCAGAGCATCAGGATCGTCCGCGGGGACGATGATTCCACTCACACCGTCCTGAACCGCCTCTGCATTGCCGCCTACGTTAGTGGCGACTACAGGAAGGGCCGCAGCCATTGCCTCGACGATCGCATTCGAAAAGCCTTCGCTCCGTGATGGCAACACGAAGACCTCAGCGGTGGAGAGGTAGTCGCGCAGATTGGTCACGCCTCCAACGAAGTGAAAGCGGTCGGACAGCTTCAGCTCGCTGACCAGTGCCTGCAGCTCCTGAAAATACTCCGGCTCCAGAACATCGCCGGCGATACGGAACGACGAATTGGGAAACTTTTCTGCGACGGAGGCGGCGGCCCGGATAAAAACATCGTGCCCCTTCACCCGGCGAATATTCCCAACCGTCGCAACAATAGATTGTCCGCCAGATTCTCCAGAGAGTTCTGCTGATCTAGGGTCCGCGTTCCAGTCCGCCAGATCGAGCCCGTTGTACACCGTCTGCACGCGCGACGGATCGACGCCGTCCACCTCAATGCAATGCCGACGCACCTGTTCGGAGACGGCAAACACCTTGTCGGGAGCGCCTGCCATCAGGCGATAGGCTGCATGATGCTTGCCGGTTCGAAGGATGCCCATATCTCTTCGACTCCAGATGAGCTTCGCATTTGACATCGCTTTGGTTACAAATCCTGCCCAGATATCGGAGCTCTCAAAGAACGTCTGAACGATCCGGATTCGCTGCTCCTTGAGGAACCTTCTGAGATCAAGGCTGCCTCGCATCGCCGTGAGATCGTAGGTGCGCTGCAGGGGCAAAAGGTATACGGAGCATGGCGGCGACTTCAGCCCAGCGCTATCCGGATGGGCTGAGAACGTCAGAATCGAGACGCGATATCCATACTGCGGCAGCAGTCCCGCGAGCTTGAGTACAATCCGTTCGCCGCCACCCAGTGTTTTGGGGAACTGATCGAGCACGAGCAGCACGTGAGGCAGTTCAGCATGCGCCGTGTCCCTGCTCGACTCCTCCCCGTTGCTCGATTCCTCAAAGTATAGCGGCCTGATCATGCGTGTTCAGAGCTTCCCAAAACCAAGGACGCTGTAGGGGGCGGGCGGAAGACCACGATGGCCGCGCGCATCTACCGGTACGCCAGAAATGGATTCGTTGCGACGGTCACTTCGGGGATAGCAGCTTCCGTCACGGGTTCAGTCTCGACCAGCTGAAGCGCACGGCTCGCAATGGCCACAAGGACCCAAAGCATGCCCATGATCTCGAGATAAGTCCATCGATCGCCGAAAAAGTTCGCGACAATACAAGAACACATGGCGACAAACAGTCCCAGCCCGAGCCCTCGATACAGCGGATCCTCGGCTCGTTTAAAGAGCCGGTAGGCCAAGGCAAGCACCTGTTGCAGCATCACAAGCACGATGATCATTCCGATGATCCCTGTCTCGACCATCACTTTGACGTACCAGTTATGGGTATCTCTCAGCCCGTCTACGTGAGCCGACAGCTGATAGCTGGCGTAGCCGATTCCCAGGACGGGATCGCTGAGGATGGATGCCTCTGCCGCCTCCCACAACCTGACCCGCTCCTGCGCAGACTCCTCCAGCTTTCCATTGGAGTTTTTAGTCATGTTAACCCGCTCACGAACTGCGGTCGGAACAATGGCTTGCCAGGTAAAGAGAAAGACTGCGGCGACCACGATAAGCTTGCGATCTTTCAGGAATCCAAGAACGATGACGCTGACGATGAGGGCAAGGTACGATCCACGCGAGAACGTGTACAAGTCAGCAAATATTGTTACGGCCACAAGCCCATAGAAGATCAGCCGAAACTTCTTCCTTTTGACAAACTGGACGAAACCCCAGAAGAACATGGCGAACTGGGCGAGAAAAGCTGCCGTCTGATTCGAACCATAGGCGAGCGGGCCCGTATCTCTCTTATTTTCATCGAAAGTGCCCCAGCTCCTGGACAAACTTTCCATGAGACAACTCCTGTCGATTGCCAGGAGAGTAAACGCTGTGATAGCAATCACCGTTCGCACCGCCTTCCGATCCTCGACGACCATACCGGCTGCGGTGAAGACCAAAGGAATCAGCATGTAATCTTTCCACGTCACAAAGTTGGTGTCGGAGATCCAGATCGGTGGAGGCGCGTTGCCGAGCGCTGTACCAAGCCACATCGAAAAATACAGATAAATTCCGAACACCAACCAGATTGTGTAGAGCGGCGATTTTGGTATCGATTTTCCCTTGATTATGGCGCCTATAATGACGGCAATTACCAGGATGGTCAGCATATTGCCACCCAGCGGATAGTCCAGGAAGTGATCCCGCATCGTGCGATAAGGCAGGAAAGGTATCAGGTAGTACAGTCCCAGCAGGGGGCGTCCGGTCAAGGAGAGGATACACATGATCCAGAACCCGAGGTAGGCGATCAGCGGAATATAGTGTGCGAGGCCTAGTCCCAAAATTCACCCTTCCCACTGCCCGCAAGTCTCTCCCACCAGACTCGACGCCACAGTTTCGAGTTAGCCGTCAGAGCCATACTTTTTTCCGCCCTGCAGCAAAGTTATAAAAGGCAAGCGCCGCAGCCGCATTGAGCATCACGAACGTGCTGGCGATGCCAACGGGCTTGAATCTCTTGGCGGACGGAATCAGGGATCCGCAGGCGGCTGCAACGTAGAATAGCACCTGAAGCCAGAAGATTGCGCCGTAAAAAGGCCCTCCCAGAACACCGGAGGCAACCAGCATCAGCGGAAGAAAGATGGGAATCAGCAGCCGAAGCAGTTTGTGGCTGACAAAGCGAAAGAGAAGCGGATTCGACGGCGAGAGCAGCCACGGAGCCAGTTGGAGTAATTGGTAGTTCCCGGTCAAGGTGCGAACCTTTCGCGAGAACTCCTTCCCTTTTTCGTCAAAAAATCGGTCCCGCGCAATCGCTGCCGGTTCAAAGACAACCCGTTTGCCTTGCCGCGCTACATTCATTGGGACGAAGACATCATCCAGAATCGTTCCGGGAGGAATGGCACAGTAGAGCTCGCGGCGAATGGCATAGATCGCGCCGGTCACGCCGACCACTGACCCCGACGCAGATTCAAGCTTCCGCACCATCTTTTCGATCTTCCAGTAGATGCCAAGCCCTTCGTGCGAAGGCACTCCAGCGTCTTCGAGTAGCAGCTCCCCACTCACTGCGCCCACGGTTGGATCCGCAAAACAGGAAGCAAGCTCCGCGATCGCGTTCGGTTCCACAGACTGCCGCGCATCCAGAAAAACCAGAATCTCGCCCTTAGCGCGATCGACAGCCGCATTCAAAGCACGAGCCTTGCCGCCGGACTCTTCAAGCAGAATTGGGACAACAGGGGGAGGCTGTTCCAGAAGAATCTCTGCGGTCCTGTCGGTCGATCCGTCCGAGGCCACCACGATCTCAAGCCGTGCCTTTGGATAGTTCAACATACGAAGGTTTTCCAGCTTCGATGGAAGATTTGCCTCCTCGTTGCGCGCCGCAATCAGGATAGAAACGTCAGGAGTATAGTCCGTTTTCCGGATGGATTGCCTTCGAAAGTACACCCAGATCGACAGCAGGACGGCGTAGCCAAAGTACGCGTAGGCCGTAAGCGCAAGGCATATCCAGAAAAGAAACTTCACCGTTCCGTCCCGTTGTAGCCGACGCTGCCAGCCGTAAGGGCGCGAAGCAGGAAAGGACAGTGCGGGTTCGCATCACGGGAAAGAACCAGCCTCCCCCGGCCAAACGCTGCAATCCTCCAGATGCCAGCTCCAGGTTTCACAATCCCTCAATGGACGTCATTCTACTAAACAGATCTCTTGAACCAATATGCACCGAGCGGCGAGCCTGGTTCTCTTTTTTTGCCGGCGTTATCCTCAACGGAATGATACGTCTATCCCAAAACGGACCTCATGCCTCTTTCAGGTGATCCCGTATATCGATCGCGGCTGGCAAATCCAATCCGCTCGACTAAACTGGTAACGCGCCTTACCGACCATTTTTAGGGTGAGACACTCTCGAGAACCGTGATTCAGGTAGAGATCAGGCTGACAACGTTTTTCGAAGACAAACCAGCACGCACGTGAGACCTTCCAAGTACGTTTCCATTCGAGTTCAATGTCCAGCAAAAAGCGATTCGCGATCAATGTCGTAACGAACTGGATAGCCATGGCTGTCGGCATGGTCGTTCCCTTCTTTCTGGCTCCCTTTGTGGTTCGTCATCTGGGCGCGACGATCTACGGCATCTGGATTCTGGCTGTCTCGACAGCCGCGTATCTCAATATGCTGGACCTGGGCTTGCGCAGCGCGATCACGCGCTTTGTCTCAAAGAGCGCAACCGAGGGCGATACCCAGGCAGCACAGAAGGCAATCGCCGCCACACTCTGGTTTCGTGGCCTGATCGCCGCAGTGATGGTGCTCATCAGTATCGCGTTGAGTATCTGGTTCGGTAAGATCTTCAAAATCCCCCACGACTTAGTACGCCCGGCACAAGTCACGGTTCTGCTCTGCTCTTTAGGAGTCGCCTCTACGTTGGTCGCAGGCGTCTACGGGGGTGTGCTCCGAGCGATCAACCGCTTCGACGTCCTGAGCGGGATCACCATGACCCAGACTCTGGTACGAGCCGTTGGAGTCATCCTCATTCTTCGCAGTGGCCATGGTCTCTTAGTCCTGGCCATCTGGGAGTTTGTGATCGTCTTCGGGTCTGCCGTTTCAGAGTTTGTGTTTGCGTTCAAACTGTACCCACCGTGCCGAATTCTTGTCTTTAGGCCCGACATGAAGACCCTGAAGAGTATCTGGTCCTACAGCTTCAAAGCATTTGTCATCATCGTGGCCGTGCAGATCGTCTTCTATACAGACAACGTCGTGGTCGGCGCCTTCCTCTCTGTCGGCGTCGTCACCTTCTACTCAATCGCTGGAAGTCTGGCAATGTACTCCGGACAAATAGCTACCGCCATGGGATCCACCTTTATGCCCATGGCGAGTGGTTTCGACGCAAGCGGTAACGCGGCCAATCTGAAAAAATTGCTGGTCCGGGGAACCCAGGCCATGCTCGGGCTTATGTTGCCAATTGGCATCACCCTGCTATTGCGTGGGAAAACTTTCATCGGCCTCTGGATGGGTCCGCAGTTCAGCGAGACCTCCGGCACAATTCTTCAAATCTTATTAATCAGCCAGTTCTTC
Organism: Edaphobacter lichenicola; assembly: GCF_014201315.1. Classification (NCBI taxonomy): domain Bacteria; kingdom Pseudomonadati; phylum Acidobacteriota; class Terriglobia; order Terriglobales; family Acidobacteriaceae; genus Tunturiibacter; species Tunturiibacter empetritectus. The sequence continues at coordinate 287,676 of NZ_JACHDY010000002.1, forward strand.
TCCATTGCCAATGCGACGGCCGGTCAGATCGCTTACGGAATCAATAAACACAAGACCGTAGCGACCTGGGCCGCAGCCGAGGCGGCGCTGAATCTTGGGTTGAGTCTCATCCTCGTCAAGACCATTGGGATATACGGCGTTGCATGGGGCACCTCAATCTCACTGACGCTGAATCATCTCATCTTCTGGCCTCGGTTTGTTAAGCGGGAGCTCGGCATTCCAGTACCGATTTACCTTTGGCAGGGCTGGGGCAAGGTTACGCTGTGTTCGTTACCGTATGCCCTGGCCACCTATCTGGCGGATCGCCGGTGGCACCCTGGCTCGCTTTCTGCATTCTTCCTACAGGTCGCGCTGGTACTCCCCGTGTTTGCTCTATCGGCGTTGATCATGTTCAACGACGACGCAATGGCCTTGTTTCGAAGGTGGCGAACATCGCGACTCCAGAGTGCACAGACTATTTCCTAGAGCTGCGTCGAGCTTCTTGAAGCTCCTCACGGCAACGTCGGATGGGCCACCAGTAACGTAGATCCCAACGTCTGCCGGCGAACTTCTTATAGACCATGTTCGCAATAATCACGTAGCGGTCAAAGGGCACAACCAAGCCGAAAAAGGGCCATTGCACAAGGGACTCTATCGCATACGCCCAGTATCGTTCATTCTGGTTCTCTCTCATCGCAACAGAAACGTTGAAGAGTATCTTTGCCTCGATCCTTCGCTTCCAAACAAGCTTCCGGATTCCTGAAAGATCTTTGACAAGAGTCTGGTCGAGCATCTCCATCGAGCCACTCGCAATGTTCAAGATTCGTTTACTCAGACTGTTCTCGACCTGGCGATACAGTATTAAACTCGCCGGGACCTCTTGAAAGACCTGGGACGAGTAGCGTCGAACCAGCCGAATCCATAGATCCCAGTCTTCGGCAGGTACCGCATTAAAGCACCCAACATCCAGGAGCGCCGATCGACGAATCACAGAGGTCGAAGGCAGAATCGGAGTGCGATACCGTAGCGCCGGCCAGAGTTTACTCGCTGGAAACGCAGCCATTTCATACGTGGAGCCGTTTTCATAGAGATAAGTGAACGCTGAATACACCAGCATCAGGTTTGGATTTTCTTCAATCACTCTGGTCTGCTGCTCCAGCTTCTCCGGAAGCATCACGTCATCACTGTCGAAGAGGGCGATCCAATCTCCCGAGGCTTCACGAATCGCAGTGTTTCGTGCGCCTGATAAACCCTGGTTCTCTTGTTTGATATACCGAACACTGGATCCGTAGGAGAGTGCGATCTCTTCAGTCCGGTCGTTGGATCCGTCATTCACGACAATGATCTCGTGCGGCTTACAGGTCTGCGCTAGAACGCTGTCAATGGCCTCCCGAAGGTATGGTTCGGCGTTATAGGCAGGAATCGCAACCGTAATTTTCGTCATCTTCGTAAAGTTCGCGCCCATCACTGGTGTCATAGTCTTCGAGATATATGTGAACGGGCTCTGATCTCGAGTGGCTCAATCGCATCGCATCGATCATACCCGATGCGGTTGATAGAGAACCCCTTAGACTTATGCCTGAATGATAAAATGAGCAGGTCAAGAGCAGTTCACCCAATAGCTCGCGACCCAGTGTAATTCCCTTCAGACGATCCAATCATCATTTTTTGTGGATTTGAGTTACAGCTTCCGTTGCAGACCGTACAGTCACAGAACAGATACGATTGCGAAAGTCGTCAAAATTGTTCCTATCCGGATCTCCGAGCTTTCCGTATGTCTAAATTTTCAGAAGATATCGCACGTTACCGATCCGTGGGCCTTCATGGAAGGCACCTCTGGCTGAACCCCGCGATATGGGCGATAACAATCTATCGATTGGGTAATTGGCTGTACACCGCAAAACCCTTTTTCCTGATTCGGATTCCACTGAAGATCGTATTTTTTTTCGCGTATCTGTTCTGCGAGGTCGTCATGGAGATGTCTCTCGATCCTCAGGCGACGATCGGCGGGGGCCTTTACATCGGGCACAGCGGCGGCGTTCACATCAACCCTGAGGCAATCATCGGAAACAACTGCGACATCGCTCATCATGTAACCATCGGCGCCTCTGCTATGGGCCGCAAAGGCGCTCCTGTCCTCGGCGACCGGGTCTACGTCGGCACAGGCGCAACGGTAATTGGAAAGATCAAGATAGGCAGCGGAGCGAAGATCGCAGCCAATACACTCGTCATGAGCAATATCCCAGAAGGGGCAACGGTCATGGGAGTGCCCGGCCGCATCGTCATGCGAGCCCCGAAGACTGCTGCATCCCCTGCCCTGCCGGTAGCGGAGACTACAGATGCAAAATGATACCGAGCGACAGGATCTGCGCCGGCGTATCAAAGAGGCCATCGCCTCCAAGGACGCAGGCGCCGCGGTCCGTCGTGCGCGAAGACTTCTTGCTGCTGCCTCCAGCAAGCCGGCTGATGTTATGTTCTGTGCCTCGGCGTTCACCGGCATAGCCGAAGCTCTCACCAACGACCTGCGAGCCAAACGACTCAAGACCTACATCGTGCGCTCTGTCACGGTCGAGCCGATCCTTCCCTTCCTAACCACCGAGGCGGTGCTGTCAAACTACGTGCTCGACCTCACCGTCGGCGGCTACGGCTCCTACGTCGATGAGCTGCTCAATCCGCAAAGCGCACTTGCCAGGTTCAAGCCTGACCTCGTCCTCATCCTCCTCGATCTCGAGGACATTGCCGGAAGACTACCGGACCTATGCGCAGATGGCATCGGCAGTGCAGTCGAAGCGGAGATTGAAGAATCCGTGGCTCGCGTGGCGCAGCTGCTCAAAAACTTTCGCTCGGGAAGCTCCGCTCGAATCCTCTTTCAGGGCTCCGTCGTCCCGGACCGCACCTCGCTCGGCGATGTTGCTGAAGCGAATCTCCCCCACGGCCTGAGCAATGCCGTTGCTCAGCTGAATCAAAGACTCGCTGCACTTTGCCGCACCATCTCCGACTGCGTCTTCTTCGATGTGGATCATCTCGCCGCACGCCACGGTCGTGCCAGCTGGCGGGACGCTCGAATGTTTCTGGCATCGCGTCTCCCTATATCCTCGACGTCGTTCGGAGCCTATGCGGGAGGCCTGGTCCGCTCGTTCTCGCCGCTCCTCCGGGCTCCACGAAAGGTTCTCTGTACGGATCTCGACAACACCTTGTGGGGCGGAGTTCTCGGTGAAGAAGGCCCTGAAGGAATCGCCACGGGAACAGCATTCCCAGGCAACTGCTATCTCGAGTACCAGCGATATCTCAAACAGCTATCGTCTCGAGGCATTCTGCTTGCCATCGTCTCGAAGAACAACGACGCAGATGTTCGCGAGGCCTTTCAAGTCCGCGCCGCCGACCTCGGACTCACTCTGGACACCTTCGTCGCGACAAAGATCAGCTGGAACGAAAAAGCAACCTCGATTCGCGAACTCGCGGAGGAGCTCTCCCTCGGCCTTGACTCCTTCGTCTTCGTCGATGACAACCCCGTCGAGTGCGAAGCCATCCGCCAACAACTACCGGAAGTCGCGGTCGTCGCAGCGCCAATCGACGAACCCTGGAGACTAGTTGAACTCCTGTCGGCGCAGCCATTCTTTGATGCAGCCGTGGTGACCGACGACGACATCAATCGCCTGAACGAGTACAAGGCGCAGGCCCAACGAGCAGAGCTGGCCAACAGCGCGAGCAATCGCGACGAGTTTCTCGCCTCGCTCGAGATCGTCTGCACCTTCCTCAGCGCTTTGGAGGCCCCACTTGCCCGTTCGGTTCAACTCCTCGCGAAGACCAACCAGTTTAATCTGACCACTCGACGCCACTCGGCAGCCGAGGTGGAAGAGTTCGCCTCTGTCGCAGGTGGCCAGGCAATCGCGGTTCGTGTGCGCGACCGTTTCGGCGATGCCGGCGTCGTAGGCCTCGCCCTCGCACGCACACAGGGTGATACTTGTTCCATCGATTCTCTGCTGCTATCGTGTCGAGTGATCGGCCGTGGTATCGAAACAGCGCTGTTGGCGTACCTCGGCCAGAACGCCATCAGAGCAGGAGCCACGCGTCTGGTGGGTGAGTTCATTCCAACGAAAAAAAACGCCCCTTGCGCCGACTTCTATCTCGATCACGGCTTTGTCCAAGACCCTTCGCTAGCCCCTTCGCCGACAGACACATCACCCGACTCCATCTTTTATCAACTCGATCTCACCATCGCCGCCCCTGAAAGTCCCAAGTGGCTAACCCTGGAAGGAAAGGAATCGAATGAGTTCTCAGCAAGTGCCGTCGTCGCTTCGTGACATTCTCGCCGATGTTCTCGAAATCTCGCCCGAAGAGGTCACACCCGAGCTCGGCGTCGGTACCATTGATACCTGGGACTCCTTCCGCCATCTGCAGGCGATCCTCGCGATCGAAGGCGAATACAACGTTCAGTTGGATCCCTCCCGCATCCCGGAGCTGACAACCGTCTCGCTCATCCAGGCAGAGTTGGTCGCCAAGGGAGCGACGCTTTGAAAACGGAAGACCTGGGCTTTACGGTCCGTCACGCCGGAGTCGCACTTCCAAAACTCTGGCCGACGACCGAGTTGAATTGAGACGAATCCGGTGACCAAGCCGCCAGACAGACTCTACCTCCTCTATCACGAACTGCGGCCCAGCCGAAGCGACTACTCCTACATCGTCGAAACCTCTCAGTTTGAAAAGCACGTCGATCTTTTTCTCGAACTTCGAAAGAGACAACCGCCTGGTTTCTATCCAGAGATCACCTTCGACGACGGGCACCTCTCAAACTTCGAGTTCGCTCTCCCCATCCTGCAATCACGCTCCGTCATGGCATGGTTCTTCATCACAACAGGCTGGACCGGGCAGAGACCAGGCTACATGGGCTGGCCGGAGCTGCGCGAACTGCAACAAGCCGGCCAACAGATTGGTGCACATGGATGGTCCCACGCACTCCTCACCCATTGCGATCCGTCACAGTTACAAAAAGAGCTGGTCCAGGCGCGCCTCACCCTCGAAGACAAACTTGGAACTTCCATTACAACGATGTCCCTGCCCGGCGGACGATCGAATCAGCGCGTCCTGGCTGCCTGTCGTGACGCCGGCTACACCCAGGTTTTCACCTCGGGGCCAAAAGCAGAGCCACAACCAGCGGGAGCGACTGTAGGCCGCTTGAACATTCGCGGCGACATGACCCTGGAGTGGATCGCAAAGCTCTTCCAGCCCGAGAGCGGCGTCCTGTCCAGTCTCCAACGACAGCACCAGATAAAATCCACCGTGAAGACTCTGCTGGGAGACAAGCTCTACGAAAAGCTTTGGGCTCTTCTCAATCGACAAGAGCCAGATACCGACGCCGGAGAAGCTGCTGCCAATGAAGATACTGCACATTATCAGTAGCAGCGGAATGTACGGTGCAGAGGCCGTGATCCTTAACATGTCGCGCACGCTGAATGAGAGCGCGCATTCAAGCATCCTCGGCGTCTTTTCGAACTCGGCGAACCCTAACCTCCAGCTTCACGAAGTTGCGACAGCTCAGGGGATCGACTCGCATCTGATCTCGTGCACGGGACAGATTGATCGAACCGTACCCACAAGCATTCGTGAGCTTGTCGCTCGCACCAACGCGGATGTCATCCACGCGCACGGTTACAAGGCAGACCTGTACTCCTACTTCGCCTTGCGCCAATCAGCCGTTCCGCTCGTCTCCACCTGCCACACCTGGTACGACAACGATCTGGCGGTCTCCCTCTACGGCATGGCGGACCGCTTCGTGCTCCGGAGCTACGCGGCCGTAGTCGCGGTCTCGGAGGAGGTAAGACAACGGCTGTTGAACGCTGGCGTTCGCAAAGAGAAGATCCATCTCATTCGAAACGGCATCGACCTTCGCCCCTTCGACAACGCACTTCCTTCGTTGCGCGAGATCTCCTCGCATGATCGCTCTCCCATAGTCGGACTTGTTGGCAGACTCGCCACGGAGAAGGGCGTAGATATCTTTCTTCGAGCCGCAGCACGCGTTCTGATCGAGCTTCCGTCGACAAAGTTTGTCGTAGTCGGCGACGGACCGGATCGCGAACAGCTTGAGTTACTTATTGATGAGCTGCAGATTCGCGAAAACGTCTCGCTGCTGGGACGTCGAGACGACATGCCCTCCGTCTACGCCTCGCTCGACATCATGGTCTCGGCCTCTCGCCGCGAAGGCCTCCCTATTGCTATTCTCGAGGGCATGGCAAGCAGCCTGCCCATCATTGCAACCGCAGTAGGCGCGGTGCCAACCATCGTTCTCAACGGCAGGACGGGAGTACTCGTTCCTGCGGAAGACGTCGCGGCCCTGGCATCCGAGATCGTCAAGCTACTCACCAATCCCTCGCAGCGACAACAGCTCGGAGCAGCAGCAAAAAAACTCATCGAAGAAGAGTTCTCCGCCCAGCGAATGACGGCGGACTATCTTCACGTCTATGAGCAAGCGATCGCAACCAAAACGCAGACCGCGTCCACTCGTTCCACCTCCGCCGCAGTCTCGCAAGGAAAAACCAAGTGACCCAAGACACCCGGCGACCCACTGTCTTCATGATGGATCTCTGGGCCACCGTGCCCTACTACACGGCGTATCTCTCGAAGGCTCTCCTAAAGAAGCGCGTCAATCTAACGGTCGGCTCCATCTCCTACTACCTCGACCCCGGCTGTTTCTCAAATCGAGGCGTCAAGCTCGACCCGGGATTTATGGACGTCGTCGGCAAGTTCCAACTGCCGCGACTGCCGCGCAGAGTTTTAAAACTCCTGGAATCGCTTCTCAATCTAGCCGCCCTGTCGATGCGCTTCTTCATCTCGCCACCTGACATCGTTCACGTACAGTTTCTCCCTATGGTGACCGAGCGCCTCCCGCTCGATCTATGGTTCGTCCGCCTCTGCCGCCGACGCGGCTCGAAGATCGTGCTAACAGTCCACGATCTACTCCCCCACAACACAGGCGAGAGCCACAGGCAGACCTTCCACGATCTGTATCAAATGGTCGACCGCATCATCTGTCACTCCGAGAGCATCCGCGAGAGGCTCGCGATTGAGTTCGCAGTGAAAGAAGAAAAAGTCGCAGTCATTCCTCACGGCCCATTCTTCTACGACCTTCCTGCAACTGCCGAACAGACCCTGCAAAGCTTCGAGCTCGATCCACGAAAGCTGCTCGTGCTGTGGCAGGGCATCCTCTCTCCCTACAAGGGAATCGATCTCCTGCTCGAGGCCTGGCAGAGCGTGGAAGCATCTGTAGAAGACGCTCGACTGTTGGTCGTAGGCACCGGACCGGCAGAGCTGATCGAAAAGATTCGCGAACAGATTCGCAGCCTGAAACTGCAGCGTGTTCAGCTTCACCCACGCTTCATCTCGACCGAAGAACTCGTAGCTCTCTACCGAGCGGCAGACATCGTGGTCTATCCCTATCGCGCCATTACGACCAGCGGAGCGCTCGCGACCGGACTGGCGTTGGGCAAAACCATCGTCGCCAGCGATCTCCCCGTCTTTCGTGAGCTGCTCACAGAGCGCGAGAGTGCATTTTTTTTTGATCCCCAAAAACCGGCCGAACTGGCCAGTGCGCTCACTCAACTGCTGAACGATGCGCTTCTAAGAGAACAACTTGCAGAGAATGTGCGAAAGATGAACTTTGGCGAGCAATCCTGGCTGTCCATCGCGGATAAAACAATTGAGTGTTACAGATTCGTCCAGCCTCTTCAGCTATGGTATAAAAATTAAGTAGTTCCTTTTTTGAAGCGTTCGTCGTAGCAAGTCGTCGCTCTTTCTATCTGCCGGTTCTGATGAGTTAGGGGATTCGCTCTCAAGAGCAATCTTTCTCAGGCGGGCAAGACCAATTCGATATAGAGCGACTCAATTCGTATCCTCCCTGTTCCCAACCATCCTGCATTGCGCTGGACCTGCTTCGTTGGCTCCAAGACACGCCACGAACGTCATGACCTCTGCCTCGTCGAGCCCCGAACCGTGTGTGCAACGAACGTGGGATAGCAGTATCGGCCTGAATATTCTTTACTTCAGTAAATAGTTACTTTGGTAATTAATCCTTAATCCCCAAGCTCTGCCTTTTTTGTGTCATTTGCGAACTCTTACTGCATGCAAACCTAGCTGGACATGCAGATGAGGGACTTTGCCTCGCGATAGACGAAGTGGGCCCCGGTTTCCGTTAGAGGGTAACTGTAGTAACCATTTCCAAACAAAATATTCATCCGGATGTCCGGGCTCCGATTTACTTTCGGCTCAGGCAGCGCGATTTGACTAACCAATTCCTCTTTTTTTACGGAGCATATTTTGCGAAAAGTATTCAGAACCCTCGTAACCATCCTCTCCCTCGCGCTCATCTTCTTCGGTCTGGATTGGACCTCCCCGTCACAGACAGCAAATGCCGCTACAGCGCTTGCCATCAGCACCACCTCGATCCCACAAGCCACCTATGAGAAGGCCTACACCACCACGCTCAAAGCGACGGGTGGCACGTTGCCTTATCACTGGAAGGTCGCCTCCGGCACTCATCCCCCAGGCTTCGCTCTTAATTCGGGCACGGGCCAGCTCTATGGCACGCCGACCAAGGACGGATCGTACCCGCTTACCTTTTCGGTTACAGATTCGTCAAAGTCGGCCCAGACAAAGACCGTAAAGCTTACAGTTGTCGTGGCGACCTCTAACTCCTCATCCGCGTCGCTCGCGATCACATCGGCGACCCTCGCCGCCGGCACCGATGGCGCAGCCTATGCCTCGCAGTTGAAGGCCAGCGGCGGCAAGCCCTCCTACACGTGGTCGATCACCTCCGGCAAACTGCCGGCCGGACTCACCCTCGCGGCCACCACCGGCATGATCTCCGGCACGCCCTCGGCGACCGGCACCTCCACCTTCACCGCGACCGTCAAAGATAACAGCAACCCACAGGAGACCAAGTCCGCAAGCACCTCCATCGCCATTGCAGCGGAAGGAACGCAGACGGCTGGTCCGGGCACCACGTGGTACATCCGCCCGGATGGCGGCACCAACACCCAGTGCACGGGCAAGAAAAACGCGGCCTATCCCGGATCTGGCTCGGGTCAAGCGTGCGCCTTCAATCATCCCTACCAGATGCTGGATTCCTCGGGCAGCTGGGCCAGCTTCGCAGGCGGCGACACAATCCAATTTGTGAACACCAGCGGCAGGTCCGACACCTACTACATGGGCGAGCAGAATGGCGGCGTGGGAACAGACTGGCACAGCCAGCTCAGCGGCATCTGCCCTGCGCCGAATTCAGGGAACGGCGAAGGATCGCAGTGCATCCTACCCGCTCCTCCCTCGGGCACGTCCGGCCAGCACACCCGGATCCTGGGCCAGAACGCCGGCAACTGCCACGACTCCGGTCACACTCACCTGGTCAATCCGACCGTCCTGAGCGGTATCGATGCTGCCTTCGTAGTCCTCGATACCCGCGGAACCGACTACGTGGACATCTCCTGCATCGAGATCACCCAGCCCGACACCTGCACCACAGTCGCCGGCGCAGGGCAGTGCGGCACCAACGCCAACTACGTGCGCTATGGCGGACTCCTTCTCAACTACCTGACCGAACAAGGTCCCTCCAACCTCACCCTTAAGGATGTCGCCATCGTCGGCACCGCAGGCAGCGGTATCCTCGGAAGCAAGCTCAACAAATCCGGTAGCGATGTCTTCTCCGCCAGCGATGTCTACGTGATCGGCAACGGACAGGCAGGCTGGAACGGCGACGGAGGAGGGTGCAACACCTCCTGCGAGACCGTCGGAACCATGAATATCTCCTACGCGACGGTCGACTGGAATGGCTGCGTCGCCGTGAAGCCTTACGACATGACCAAGCCTGATACGCAGAACAAATTCAACCACTGCTACGGGCAGGAGTCGGGTGGCTACGGCGACGGCTTCGTCCAGATCGCCGCCGGCAACATGACCATGAACGTGGATCACAGCCACTTCCGCTGGAATACGCAGGACGGATTCGACTCACTTCACTTGAGTGACGACGTGAAGACCTCTCCGGCGATCCACATCTCCACCTCCTGGTCCGAGGGCAACGGCGGTCAAACCTTCAAGCTCGGCGCAGGAGCAGCCTCCTCTGCCATCAACAACGTCTCCATCAGCAACTGCCGGGTTCTGAGCAACGCCTCGGCCTTCCCGCTCAATCCCTCGGGCTGGGCTCTGGACAGCGCCGACACCTGCCGCGCCGCCGGCGATCAATGGGCCTTCCAGATGAACAACGGCACCGTCATCACGCTCGAGAACAACACCTCGGTCGGCTACGGCAACACCATGTACGACGTCGAGTGTGCCGCGCAGGCTCCTAACTGCACGGCCAACGGCGCGAAGTTCATCTTCCGCAACAACATCAGCAAGGGCTATCCCGATCCTGGCAATAGCAACACGCTCGCCTCCGGCATCTACCTTGGCGTCGGAAATGTCTTCGCCAACTCTGGATCGGAGATCGATCACAATCTGTGGAACACCGTAGCCACAGGCTGCCCAGAGTCTTTTCTGGCTGGACAGGAAAAGATCTTCACCTGTGGCAATCCCGATCTGGTAGGTGAGTCCAACATCAACGCCATCAATCCCAATATCAGTTCCTCGAGTCCGGCCATCAACTCCGGTATCGCAATCTCCGGAGTCACGACCGACTTCAACGGAAAGACCAGAGCCAACCCGCCAGCCATCGGCGCCATGGAACCATAACAAAAACAACAAACAAACCCAGCCGGCCGCGTCACTCCACGCGGCCGGCTTTTTTTGCGCTCCCTCCACTCTCTGCCGTCCGCCAACAACCTCCAATCACGAACGTCTATACTGGGCTCGCAAAACTCATAGAGTCCCTCGGAGACCGGAGCTTATGAACGTTCGCATTTGTCTCAAGACGCTGTGCGTACTGATTGTCGGATGTGCATGCCTGCCGCTTTATGGAACAACCTGGTATGTGCGACCTGATGGAGGGACTCGATACTCCTCCAACGTCTCTAACGGTCAATGCGATGGCAAAGCCGACGCCGCACCCTCTGGCGGAAAGTCGAATCAACACTGCGCGTTCAAGGACGTTCGTATGCTGTGGCAGGACGGCAGCTACTCCAATGGCACGAAATTTCCCAGCTGGGGGTGGGTCATCGGTGGAGGCGATACAGTCATCCTCCGTGGTTCGATCGGGACCGGCGTCTCTTATAGGATCGGGTGGGATCATCCCTCATACTCTTGTGAGAAGAACACGTGCTGGGGCCTGACGGGAGACGCATACTCCTCCGGAGTTCCTCCGCCACCTTCGGGCACTGCGGCGCAGCACACGCGTATCCTCGGCGAAAACTATGCCTCGTGCCGAAGCGCTTCGGCTAAGACACAGCTTCATGGTGGATGGGCAGTCTTTAACGTGCTTGATCTCTCCGGCACATCGTATGTCGATGTGGCTTGTCTGGACATCACAGACTTCTCCGCCTGCGGCAAAGCCGCGCAGAAGGTCGGCTGCGATTCCAGCCAGGACTTCGCGCAGAATGGAATTCGACTCACCAATAAAACGACCAACCTCACCCTGACCGATCTTCGTCTTCACGGCCTGGCTGTTTCAGGAATCGCTGGCCCGACCGGAGACGGTGTGGTCATGGACTACGTCGATATCCTGGGCAATGCTAGTTCTGGCTGGAACGCCGACGACGGAACCACCGGCAAAGGCAGTCTGCTGGTGCAGCACTACGACATCAGCTGGAACGGTTGCGCCGAGGAGTATCCCATCGTGCATCCTCTGCCCTATGGAGACTGCACCGATCAGGACCATGGCGGATACGGGGACGGCTTCGGAACCACCACAAAAGATAGCGACCCTCCCGGCTGGCAAGCGCACTTCGATAAGGGAACCGCCAGCTACAACACCCAGGATGGATTGGACGCGCTCCATATCGGCGGAGCGGGATCCAGCATGACCGTTACGGACAGCCTCGCCTTCAGCAACATGGGACAGCAGCTGAAAGTAGGTGGCGCGACTGCGACATTGATCGGCAACTACATCGTCGGGAACTGCGACGCTATGTCCCACGAGATCCCAGGCACACCGCCTGGGTACAACGCCAAATTGAGCCAATTTTGCCGTGCAGGCGACACCGCTATCTTTATCGATATGCCGGTAGATCGGCCCGCGATCTTCCAACGCAATATTGTCTACTCGAACAACCACGTTGCTCTGGAGCTCGAGTATGTGGGAGATCCATCGCCCAGGGCCGCTATCAAATATGACGACAACATCTTTGTCGGCTTCCCTAACTCGGAAGGAAACAACCCGTCGCCGATCTACAGCGAAACTGACCTGAAGATGTTGACCAATCCA